>CAIXWQ010000532.1 GCA_903923175.1 uncultured delta proteobacterium | reverse complement strand
GCTCGACGTGGTGGTGCAAGGCGTCGGCGCGGTGGGCGGGCGCATCGCCGAGCGGCTGGCCGAGGCGGGCGCGCGGCTCACGCTCTGCGACGTCGACGCCGCGCGTGTCGCGGACGTGGCGGGGCGCACCGGCGCGCGCGTGATCCCGCCGGGCGAGGCGACCCGCACGCCCTGCGACGCGTTCGTCCCTTGCGCGAAGGGCGAGGTCGTCGATCGCGCGGTCGCCTCGACGCTGCCGTGCCGGATCCTCTGCGGCGCCGCGAACAACCCGATCGTCGACGACGGCGCGTTCGAGGAGCTGGCGCGGCGCGGGCTCGTCGTCGTGCCCGACTTCGTCGCGAGCGCGGGCGGGGTCATCGAGGGGATCGGCGCGTCGGTGCTCGGCCTCGCCGATCGCGCGCCGCTGCTCGAGGCGATCGGCGCGACCGTGACCTCCGTGCTCGGCCGCGCGGCGGAGACGGGGCGCCGCCCCTTCGACGTCGCGCGAGAGCTCGCGCGCGAGCGCATCGCCAGGCGCGCCTGAGCGGACGAGCGACGCCCGGCCGCCGTTCGAAGCGATCCAGGCGCCGCGCGCCCCGGCCGAGCCCCTCGCGAACCGCCACGCTCGCTCGCATCCCCTCCCTAGGTACCGCCGAAACCGCGCGCGAGGACGAGCCGCCGCCGCTGGACGCGAGGCACGTAGCTCCGTAAGCGATGCGCAACGTCGCGCCTTCGCGCGAAAGGAGCTCTTCCATGCGCGCCATCCGGACTTCGTCGCTGCTCATCGCGTGCCTGCTGCTCGTCGCTTGCCGCGGCGAAGGCGAGCGCCGCAGCGAGCCGGGCGCCGCGACGACGAGCGCGACCAGCACGACCGCGGGCGCGACCTCCGGCTCGCAGCGCGCGCCGAGCGCGCCGGCGTCGTCCTGGGCGCTGGCGTCGGCGTCGGCGGCCCCCTCCGCGAGCGTGGCGCCCTCGAGCGCGCCGCTCCCGACCGAGCCGCTCGCGCGCGCGGACTTCGCGGCGATGAAGCTCGGCACCACGCTCAAATCGAAGCTGCGCGACGCACTCGACGTCGGCGGCACGGTCGGCGCCGTCGACGTGTGCTCGAGCGAGGCGCAGAACGTCGTCGCCGAGGTGCGCAAGGAGACTGGCGTGACGGTCGGACGCGCGTCGGTGAGGCTGCGCAACCCGAAGGACGCGCCTCCGGAGTGGGTCGCGGCCTGGCTGAAGGCGCAGGGGACGCGCGGCGTCGGCGGCGTGACCGGCGTGCGCGAGATCGTCGACACGAAGCAGGGGAAGGTCGCGCACGTGCTGCGGCCGATCGGGATCGAGAGCGCGTGCCTCGGCTGCCACGGCGACCCCGCGACGATCCTCCCCGGCGTGAAGGCGGTGCTCGCGTCCAAGTACCCCGGCGACGCGGCCACCGGCTACAAGACGGGCGATCTGCGCGGCGCGCTGTGGGCGGAGTACGCGGTCGCGCCGTAGGCCCCCGCGTCGTGGTCGGCTTCGGCGTCGGCGCCGGCGAACGAGGGGTGCTCGCGCCGCGCGATGACTCGCCCCGAGCGGGCATCGAGCGAGGCATGGCAACCCTCGGCCCCCAACCGCCCCCGACCCTGGACGTCCCCGGCAGCCTCGACGAGCTGCGCGAGGCGCTCGCGGAGTTCCCCACCGCGATGCTCGTCACGCACGACGCCAGCGGCTTCCCCCGCGCGCGGCCGATGGAGCTGCTGCGCAGCGAGGATGGGCTCTGGTTCGCGACCCGCGACGACGCGCCGAAGGTCGAGGAGCTCGCGCGCGACGCCCGCGTGGCGTGCGTCTTCTTCCGCGAGCGCGACCGCGCGTGGATCAGCGTCTCGGGCGGCGTGCGCCTGGTGCGCGATCCGAAGCAGGCGCGCGCGCTCTGGCGCGCCTCGATGTCGCCGTGGCTCTCGGGCCCGGACGATCCGCACCTGCTGCTGCTGCGCCTGGAGCCGCTGCACGCCGAGTACTTCGAGCCGACCGCAGGGCCGCTCGGCCACGCGCTCGAGATCATCAAGGGCGCGCTCACCCAGCGCGCGCGCGAGCTCGGCCCCGTGCGGCACGTGGACGCACGCGACCTCACGCGCCTCTCGGAGCCGCTCGCGGATCTCGACGAGCTGCGCGATCCGCAGGCGCGCCCGAGCCGCCCGAGTCGACCGAGCCGCCCCAGTCGACCGAGCTACGCGTAGCGGCGCGTACCGGCGCGCGTCCGACGACCCCGCACGCGCGCTGATACCCCGCGCGCGTACGACGCGAACGCGCGACTGGACGGCGTCCTCGCTCGGGCGGACGCTGGCCTCGCGTCGCCCTCGCGACGCGGCGAAGAGGGGAGAAACGGCCTCATGGTGCTCGAGCTCTCGGTCCACTGCCCGCGCCTCGCGCGCACCCGCACGGCGGAGGAGCACGCGGAGTGCCCTTACTGCTTCGGCAAGGCGACCGACGTCGCGCCGGGGGAGCGGCCGCGGTTCTGCGATTTCGACGCCTCGCGCGACCCGGTCACCTTCGGGTTCCCCGATGGGCTGACCCGCCACCGCGCGGGGTGAGCGCTCGAACTGGCGAACGACACCGCGCGCCACCTGCGTCGGCGGTCCGACCACCGGTGTACGCCGGCCCAGCCGTGGATGCGCAGGGCTGGTAGCATCGCCCGATGCGAACGACCCACCTCGTGCTCTGTGCGCTCCTCGTCCCGACCGCGGTCGGCTGCGGAAAGAAGGAGACGCCGCAGGGCGCGACGCCTGCCGCGACCTCGAGCGCGAGCCCGGCCCCCAGCAAGGGCCTCTCGATCGGCGGCAACGAGAGCGCCGGAGGGGGCGCGCTGGGCGAGCCCGGCGGCGTCGTCATCAAGACGCACGAGCTCCCGGCGGCGACCCGGCCGGCGAGCGACTTCAAGCCGGCGGCCAGCGGCTTCAAGTTCCAGAACTACGGCAACCTCAAGGGGGTCTCGAACCTCACGGCCATCGAGCTGCGCCGCATGTTCGGCGACCAGGTCTGCGTCTCGGTCGAGGGCGACAAGTGCACGCTCACGCCGGTCGCGGAGCAGTGGATGGAGCGCCAGAACAAGTCGATGGGCGGCGGCCACTGCGAGGGGTTCGCGGCGCTCTCGCTGCTGATGGAGCGCGGGCAGATCGATCCGAAGCTGTTCGGCGCGCCGACGGTCCCCGAGCTCGATCTGAAGGGGAACGAGCGGCTGCAGCGCGAGATCGCGTACTGGTTCGTGACGCAGGCCGTGCCGCCCATGGCGATGGCGGAGGACAAGACCCTGTCGCCCGAGCAGGTGGTCGAGAAGCTGATCGCGTCGTTCAAGGGCGGCGTCGCCGCGGAGACGTACACGCTCGGCATCTACGCGCCCGGCTACAAGATGGGGCACGCGACCACGCCCTACGCGGTCGTCGACAAGGGCGACGACGTCGTGTGGATCATGCACTACGACAACAACTACCCGGCCGAGGAGAAGCACATCGTCGTCGACAAGAAGGCGAACACCTGGTCGTACACGACCGCCGCCGATCCCGCCGCCGACGAGCACGCGTACAAGGGCGACAACGAGACCAAGACGCTGACCCTCGCGCCGACGAGCGTGCGGACGGGCAAGCTGATCTGCCACTTCTGCGGCACGGTCGAGGAGGAGGCCGGCGGCGACAAGGGCGCGAAGGGCGCGGCGCCGAGCGCGGCCGCGAGCCTCCGCGAGATCACGCTCGACGGCGACGCCGATCTGCTGATCACCGACGACGCGGGCAAGCGCCTCGGCTACGTCGACGGCAAGCTCGTGAGCGAGATCGCGGGCGCGTCGTTCGCCGCCGACAAGTCCGCCGACGAGGCGGAGGAGGACGAGCCGATCTACTACGTGCCGGCCGGCAAGAAGCTGAAGGTCACGCTCGACGGCGGCTCGCTCAAGAAGGCCTCCGAGTCGGACGTGCACCTCTTCGGGCACGGCTACTCGCTCGGCGTCGAAGGGGTCGCGCTCTCGCCCGGCCAGAAGGACGAGATCGACTTCTCGGCCGACGGCAGCGTGATCACCTACGCGACCAAGAAGGCCGAGACGCCGACGCTGGTGGTCGACATCGACACCGCCGGCGCGGACTACGAGTTCGAGGTCAAGGTCGCCGGCGAGTCGGCGGGGCAGACCGTCGAGCTCTCGATCGACCTGAAGACGGGGACCTTCGGCGTCAAGGTGAAGGGCGAAGGGGCCGCGAAGCCGACGCTCACCGTGAAGCTCGTGCGCTACGACGCGAAGGGGGCGACGCAGACCTTCCAGCACAAGGGGGTCGCGGTCGCCGGCGATCAGTCGCTCTCCTTCGGCTACGCCGCCTGGAAGGGCGAGAAGAGCCCGCTGCACGTCGCCGTGAGCGACGCGAAGGGGGCCGTGGTCTCGGAAGAGGACGAGTCCGACGAGGACTGAGCCTTGGCGAGCGTCGCCGAGCAGCGGCCGAACGGCGCGCGGGCGCGGGCCCGAGCTCGCTACCGGCCGCCGCCGAACGGACCGAGCTCCGTCCCCGGGCGCACGGGCATCGCCCGGTCGCGGACCGCCCGGGTGACGGCGAACACGCCGAGGCCGGTCAGCACGAGCAGCACCACCCCGGCGATGACGTGAATCGGGCGCCAACGAGGGGGCGGCTCGTCGGGCTGGTGCAACGTCATGCTGGCTGGGAGGTGCAACGGCCGCACCGACAGCGGCGGGAGCGACGACGCGCCCGCGCCCGGCTCCCGTTCCCCGTGCGGCGCGCGATCGGTGCCCGCTGCGCGCAGCCCACGACCATGCAAGCGCTGCGTCGTCGCGCACGGCAGCGCTTGCGAAGCGGGGACGTTCCCCAGCAAGGTGCGCCGATGCGGGTGCTCGGGCTCGATTTCGGCACGACGAACAGCGCGATCGCGATCGCGGAGCGCGCGGAGCATGCGGAGGACTCGAAGAGCGGCGGGGCCGGCGCGGGCGAGCCGGCGCTCGTCCGCTTCCCCCTCCCCGACGGCGCGGGCGAGACCTCGACCTACCGATCGATCCTCTTCTTCGACCCCCACGAGACCGACGCGCGCGGCCGCGCGACGGCCTTCGCAGGGCCGGAGGCGATCGCGCGCTACCTGCACGGCGACGGCCACGGCCGGCTCGTGCAGTCGCTCAAATCGCACCTGTCGAGCCGCACGTTCCTGCGCACCCAGGTCTTCGGGCGCCCGTTCGCCCTCGAGGACCTGATCGCGGCGTTCCTCCTGCGCCTGCGCGCCGAGGCCGAGGCGCGCGTCGGTCCGCTCGGCCGTCGCGCCGTGGTCGGGCGCCCGGTGCGCTTCGTCGGCGCCGAGAGCGAGGCCGACGACGAGTACGCGGTCGGCCGCCTGCGCGCCGCGCTCGCCGCGGCGGGGTTCGACGACGTCGCCTTCGAAGCGGAGCCGATCGCGGCCGCGGCCCACTACGAACGCACGCTCGATCACGACGAGCTCGTGCTGGTGGCCGACTTCGGCGGCGGCACCAGCGACTTCTGCCTCGTGCACGTCGGCCCGGAGCGCCGGCGACGCCGCCTCGAGCGCGAGGACCGCGCGGGCCGCGAGGGGCTGGCCGACGTGCTCGCGACCGACGGCGTCGGGCTCGCCGGCGACGCCTTCGACGCGGCCATCGTCGACCGCGTGATCGCCCCGGCGCTCGGCCAGGGGACGCGCTTCGAGCCGCAGTTCGCGACGCCAGAGGATCTCGCGACGGGGCGCACGATGGAGGTGCCGAGCTGGCTCTTCGGCAAGCTCCGGCGCTGGCACCACCTGTCGTTCCTGAAGACGAAGGAGACGCTCTCGCTGCTGAACGACCTGCGCCGGCTGTCGCGAAAGCCCGCGGCGATCGCGGCGCTGATCCACGTCGTCGAGAGCGATCTCGGCTTCACGATGTACCGCGCGGTCGAGGGGGCCAAGGTCGCGCTCTCGGCGAGCGAAGAGGCCGATCTCGCCTTCGTCGACGAGCCCGTGGCGGTGCGCGCGAGGCTCCTGCGCAGCGAGCTCGAGGCGTGGATCGAGGGGCCGCTCGGGGCGATCGAGGCGGCGGTCGATCGGACGCTCGCCAAGGCCGGCGTCACGCCGCGCGACGTCGATCGCGTGTTCACCACCGGCGGCACCTCGCTCGTCCCCGCCGTGCACCGGGCCTTCGCGCGCCGCTTCGGCGAGGAGCGGATCCGCAGCGGCGGGGCGCTCACGTCGGTGGCGCTCGGCCTCGGCGTGCGCGCGCTGGAGCGGCCCTGAAGCCTTCGTCGCGCGCGTCGGGAGCGTTGCGGAGCTCGCTCGCGTGCCGCTGGAAAGCGCGCGCACGGACGCATGGAAAGCTGCGCGCGTGGACGGCCCTCGCCGCGCGCGACGGGCGTCGCCCCTCGTGGGCGAGCTAGCTTCGGCCCTCCACCGCGCGGCGTAGCGCGGGCGGGCCGGAGGAGCAGACGACGATGGTGGGAAGCGTTGGCGTGCGATGGTTGATTCAGACCGGGCGGACCGGGCGGACGGAGCGGCTCGCGCTCGCCGCGCGCGCGCTGCCCGCGCTGGCCGCGCTGCTGCTCTGCGCCTGCGGCAGCGCCCCCCTCCCCTCCCCCGAGACGGCGAGCGACGACGACGCGTACGTGCCGCACGCGCGCGCCGCCAAGCGCCACGCCCGCGCCGAAGCGAAGGCGGCCGCGCCGGCGCCCGACGACGACGCGACCGCGACCGCGCCGACGAGCGCGCCCGGCTCCTACGAAGAGGCCCTCGGCCACGCGACCTCGGGGCTGAACGACGAGATCCTGCCGCCGAGCGAGTGCGGCAAGCCGATCACCCCGACGCTGGTGATGGACTGCGGCGTCCAGGGGAAGGTCTCGGTCAAGCTCGCCATCCAGAACGGGCACCTGATCGGCGTCACGGCCGACAGCGAGCCGCGCCAGCCGGGCGTCGAGGCCTGCGTGCTCCGTCAGGCGCGCGCGGCCGCGTGGCGCAAGGTGCCGGGCCTCACCACCTGCACGCGCTCGTTCAAGATCGACTGACCGCGCTCACGCGATCTCGCGCCCCTCGGGCTCGCCGGCGGCCTTGCGCTCCTCGGTGCTGAGCCGATACGCGACGTTCCGCGCCCGCATCATGTTGCCGAGCGGGCGGTGCTCGCGCAGCGCGTGCCAGGGGTCGAACGAGAGCGTCTCGACGCGCTCGGCGATCGCCTCCGCGCGCGCCGAGCGCGCGTCGCGCGGGGCGAGCCGCAGCCGGCCGACGTGGATCCACGGCGCGTCCTCGGCGAGCCACTCGACCGACGCGTCCTCGATCGGCGTCTTCACGTCGTCGACGTAGAGCTGCACGGCGAAGTCGTAGGTCACCGGCTCGGCGCGCAGCCGCTCGGCGAGCTCGGCGCCGAGATCGGCGGGCGTCCTGGCCCCGGCCGGCGGCGCGGCGGTCGGCACGAGCGAGTAGTGCGCGGCGTACGGCCCCCACTGGATCGGCAGCGCGCTGTAGAAGCGCGTGGTCGCGAGCGAGGCGATCGGCTGCCCCAGCCCCTTGGCGAGCTTCGGCAGGATGCCGAGCGCGCGCCCGAGCCCGAGGCGGCCGATCAGCCGCGGCAGCAGGAGCAGCGGATTCTGCGCGGCCACCACCAGCGCGACGAACTCGTCGACGTGGCGGAACGGCGTCGCCGCCGTCTTGATCATCAGGAAGTCCTGGGTCGTCGCGCGCTCGAGGCCGGGGATGAGCTTCTCGCCCTCGACGCCCAGGAGCTTGATGGCGACGCCGCGCACGTCGCCCTTGCGATCGGGCTGGCGCACGCTCGCGCCGTTCGAGAAGCGGACGTACGCGGCGTAGGTCGCGGGCTTGGCGAACAGCCCCTGCGCCACCTCGCTCGGCAGCCCGTCGAGCACCTCGAACGTCGCCTCGAGCCCCGCGAGCCCCTTCGCGTGCAGCGCGCGGCTCGGCCGCGCCCCCTTGGCGACCGCGCGCTGGATGGCGCGCAGGCTCTCCGCGTGCGCGGTGAAGCGCGCGTCCTCGTCGGCGCCGAGCGTCTCTTTCCAGTCCTTCGAAGCGGGCATCGGCGGAGGATGGCCGCTTTTCTCAGGAGCGAGAAGGAGCGGATGGCTCGGCTCGCGCTGGCGCGCTCCGCCGCTGCCCGGACGCGCGCGAGGGCGTGCTCAGAGCGCGGGAAAGCGCCCGCGCTCTTCACTGCCCACCAGGGAGGTCGGCACCGCCCCGCCCCGCCGAATGCGATTCGTCGGGGCCCCACCCCACCGGAGAGACTGCTTCACAGTCTCTCAGGGCGCGAGCTGCGCGCGGATCCAGGTGACCGCGTCCTCGTTGCCCGGCTGCGACACCGTGAACGCGCTGAGCGCCGTCGAGCCGTGGTCGGCGCCCGCGACGAGGCGGTAGTCGACCGTCACGCCGCCCGCCTTCAGCTGCGCCACGTACGCGTCGGTGTCGGCCTGCGGGACGGTCGTGTCGGCCGTCCCCTGGAAGATGACGATCGGCTTGGTGAGCCCCTTCGGGATCGGCTGCGAGGCGTCGTACGCGGCGCGCCAGCCGGCGGTCCACGAATCGGACTTGCCCATCGCGAGGTAGGAGTCGGTCATCACCAGGGTCGGATCCGTGGGCCAGTGCGCGGCGAGCGTGCCCGTGTTGCCGGTGGCTCCGTCGAAGACGCACTCGTTGGTGAGCCACGCGTCGGCCTGCGAGGCGTACGGCTCCTTGAAGACCGGATCGCCGGCGAGGCCGTAGTAGCGCTGCCACGTGTACATGCGCATCGCCACGTAGACGCCGAACCCCTTGCCCTGCGCGAAGATCGCGTTGGCGCCGACGCGGAAGTTCGCCGGCGGCGCGACGGCCGCGAAGCCGCGGATCTCGAGCTGCGGCGCGTAGGTCGGCAGCTGGGTGGCCGCCGACATCGTGCTGTGCCCACCCTGCGAGAGGCCGGCGATCACCGCGCGGCGCGCGACCGGCTGCCCGATCGCCGGCCCGAGGTGGAACGCGGCGCGCGCGGCGTCGATGGCGGCGCGCCCGGCGGGCGGCCCCGCGAGGTAGACGCCGAGGTGATCGGGGCCGTAGCTGGTGGCGTCGGGGACGATCGTGAGGATGCCGCGCAGCGCGGTGGACGACGCGACGCCGATCCCGAGCTGACCGGCCGAAGGGGCGCAGGCGGCGCCGACGCCGCTGGTGAACTGGTTCATCACCACCACCGGGAAGCCCCCGGCGGGCGGGGTCGAGTCGGGCACGTAGACCGAGCCGGTGATCTCGTCGCCGTCGCTCCAGTACGTGATCAGGTAGATGGCGATGCCGTTGTCGACGTGCGCGTCGGCCGCGGCGAAGGTGGCGAGGAAGTCCTTCGGGTAGCCGCCGTTGGCCTTCAGCGCGCGCACGCAGCCGTCGACCGTGCAGCCGGGCTCGACGGTCGTGCCGCTCCACGGCGGCTCGGCGCCGTCCGGCGTGGCGTCCGCGTCGCTCACGTCGGACGGCGCATCGGGCAGCGCGTCGGCCGCGCCGGAGTCGTCCGCGCCGACCGTGCCGCCGCCGCTGGAGGAGCTGCACCCGGCGAGCGCGACCGCGCCGGCGGCCAGCGCCAGGATCAGTCGTCGAAGGCCGGTACCGGAGGACGCGTCGAGCATCGTGCTTCGATGCATGGTCGAGCTCGGACGGTCCAACGCCCGTCGAGATTCCCAGCGTGGGACCGTGGGACGCCTCGCGCGCGCCCGGCGGCCGTCACTCGCCGACGGGGCCTCGAGCCTCCGCGCGCGCCGAGGGCCCCGTCGGGATGGGCCGGAACACGCGGAAGAGCAGCCAGAGCGAGGGGACGAGCAGCGCGGCGCCGCAGGGCAACGCGACGAGGACGAAGCGCAGCGTGGACTCGCCGGCGGCGGCGTTCGCGAGCGTCACGTCTGGAAAGATCACGCACGGGTACATCGCCGAGGCCCAGCCGACGACGAGCGACGCGACCTCGACGCTCGCCGCGAGCCGCGCGAGACGGGGCCGCCGCGCGAGCAGCGCGCCCGCCGAGACGAGCGCCGCGGCGGAGCCCCCGAGCACGATCGGCAGCGTGCGCGGACGCAGCAGCCCGGCGAGGAGCGCGGGGGCCTCGCGCGCGGCGAGCGGAAGCGTGACCACGGCGCCGACGAGCACCACGCCGGCGAGCGAGAGCGCGAGACGCCGAAAATCCTCGCGCAGCGCCCCTTGCGTCTCGACGACCAGGAAGACCGCCGCGAGGTATGCGCAGAGCGACAGCGCGGCGAGCCCGGTCGCGATCGCGATCGGCGCGAGCAGCGGCGCGCTCCCCTCGAACCGCACGAGCACGCCGCCGTCCGCGGCGCCCAGGTCGACCCGCATGCGCCCCGACGACACGACGCCGAGGCAGGCGCCGAGGACGAGCGGCGTGACCACGCTCGCGGCGCCGAAGACGACGCCGAGCAGCCGCGCGTGCGCGTCGAACGGCGCGCGCCGCGGCGCGTAGTGGCGAAAGACGAAGGCGGCCCCGCGCAGCGTGATGCCGAGGAGCACGACGTGGAACGGCAGGTAGAGCGCGATCGACAGCGCCGCGAAGGCGGCCGGGAACGCGGTGAACAGCAGCACGATCACGAAGATCAGCCAGACGTGGTTCGCCTCCCACACGGGCCCCATGGCGCGCTCGATCGCCGCGCGCTGCGCGGCCTTGCGCGGCCCGCGCGCGAGCAGATCGAGCACGCCCCCGCCGAAGTCGGCGCCGCCGAAGATCGCGTAGAGCACCAGCGCGCCGACCAGCGCGGCGGCGCACCCCTCGGCGGCGGACGGCAGCGTCATCGGCTCACGCTCCACTCCGCGTCGCGTGCGGCGCGTTCGGCGCGCGCGCCGGCGCCGGCTCGGCCGCCTCGTGATCGACGTCGTCGTGCGCGAGGCGCCGCAGCAGCACGATCAGCCCGAGCGCGAGCCCGACGTAGAGCGCGCCGAAACCCCAGAACGTCAGCGCGACGTCGGCGACCGGCGTGACCGCGTCGCGCGTGCGCAGGATCCGGTAGACGACCCAGGGCTGGCGCCCGGCCTCGGTGACGATCCACCCGGCCTCCAGCGCCAGCACGCCGAGCGGCGAGGCGAGCGCGACGACCCACAGCAGCCAACGCGGAGGGAGCGGGCGCGACGCGCCACCCGCGGCTCGGGCGCGCCTGCGCGTGCGCCAGCGCACCAGCTGGTAGAGCGCCCCTGCGCCGAGGCAGCCCATCCCGCCGAAGACCATGACCTGGAAGGCGAAGTGGCAGATCAGGACGTTCGGGCGCTCGTCGAGCGGCACGTCGTGCAGGCCGATGACCTCCGCGTCGAGATCGCCGTGCGCGAGGAAGCTCAGCGCGCGCGGGACGCGCAGCGCGAAGTCGACGCGCTCGTGGGCCGGGTCGGGGACGCCACCGATCAGCAGCGGCGCGCCGCGCGCGGTTTCGAAGTGCGCCTCCATGGCGGCGAGCTTCGCCGGGTTGTTCACCGCGACCGCCTTGGCGGCGCGATCGCCGGAGAGCGGCTGCAGCACCGCGGCGAGCGTGCCGAGCGCCATCGCGAGCGAGAGGGCGCTCTTCACGTACGGGTCGCGGCGCCCACGCAGCATCGCGACGGCGTACACGCCGGCGACCAGGAAGCCGACCGAGACGTAGCAGGCGAGCGTCGAGTGGAGGGCCATCTGAGGCCACGCCGGGTTGCGAAAGAGGGCGAGCGGCTCGACGCCGAGCGCCACGCCGCGCTCGATGCGCAGGAAGCCTCGCGGCGCCTGCATCCACGCGTTGGCCCCCACCACCAGCACGCCCGAGAGCATGCCGAAGAACGCGACCGGCAACCCGCAGAGGAAGTGCTGACGAGGCGTGAGGCGCTCCCAGCCGTACAGGTACAGACCGACGAAGATGGCCTCGAGGAAGAAGGCGAACCCCTCGAGCGCGAACGCCGGGCCGACGATCGGCCCCGCGAGCTGCATGAAGCGAGGCCACAGCAGCCCGAGCTCGAACGACAGCGCCGTGCCGGAGACGGCGCCGATCACGAAGAGCAGCGCCGCCGCCTTGCTCCACGTCTTCGCGAGCGCGAGGTAGTGCGCGCGCCCGGTGCGCAGGTGCAGCGCCTCGGCCGCGAGCATCAGCGGCGGCAGCCCGATCGCGAGCGCCGCGAAGACCATGTGGAACCCGAGGGAGAGCTCCATCTGCGCGCGGGCGGCGGTGAGGGCGTCCATCGGCGCGAGGAGTATGTCGGGTCGACGCGCCGCCGCGCCAAGGGGCTCACGCGCGCGCGCCGTGTCCGAGCGTTCGAACGCGCGCGACGAGGCGCCCCCGCGCGCGGGCTCCGACGCTTCGCCGCTCGTGTCGGGGTGTTGGCCGGACTCGAGCGTTCGCGCGAACGTTCGCGCCGTGTCGGCGACCGCGAGCCCGCGGCGCGACGTCCGGAGGAATTCCCATGAAACGAATCGTCTCGCTCGCCCTCGTCACTGCCGCCTCTCTCTGCGTCGTCCCCGCGCTCGCGGGCGAGCACGCGGCCGAAGGAGGGCGCGAGTTCGGCGACGCCGGCGTGCTCGGCATCGGCGCGGAGACGCGCCTCGACGCGCTCTACACCTCGACCAAGCCGAAGACCGGCGACTCGAGCTCGGAGACGCGCTTCGGGCTCGGCGCGAACCTCGCGTACTTCGTCGCGCCGAACGTCAGCGTGGGCGGCGTGCTCTCGTTCGATCACCTGTCGGGCTCGTCGTCTGGCAGCACCAGCGACACCACCGAGTCGGTGTTCACCGTCATGCCGATGCTCGGCTACCACCTCTGGCTGCAGCCGAAGTCGCTCTCGCTCTGGCCGCAGGTCGGCCTCGGCTGGTCGCACACGAGCATGAGCTTCGGCGGCGCCGACTCGAGCAACTCGAAGCTGGGGTGCGCGGTGTTCGTGCCGGTGCTCATCCACGCGGCCGAGCACTTCCACTTCGGCGTCGGGCCGTATTTCTCGATGGATCTGACCAGCTCGAGCAGCGCCACCACCTCCTCCACCGGCGGCACGTTCACCATCAGCGAGGACAAGAACACCACGTTCGGGCTGAAGGGCGAGATCGCCGGCTGGCTCTGACGCGCGCCGCGGGCGCGCCGCGTGGGCGTCAGGGGTGCGGCAGCGCGCCGCTCCGCTGCGCCCACGTGAGCAGCCCGAACACCGCGACGTTGAAGGTCGCGTGGGCGAGCACGACCGGCAGCAGGCGCGCGCGGCGCAGGAACGCGAGGCTGAAGAAGACGCCGAGCGCGGTCGTCTGCAGGATGGCGACGCGCCCCTCGTAGAGGTGCCCCGCGCCGAACGCCATGCTCGAGACCGCGATCGCGATGCCCCACGAGCCCGTGACGAGGCGCAGGCGCGGGAGCAGGAAGCCGCGGAAGACGACCTCCTCGAACGCCGCGGTGACGATCATCGCGAGCACGAACGCCGCGACGGGCGTTCCGCCGACCAGGTCGAGCAGCACGGCGCTGCGCGCGGCCGCCTCGCGCTCCGCGAACCCGGAGCGGAGCAGCGTGGCGAAGACGTTCACCACCAGGCCTGTCGCGATCGAGACGGCGAAGGCGCCGGCGGCGAGCGGCACGACGGCGAGGGCGTCGAGCTCGAGCCCCGTGCGCCCGAGCCCCAGCGACGCGAGCGACCGCCCGCGCCCGCGCAGCAGCAGGGCGATGAAGGCGAGCACGCAGGCCGCGCGCACCACGGTGGCGACGAGCACGTGTCGACGCACGAGCTCGCCGAGGGCCTGCGCGGCCGCGGGACGACGCGCAGGCGCCTCCACGCGCGGCAGCCCCACGCGCACATCCTCGAGCTTGCCCGCACGCACCAGCGTGAGGCCGACCTCGTCGCCGCGCGCGGCCTGGACGTGCTGCCGCAGCGCCGCCAGCGGCGCCTTGGGGTCGAGCGGCGCCCCGTCGATCGCGACGATCCGATCGCCCGGCCGCAGCACCGACGCGGCGGGGAACGCCGGCGAGACGGCGCGGATCTCCAGCACGCCGCCCCCCGCAGGCGGGGGCGGATCCTCGGCGCGCGACGCGACCTGCGCGGGATCGATCCCGATGCGGCGCGGCTCGGGGACCTCGGCGGGGACGCTCGCGACCGCGATGGCGACGACGGTCACGAGGGCGGTCGCGACGCGCGCGAGGACCCCGCCGTGCGACGCCCGCCACGGGCGCACGAGCGCCAGGCCGACCCCCACGAAGGCGAGGCTCGCGAAGAACGAGCTGCGCAGCGCGCCGACCGCGACCAGCGCGACGACGAAGAGCACCTCGAGGAGCGCCTCGGCGCGCGGGGGGAGGCCGTCGAGCAGCGCCTCGGCCGCCTCGAGCCGGAGCCACGACGAGGGCGGAGCGGCGCGAGGCATCGCGACACCATAGCGCGCGCCCGCGGCCGCGGTCCGCCGTGGATCGATCGATCGAGCGACGCGGCCGGCGCGCGGCGCGCGGCGTGGCGGCCTCAGCGCGGGTCGGCCTCGAGCGGCGCGTCGAGGAGACGACGCACGCTCAGGTCGAAGCGGCTGGCGACGAGGGCGACGACGCTGTCGACGCCCTGGCTCCCGGTGCGCGCGCGGAGCGCCACGCGCAGCTGCGCGAGGAGCGCCTTGCGCGCGTCCTCGAGCCAGCCGGACGCCGTGGCGCGGTGCACGCCGTACGTCGCGGCCAGCCGATCCGCGCCGAGCTCCTGCACGTGCTTCTGCCGGAGCAGGTTGCGCTGGCGCGGGGTGAGCTTGGCGAGCGCGTCCGAGAACGCCGCCACGAGGTGGGCGCCGTAGGCGTGGCGCAGGTAGGCGAGCTCGGGATCGCTCGGCGGCGGCAGCAGCGCGTCGAGCTCGTCCGCCGGGCGCGCCACGGGCTGGGAGGGCCTGCGCGACAGCTCGCTCACCAGGCGCGCCGCCGCCTCGCGGACCCACGCGCGCAGTGGGCCGCGCCCCGCGTAGCCCGCGATGCGCGGCGGGCGCCCCGCGTCGCCGCCGAAGAGGTGCGCGCGCACGAGCCGGCGGAAGTCGTCCTTGCCGACGCCGAGCGACGGCCCCTTGGCGAGCGCGACGTCGAGGTCCGCTCCGTAGCGGCGCTCGAAGGCGCGCAGCGACGCCGCCTCGCCCCGGGCGCACCCCTCGGCGAGCAGCACGTCGCCGGCCTCGAGCGTTTCGAGCTTCTCGAGCGCGGCGAGCGCCACGAGCGGCGCGGGCACGTCCGCGAGCGCCTCGTCGAAGAGCACCCGCGCGGCGAGCGCGTCGACGACGGCGTAGTCGCCGAGCGCGACCTCGGGGGCGCGCGCGCGCGCCGACGCGACGAGCGCGGCGAGGCGGGGCTCCAGCTCCTCGACCGCCTCCCACGCGGCCCGCGCCCCCTCGGGCACGCGCCCGAGGAAGTGCGTGCGCAGGGATTCTTCCTCGGCGGTGCTCATCGGCCTGCGTCGATAGCACGGCGCGCGCGCGAGGCGTCCCCGCGACCGCGACCGTCCCCGCGACCGCGACCGTGACCGCGACCGCAGGCGGACCGCCTCGAGGTCGTCGCCGAACGCGGCGAGGCCGTCGTCGAGGCGACCGACGTTGGTCACGAGCAGGCCCCGGCTGAGCGGCAGGTCGACCAGCGCCGGGTGCAGCCCGGGATCAGGAGACGCACCAGCGCGTGCGGCGCGCCCGTCGAGAGCGCCGCCGCGCCCAGCAGCAGCGCAGGGCCGGTCAAACCGCGCTTGTGGCGCCGGGTGCGCGCGGCCACCGCCGCGGCGGTGCTCGCGAGATCGCCCATCACGCTGCGCGGAACCACGACCGAGAGGATGCTCGACGTGTTGGCGGCGCTGAGCCTCGGCGTGCGCCGATAGCGGCGCAGATCCATCGTGTAGATCACCGAGACCGCGTCGCCGCTGGAGCGCGCCGCCGCGACGCGCGCGAGCGCCGCCACCAGCGCGTCGTTGAGGCTCGCGCCGCGCGCCTGGCACGACGCCTTTATCCGCTCCGCGTCCGCCGCCGAGACCACCAGGTGACGCCAGCTCGGTCGGTCGTCGCGCTCCGAGGGCTGCGCCGTCGTGCGCGGGTAGGCGCGCTCGCGCTTGCCCGCGGCGAACGTGCGCGCGGACTGCACGAGCAGCCCCGCGGTGTCGCGCGCGAGCTGCGGCAGGTGGAACCAGCGCACGCGCTCGAGCACGCTCGCGAGGTCGCGGTGCGCGCCCACCGGCAGCGCGGTCGGCTGGCCGTAGAGGCTCGCGCCGAGGACGTGCCCCACCGCCGCGGCCCCGGCGCCGTCGACCGCGAGGTGCAGGATGCTCAGCACGAGCCGCGACCCCTCGCCACGCGGGAGGCTCACCACGCGCAGCGGCCGCGCGTGGGCGTGACCGAGCGGCCGCAGCAGGCGCAGAGGGCAGAGGGCGCAAATGGCGAGGCGCGAGGGAGCGGGCCGGCGCGGTGACTGGCAAAGAGCGCGGCGCGCGGCGCCGATGACGCCCGCGACGAGGGGCCCTCGCGCGCCCGGCGGCGCCCCTCGATGGGGTCGCAGGCCGCCCCCCCTCGTGGTAGCAGCGCCCCATGACCGACGAGCACGCCGTCCAGCTCTCGATCGTCGTCCCCGCGTACAACGAGCAGGCGCGGATCGGGCTGACGCTCATCCGCACGCTCGAGTACCTGCGCGCGCGCTCGAAGGGCTGGGAACTGATCGTGGTCGACGACGGCTCGAGCGACGAGACGTGCCGCGTCGTGAACGAGGTGGCCGCGGGCGACGAGCGCGTGCGCCTGCTCGTGCAGCCGCAGAACCGCGGCAAGGGGGCCGCGGTGCGCCGCGGGATGCTCGAGGCGCGCGGCGCGTACGTGCTGTTCATGGACGCCGACCTCGCGACGCCGATCGAGGAGGTCGAGACCCTGCTGCTGTACGCGCACGACGGCTACGACGTCGTGATCGGCTCGCGCGGCCTCGCCGCGAGCGACATCCGGCGCCGGCAGCCGCGCGCGCGCGAGCTGATGGGGCGCGTGTTCAACCTGCTGGTGCGCAGCGCGCTGCTCGGGGGGTTCCGCGACACGCAGTGCGGCTTCAAGCTCTTCTCGCGCGCCGCCGCCCGCGATCTCTTCGGGCGCCAGCAGATCGACGGCTTCGCGTTCGACGTCGAGGTGCTGCTCCTCGCGAAGCAGCGCGGGCTGCGCGTCCGCGAGGTCCCCGTCGTGTGGTACCACGCGCCGAACTCCAAGGTCTCGCCGGTGGCCGACTCGGCCCGCATGTTCGGCGATCTCGTGCGGCTGCGGGCGAAGCTCCTGGTGAAGAAGGGCTGAGGCTCGCGCAGCGCGCCTTCACGCCGTCACGGGCGCGACGGCGTGGGCACGCTCTCGCGCCAGTGTCCGAGGTAGCGCCCCTGCGCCGCGGGGTGCCGCTGGAAGTCCTCGGGCGTGCCGCGCATCTCGATCACGCCGTCGAGCATGAGCGCGACCTCGTCGGCGATCGCGAGCGACTCGACGACGTGGTGATCGGCCAGGACGATGGCGACGCCGTCGTCGGTGGCGAGCGCGCGCAGGAGCAGCGCGAGGCGCTGAGCGCCCGCCGGATCGACGCCGCTGAACGGCTCGTCGCACACGAGCACGCGCGGCCGCGCCGAGAGCGCGCGCGCGAGCTCGAGCCGCCGACGCTCGCCGCCGGAGAGATCGCCGGCGCGCTTGTCGTAGTGCGCGCCGAGCTCGAACCGCGCGGCGAGCTCCGCGACCTCGCGCCGCGGCCGGCCGACGATCGCGGCGTAGGTCGCGAGGTTCTCCTCGACCGTCAGATCGAAGAGCACGCTCGGCCCTTGGGGCAGGTAGCCGACGCCGAGGCGCGCCCGACGCCACAGGGGCTCGCGCGTGACGTCGCGCTGCTCGAAGAAGACGCGCCCGCGCGCGGGGCGCTCCTCGCCGACGAGCACGCGGAAGAGCGACGTCTTGCCGGCGCCCGAGGGGCCGAGCAGCGCGAGCACGCGCCCCGCCCGCGCGTCGAGCGAGACGCCGCGCAGGATCGCGTGCCCGTGGCGGCGCACCTCGACCCCCTCCGCGCGCAGCAGCGGTTGCGCCGGATCGGCCATCACTTCTTCAGCGCGCTGCCCACCGGCACCGAGGCCTTCACGCTCGTCATGCTGACCTTGCCGGCCGCGAGATCGAACTCCGCGCCGTCGGCCGAGAGCCACCCGCCCGCGCGAAACAGGCGCACGCCGCCGCGCAGCGAGAGGTGCTGCTTGTCGAGATCGAGGTCGAATTCGGTCGCCTCGGCGTGCACGCCCTTGACCTCGGCCACCACGCCGCCGGTGCCGCGGGCCCACGTCACGCGCGCGCCGCCGCCGTCGAACTTCGCCTCGATGCGCGGGCAGCGCAGCGACAGCTCGCCGCGCGCGAGGCTCACCTTGCCGGAGAGCACCGCCGTCTGCGACTTGGTGTCGACCTCGAGCAGCTCCGCGGACAGCTCGAGGTTGCCGGGGATGGCCGAGGGCATGCCAGGGCCCGCGACAGGCGAGAGCGGCCCCCCCAGCGAGACCGACGAGCCGCTCGACGCGGGCGTGGTCTGGCCGAGCGAGGGGCGGACGAGGAGCAGAAAGCCGCCGAGCGCGCACGCCACCGCGATCACGCTCCGGACGAGCGACCGCCCCGTCGGCAGTCGAAGCAGCGTCCGGGCGGGCCGTTCGGTGGGCGTCATGGGCATCGCCTCACTGTTTTGCGTCGGCCGGGGGGGGCGGCGCAAGGACGTCGGCCAGCGCGGCGATCTCGCGGGCGCGCGGGAGGCCCGGGGCCGCGTCGGCGTCGCCGGGCGCGGCCAGCGCGC
>CAIXWQ010000531.1 GCA_903923175.1 uncultured delta proteobacterium | reverse complement strand
TTCGTCCGATCGCGCGGCGGCCCACCGGTCTTCGTTGGAGCCCCCGCGCCGACGGCGAGCGATCTCGCCCGCGTGCTCGCCGACGCGCGCGCGGAGATCGGAAAGTGGCTCACCAAGCACGCGAGCGACGTCGACCTTGGCGACGCTGAGCCCGACGCGCTCGCGGGCTGCGCCAAGCTTGCGACGCAGCGCGGCCTCTTCGTCGATCTCGGACGCGGCCCGACTCGTGACTACGACGCCGAGCCCTCGGCCGAAAAGAACCGCAAGTCGGCGGTGCTCGACGGCTTCAACCTCCACGCCGCCGTCCGCATCGGCGCCGACGACGACCTCGCGCGCGAGAAGTTGATCCGCTACTGCGCGCGGCCGGCCTTCGCGCTCGAGCGGCTCTCCGTCCTGCCCGACGGCCGCATCGCCTACGCGATCAAGAACCCGCGCAAAGGGGCGACCCACCGCACGCTCACGCCGATCGAGCTGCTCGCGCGAATCGCCGCGTTGATACCGCCGCCGCGGCATCCGTTCCTGCGCTACCACGGCGTGCTGGCGCCAGCTTCGAAATGGAGGAAAGAGATCGTGCCGCGCGTTGTCGACGCCGCGTGCGCGGGCGCGTCGCCGGCGTGCCATGCCGAGCATGGCGATCGCGCTCACGCTGTCACGCCGACGGTCGCGGCGTTGCTGGCGCCCAAGCCCGGGCCCGCACCCAAGCCCGCAGGCGCCGCGAAGACCGGCGCGCTCTCACCGCTCTGGCAGCGGCCGGGCAGCGACGCCGCGGAGCGAGATCCGCGCGCGATCACCGAGGCGCACCGTCGCCGCCTGGATGGTGGTCGCCTTCTCGCGGCCACGCCGCGCCTCGACTGGGGCAGGCTTCTCGAACGCACCTACCAGATCGACGTCTTCGTCTGTCCGAGGTGCCACGGCCCGACGCGAGTCATCGCCGCGATCACCGAGCCCCCAGTGATCCGCAAGATCCTCGACCACGTCCGCGAGCCACCGGCGCGCGCGCCGCCGAGCGGAGCACGCGAGCCGGACGACGACCTCGATACGGCCGACGTCTGGCTCGACCCCGAGGTCGACGTCAGCGCGTGAGGGCCGGCCCGAGCCGCGACGAGCGGGCGCCGTCCGCGCCGGCGGGCCGTGGTGCGTCCGGGGCGCGCTTGGAATAGGTCAGAGAGCGACGCGGTGCCCGCGGGGGCGGCGCGATTGCGCTGCCACCGGAATCCTGGCGGTGCGCATAAGGAGTCTTATGTAATCAAATATCGCATCTGAGCATGCGGTGCGTGTTTGCGCTTCTTAGCCCCCCCACGCGCGCCCGATCGCTCCGATCGCCCCGCCGAGGTCGGCTGGCGGCGCGCCGTCACGCACGAGCTTGCGCCAGAGCGCCTCCGCATCGGGATCGCTGAGCTTCGCCCAGTCGGCGCCGAACGGCTCGTCCTCGGCGACGGCGCGGAGCGCGAACGTCGTGCGAGGGCCGAACGCGCCAGGGAACTCCACGTCCGCGTCGCGGAGGAGGAGGTCGATCCGGTCGGCGGTGGTCAGGTGGCCGCGGAACGCGCGCCAGCGCGCGTCGGCGTCCTCGCCGAAGCGGCGTCCGGTCGGCGAGCGGTGCTCGACGTAGCGGAGCGAGGAGAGGGCCGCGGAGTAGAAGGAAGAGGTGGGCATGAGGAGAGGGCGCTAGGTTACAGAATCGCTGAACGCTCGAACGAGGTCCTTTGGCACGTCCGACAAGGGGCCGAGGGCGAGCGCGTGAGAAGCCGCACTGCGCAACGGCAGAGCCCGCACGCCGTTCTCAGGCGCCCGCCGGCTCCGGGCCGATTTTGCGGACGATGCCGGCCCGAACTGTCGGGTCTTGCGCTTCGACCCAACCGATGCGGTCGCGCCCCCTCGGAACCGGGAAGCCCCGCGTTTGACGCTCGGAGATCCACAGCCCCTCGCGCGCAACGAGGACCACGGCTTTCGCCTCGAGCCGAAGTGCGTATGACCGCGCCTGACGGAACGCGTCCTCGATGTCGCGATCGGTTCCGAGAGCGAGCTTCGCTTCCGCGACGACCGCGCACCGCTCGTCGCCGCGCTTCCCGCGCACGCCAATGGCGTAGTCGGGGTAGTTCCGCTCGCCGCGCCCCATGCGCACGGGAAGTTGTCGTCGCCAGCTCTTCGCCGTGTAACCCAGGTCGAGAAGCAGTGGCTCAAGCAGCCGCTCCTCGACGTCTCGCTCGACTTCCAGCTCGATACCAGCGGGAATGGAGAGGCGCTCGAGGCTCGGGATCTTCGTGATGTCGACCTTCCGGCGCGCGTACATGTCGACGAGTGCCGCGTAGATCTCGGGCGGCAGAGCTCTTCCCGAGGCCCCCTGGAAGTGCGCCCGCACCGCGGGCCACTTGGCAAAGGCCGGATCCGCAGCGAGGTCGGCGAAGGTCAGCTTCGGAAGTCCAACCACCGGATGGCCGATGTCGACGACGCGAGAGAAGTACGAAAATGGATCGAAGTGCCCATTCGTTCTGATTCGCCAGATCGAATGAACGCAACTACGCGGCGATAGGCACCACATGACGGCAAGGTCGCCCCGGCGAGCCTGGTCGTTTCCCTGCCAAAACATCGAAGACTCTTCAGTCGCCTCGTCGAGCTCCTCGAAGTCGACGCCATCACCCGCGACGCCTGCGTGCTGCCACCAGGCCATACGGGGACTCGGCAGAGTCTCGTCGTTCATGCTGACGAGATGGTCGCCACCGAAGTCGTCCAGGAAGGCGGCAACTTGCATCGGACTGAGATCGAACCGCGCCCCAAACTCGAGCAGTGCATCGTTCAGATCGAGGTAGTATCGAGCACGCTTCTCCCAGCTGTTCTCGCCGGGCGGGTCGGGCATAGCGATCTCAAACTCGTCGCACAGCTCGCGAAACTGGCTGAACTCCTTGACGTAGATGTACGGCACGAACCGTTCGGGATGCGCCGCCCACAACCCGAGCGAGATCTCCTGAACCTTCGTGGTCCACACACGCGGCTCACCGCCGTCCATGCGGAATGAAGAGCCATCCGAAGGCTCGACGCACGAGACGCCCGCCTCGAGAATTCGTTCGTACGCTTCGCGCGCAGCATCGGCCGAATCCGGTGCGTGCGCCGACGCCGCCTGTGTCACGGCACGCGCGAGCGTCGGGTGGGTACCGTAGTGGTAGATCGCGTTCTCGATTTCCTCGAACGTAGCCTTGTCGAGCTTCGGCGCCGTTCCGTCGGGTAGGACGAAGTGCGGATGGGACTTGAGCTTGAGCTTGCGCCGCATGCCGGCACCGAAGTGAGCCCAACTCACGAGGGAGCTGTGGCCCTCATCTCCGTTTGCCCACGTGTCCCAAATCAAACGCGAGAAGCGCATGTGTCACTCCGAACTTCGAGGTGTCGAATGCCTGTCGACTGCGGTTCGCGCTCTCGGATGCGCGGCGTTCGAGCGAGCCGGCCGGGCGGGCCGCGACGTCGATGGGCGCCGGCGCTCTCGCGTCGGCTGATGGTTCAGTTTCGACCCCAGGGGGCGCGCGACGTCGGGGAGCCTTGAGGGGTGCAGATCCGACCGAGCTCGTGCGAGCTTCACGGTGCGATCGAACGGTGTCTCAGGCGCCTCGAGCCCGTACCGCTCGCAGCATGCCCGCAGCACGCCGCGGTCGAATGGCGCGTTGTGCGCCGCGAGGAAGGTGCTGCCGTGCGGGAGAGGTGCAAGCTTCCTCCATACGCGATCGAACGAGGCTGCGCCCGCGACGTCGTCCCGGCTCAGGTTGTGGATGGGGGTAAACTCGGAGAGCCGGAACGGCGGGCGGATCAGCTCGTAGGCGCGCTCGACGACGCGCTCGTCGCGGACGTCCACGACGCCGCACGCGCTGTTCCGGTAGCGGTTCGCCATCTCGAAGTGGAGTTCCCCCGGTTTTGTGGACATTCCTGGAAGCGTGATAGCCGCTGGAGGAGTGATCCATGGCAAGACGTAAGCGACGCGTGTTCACGGCCAAGTTCAAGGCCGATGCGGTTCGTCTCGTGACGGCGGGG
>CAIXWQ010000530.1 GCA_903923175.1 uncultured delta proteobacterium | reverse complement strand
CGCCGAGGGTCGCGAGGAGCGCCGCCCCGCGCGCCCCCGAGGCGCACAGCTCGGCGCGCCGCCCCCGCTCGGCGTGCGCGAGCCGGACGCGGAGCGTCTCGCCGCCGAAGGCCTCGGCCGCGTCGCCCGCCCACTCCACCATCAGCGCCCACCCGTCGACCCGCCGCTCCCGCAGCCCGAGCTCCGCGATCGCGTCGAGGAGCGCGCCGTGGCCGAGCCCCTCGTCGGACGGACGATCGCCGCGCAGCCGGTAGAGATCCGCGTGCACGATCGGGACGCGCACCCCGAGGTCGCGCGGGTACTCGTTCATCAGCGTGAACGTCGGGCTCGGGACGGCGATCGCGGCGCCGAGCCCGAGGCCGCGCAGCAGCGCGCGGGCGAGGAAGGTCTTGCCGGCGCCGAGCCCGCCGTCGAGCAGCACGACGTCGCCGGGCTGGAGCCACGCGGCGATCGACCGCGCGAGCGCGATCGTCGCGCGGCGCGTCGGCAGCGCGATCGACCGCTCGCGAGGCACGTCCACCGAGGAGGTCACGGCGGGCAGCGACTCAGAACCGCGCAACGAGGGCCACCTCGCCGCCGAGGAAGACGAGCGCGCCCGAGGTCCCGGGCGCGAGCCGCAGCGAGGGCACGAAGAAATCGAGCTGGAACGTGCTGCCGAGCGCCTTGGAGACGACCGGGCTCACGCCGATCGTGAAGCGCACCGTCTGCGACGACGTCGTGGCCGCGAGGACGCCGACGTTGCCGGCGGCGCCGAGCGCGAAGCCGCTGCCGAGCGGCAGCATGTAACGGGCCCCGCCCTCGATGCGCACCGCCCCCGCCGAGCCGAAGTAGCCGCCGACGCGCGCGGTGAATTCGAGCTCGCGCATCGACGGCAGCGAATAGCCAGCCTCGACCGACCAGGCCCCCTCGAGCGTGCCGCCGCGGGCGGCGTCCGGTCGCTTCACGACCGAGTACGCGCCGCCGCCGACGCCGAGGAAGAGCGCGCCTGGGCGGCCGTAGATCGGAGGCGCCGCGGGTGGGCCCGCGGGCGGCCCCGGCGTCGGCACGGGCTTCTTGGCCGGCTCCGGCGTCGCCTCGGGCGGCTTGTTCGCGGGCGCGCCGAGCCACGGGAGCGGGTCGTCGGCGATCCCCTGCGGCCGCAGGAGCAACGCGAGCACCTCGCGGAGCTGGGCCATCACGTCGACGCGCAGATCGAGCTCGCGCGCGGCGGTCTCCACGCGCCCCGTCGACACCTGACACGCCTTGAGCTCGACGCGGAGCCCGCCCGGCGTCGGCGTGACCACCGCCTCGACGACCCACTCCGAGTTGGTCGTCTTGCCCACCGCGACGAGCCCCGCGCTGGTGCCGACGAGCGTCCCCGCGGCCGCCTCGCCGTCGACGACCTCTTGGGCCGACGCGGTCTGGTGGCCGAGGCCGCGGATCGCCTCCTCGCTCGCCTTCTCGACCCGCGCGCGATCGTCGGCCTTCGCGTCGCCGCGCGCGTGGACGTTGGCGACGCGATCGGCGAGGGCGGCGCCGGCCGAGAGCACGAGCGCGAGCGCGAGCGCGACGCTGGGAATTCGACGCGTCATGACGGCGCATCCTACTCCCCGGCCGGGCTCGCGGCACGGTTCCGTGTGCTCGCGATGCGCGATGCGCGATGCACGAGCGTCGAGCCGACGGTCTCTAGCGCCCCGCGCGGCGCGCGAGCTTGCGCGACACGCCGGCCGCCGTCATCGCGAAGAGCCCGAGCCCGATCCAGGTGGCCCGCCCGGACGCATCGCCCGGCGCGCTCGTGCCCCCCGCGACGTCGCACCCGTACGCGTGGCCCGAGTTGGAGGTGCTCACCCCCGCGGTGCCCGAGGGCGCGCAGTTCGTCGAGCTGACCCCCGGACAGTAGACGTAGTCGACGGTCGGGCAGACGTAGTTCACGCCGCTCGCGGCGACGCGGTCGACCGGGAGCGCCCCCCCGACCGAGGCCTGGATCTCCAGGTCGGTCGCGAGCGCGGCCTGCGGGAGCTGGGCGAAGAGCCGCGAGACCGTCAGGCTCGGCTTGCTCGGGAACGCCTTCTCGATCTCGCCCTCGTCGGTGGTGGCGCCGAACGCGGCCGCGGCGTCGCCGACCGCGACCCCCGCGGTGAGGCCGGAGAAGAAGAGCCCGCGGTCGAACGCGTCGGAGCTCTCGGTGATCCAGACCTTCCCCGCCTTCGCGTCGATCG
>CAIXWQ010000529.1 GCA_903923175.1 uncultured delta proteobacterium | reverse complement strand
AGATCGACGCGACCGGCGCGACGATCGTGTACCGCCTTCCGTCGGCGGAGCCGGCTGCCGATGGCGGCGCAGAACCACCGCCGAACGGTGGCGGTTCGACGGGAAGGCGCGAAAGTTGTCAACTGCGTGAGGGGCGTCATGGGGCTACCTCTCACCAAGACCCCGACCGCTGTCGAGGCGGTCGGTCGTCCGGGCGTCGCGAAGCTGAAGCGGCGCGCCCGCGCGCGGCAGTCGGCACGATGAGCCGCGCTCGCATCCCAAGCCGCTCCGTGGTTGCGTCGCGCGCGAGCTGCCCATGGACGACGACGCTCACCCCCTCCCGCGCCTCCGCACGCCGACCGCGATCGCAGAGGCGATGCTGCTCGAGACCGACTCGGCCGCCCACCTGCTGCGGCTCGCGCGCGACCCGAAGATCGGACGCTACCTGCTCGCGCGCGTAGGCGATCGCGCAGCCCTGGTGGATCCTGGGACCGAACGTGCGCTCGCCGACGCGCTTCGCGCCAGCGGTCAGCCGGCGAAGGTCGTGAAGGCCGGACCGTGACGGGGCGACGACAGGCATTCCTCGCCCGCCCTCCGGGCGACGTCGGCGAGCTCGTCGGCAAGCTCGGTTCTTCCGAGGCGACGCGCATGGCGCGCCGATGGCTCACCAGCAAGCACGCACCGAGCCGTCGCGAGGAGGCGATTGCCGCGGTGCTCGCGCAGCTCGCGAACGCGGACGCGGTGCGCGCGATGCTTGCCAAGACCCAGCCCGCGCAGCGGCAGCTCCTCGAGGTCGTCGCGCGTTACGGCGGGAGAATCTCGGGCGAGCTGCTCGCGGCCGAGCTCGGCGCGCGCAAGCTCGTTGCGAATCGCGCGAGCTTGCCGTTCCGGGAGTCGGACCCCACGTCGGCGCTGCGCGAGAGTGGCCTGCTGCTCGGTACCAACTCACACAACGGCTACCGACGTGCCGAGTTTGCGGAAGTGATCGCCGCGGACGCGGTCGTGGCGCAGCTCTCGCCTGCGCCGCCCGTCCCTTGGCCGATGCGACCGCTCGCCGAGCGCGTGGAGCAGGCGACCTCGCGCGCGCCCGAGGCGATCGCGCTCGAGGCGCTCGCCGTCGCGCGCGCGTGCGAGCGCTTGCCGAAGCTCGGGACGCTGACCGGAGGTGGCCTCGCGGCGGCGACACGGAGGCTGCTCGAGAAGGCGCTCCCCACCTTCGCCGACGACGGAGGGGCGCTCACGGTTCCGGCGCGGATCGATCTCGCGTGGCAGCTACTGCGAGACGTCGGCGTCGTCGATGAGACGAACCCCATCCTATCGCTCCACGTCGATCGGCTCGACGCGCTCGTCGCGCGTGCGCCCGTGGAAGTCTCGACGGCGCTCGCGCGTGGTTGGCTCGAGGCGCGTCACTGGCAGGACGGCGTCGGCGCCGTGACGGACGCCGATCGACGCGACGAGATCGTGCGCTTTCAGTTCGAGGAGCTGCGCACGGTGCGCGAGCTGCTCGCGTGGGCACTCTCGCGAGTGGCCGCGGCCCCTCCGACGTGGCTCGAGCTGGAGCCGTTTCTCGCCGAGTTCCATGCTGCAGCGAAGCGCGGCTATCCGTCTTACGGCCCCTCGCTGCGGATGTCGCTGGACTTCGCCGCGGCCGCCGGGCGCGACGCGCTCCCGGGCGGCGACGAGCGGATGAAGGCGTTCTGGTTCGCGTCCGAGGGCGAGCTGCTCGCCAACATGCTCCTCGTCACCCTCGTGCACTTCGGGCTCACCGAGCGGGGACTTCTCTCCGGCGAGCGATGGGCCTTCCGTTTGACGGCGGCGGGGCGCGAGGTCTTCGGCGCGCCCGAGGTCGAGCCGATCGTCGTCGAGCGGAGGGGCGGACGGGCGCTCGTCGTGCAGGGGACCTTCGACGTGCTGATGCACGCCGATGCGGCCGATCTCGGGACGCGGACGACGCTCGCGCGCGTCGCGACGTTGGTCGCGGACGGCGAGCACGTCTCGCGCTACCGGATCGAGCGCGCGTCGATCGGTGCGGCCATCGAATCGGGCATGACCGCCGCGCAGATCAAGGCGTTCTTCGAGGCCGCGAGTCGCACGCCGCTCCCCGAGGTCGTCACGGTCGCGATCGACGAATGGGCCGGCGCGGACGGGGCGATTCGGCTGCGCGGCCCCGGTTGGCTGCTCGCGATCGGAGACGAGATAGGGGTCGTCACGCGGACCGCGGCGGCCGAGCGCCTGCGTGGCAACAAGGAGCTCGTGCCACCGACGGCGATCGTCGCGACCCTGGATGAGCGCGGGCTCTTGTGCGGCGGCCCGCTCGATCCCATCTCCGAGGCGCGGCTGTCGCGGGTCGCCGAGCGGGTGCCAGAGGGCTTCCGGATCACGCGCGAGCGCGTGCGCGCGGCGGCTGCGGGCGGCGTGAGCCTGTCGCAGATCCAGGGATGGATCGCGCAGGCGGTGAAGGTGTGTCCGCCCCTCTTCCGCGTGCGCCTTTCGCACTGGCTGACGGGGAAGACGGCGCGTGCGCGCACGCAGGAGCACCTGTTCCTTCGTGTCGACGACGAGATGCTGGAGTACTCCGTCGCTGCGAGCGCCGTGTTCCAGGGCCTCGGCGTCGAGCGCCTCGCGCGGGGGTTCCTCCGCGTGGACCGCGCCCGGCTCGAGGAAGTCGCGCGCGAGCTCGGCGAGATCGGAATCGTGCTGGGCGACGGCGCCGGCGAGACGGCGGCGCTGCCGGAGGCGCGGGGGCGGCGCGCGCGGACGCGGCGGGGGTAGCTGCGCTTGTCAACCGCCTACCAGTCAAGAACAGCGGACGCGATCGGCCTCGTGTGAGGTGTGAGGCCACGCCCGTCGCCTGACGCCTCGCAGTCGCCGTCGCGTCGCCCCAACCGTCACGTGATCGCAGTCCGAGATCTT
>CAIXWQ010000528.1 GCA_903923175.1 uncultured delta proteobacterium | reverse complement strand
CGTCCGCGCACCCCGCCGCCGCCCAGCGCGGGGAGCCGGCTCGGCGAGCTCCCCGAGCGCCTCGCCGACTTCGGCGAGATGGCGCGCGGCGGCATGGGCGCCATCCACCGCGTCTACGACGCGAGCCTGCGACGCTACGTCGCGGCGAAGGTGCTCGACGAGGCGATCGCGCAGGAGCCCGACGCCATGCGCCGCTTCCTCGACGAGGCGCAGATCACCGGGCAGCTCGACCACCCCAACATCGTCCCCGTGCACGAGCTCGCGATGGGCGACGGCGGAGTGCCACGCTGGTTCCTCATGAAGCTCGTCGAGGGCGAGACGCTCGCGACGCGGCTCGGCCCGGAGCGGGCCGCCACGCGCACCGACGACGAGCTGCACGCGCTGCTCGAGATCTTCGGCCGCGTGTGCGAGGCGGTCGCCTTCGCGCACGGGCGCGGCGTGGTGCACCGCGACCTGAAGCCCTCGAACGTGATGATCGGCTCGCACGGGCAGGTCTACGTGATGGACTGGGGGGTCGCGCAGCTGATCCCGCTGGGCGAGGACCGCATGCCGCGCCCCGGCCGCGTCTCGATCACGCGCGGCGACGCGCCCGACGAGGCCGGCATCGTCGTCGGAACGCCGGCGTACATGTCGCCCGAGCAGGCCTGGGGGCGCCTGAGCGCGCTCGATCCGCGCGCCGACGTCTTCGCGCTCGGGGCCATCCTCTACCACCTGCTCACGGGCCGCGCGCCGTACCAGCCGAAGGACGAGCCGGGCGCGCCGCGCGCGATGGAGCTCGCGCGCCTCGGCGAGATCGAGCCGCCGGAGCGGGTCGCGCCAGGGATCCCGATCCCGCCGGCGCTCGCGGAGATCGCCATGCGCGCGCTCGATCGCGACCCCGCGCGGCGGCCCGCGAGCGCGCTGGAGCTCAAGGAGCAGGTCGAGCGCTGCCTGCGCGGCGGCCTGTGGCTCTCGCGCCGGACCTTCGCCGCGGGGGCGACCGTGATGCGCGAGGGGGAGCCGGGCGACGTCGCGTACATCGTGCTCAGCGGGCGCTGCGAGGTCCTCAAGAACGCCGCCGCGGGAGACGGCCGGCCGACGCGCCTGCGCGAGATGGGGCCCGGCGAGGTCTTCGGCGAGACGGCGATCCTGACCAACCGACCGCGCACGGCGAGCGTGGTGGCGCTCGACGAGCTCACCGTGATGGTGGTGACGCGCGAGTCGCTGGCCCGCGAGCTGCGCGAGCCGTCGTGGCTCGGGGCGCTGGTGCGCGCGCTCGCCGAGCGGTTCCGCGACCTCGACGAGCGGCTGGCGAGCGCGCCCGTGAGCGCACCCGTGAGCGCGACCGTGAGGGAGCCGGCGGGCGTTCGCGACGACGAACGCGGCGGCGCGGGCTGACGCGGCCATTTCGCGTTTCTGGTATCCAGGAGGGATGCCCCAGGTCACGCTCCCCGCCGACGACGCCGTCCAGGCCGGCGCGTTGATCCAGTGGTGGTACTGGACCGGCCGGCTCGTCGCCGAGGACGGTCGCGCGTTCGGCTTCGAGGTCTGCTTCTTCGTCGGCGCGACGCCGCACCTGCTGCTGTGCGGTCAGATGGCGCAGAGCGCGGTGAGCGACCTCGGCGGCAAGGCGTTCGTCGATCAGGAGCGCGTCTTCGTCGGCGCGCCCGCCATCCTCGACGACGCCTTCGCGCTCGCGACCCCCGACGCGGTCATCACCGCGCGCGGCGGCGACGGCCACGACGTGCTGCACTCGGAGACGAGCGGCTACGTGCTCGATCTCCGGGTCGAGGCGACGGCGCCCGCGACCGTGCACTACCGGGGCCTGGATCACGCGTACGCCTTCGGCGGCGACACGTACTACTACTCGCGCGAGACGATGACGGCGCAGGGCTCGCTGCGGCTGCCGAGCGGCGAGACGCTCGCGGTGAAGGGCGACACCTGGTTCGACCGCCAGTGGGGCGATCTCGCGTTCGCGGTGCTGCTCGGCTGGCAGTGGTTCGCGCTGCAGCTCGCCGACGGCACGCGCGTCATGCTCTTCGACTTCTACCGCTACCCCAAGGAGAGCTACGGCTCGTACACGGAGCCTGGGGCGTCCGGGCAGAGCGGCGCGACGCGCGAGCTCGGTCCGAGCGACTACTCGGTCGAGGTGCTCGGCTGGTGGACGAGCCCCGACTCGGGGATCCAGTACCCGCACGGCTGGCGCGTGCGCACGTGCGGCAAGACGTGGCTCGTGCGGCCGCTGCTCGACGATCAGGAGCTCGAGGGGCGCTTCTGGATCGGGCCGCGCTACTGGGAAGGCGCGTGCGTGATGACCGACGAGCACGGCGTCGAGCTCGGCCACGCGTACGTCGAGCTGGTCGGCTTCTCGACCTGGGAGCGCCCGATCGGCGCGCCGCTGCCGGAGGGGGCGCCCTGAGCCCCGAGATCCCGAGCGCGACGCGCGGAGTCCCGAGAGCCTTGGAGCGGAGAGCGGAGGCGGTCGTGGTGGCGACGGCGACGGCGACGGGAACCTCCGGGCTTGCGAGCTACCTGCCTCGCTTCCAGCTCGAGCGCTTGCGGCGGCTCGCGGGGGCGGTGGGCGAAGGGCGCGACGCCGCGCTGCGCGACGAGCACGGCGAGGCGGCGCTGCTGTTCTTCGACGTCTCGGGGTTCACGCGGCTCACCGAGGATTTCGCGCGTCGCGGGCGCGCGGGGGCCGAGGCGCTCTCGGACGCGCTCAACCGCTTCTTCGGTCGGCTGTGCGATCTGGTCGCGCGGCACGGCGGCGACATCGTCACGATCGCGGGCGACGCGGCCCTCGTGCTCTGGCCGGTCGAGCCCGGGCCCGCCGGGGCGCAGACGGCCGTGCAGCGCGCGGCGCGGTGCGGGCTCGCGCTGCAGGCCGAGCTCGGCAGCTTCGCGCCGCTCCCCGGGGTGCAGCTGCGCATGCGCGCCGGCGTCTCGCTCGGCCGGCTCCGCTACCTGACGCTCGGCGGCGTGCAGGGGCGCTGGGAGTCGCTGGTGCTCGGCGAGGCGCTCCTCGACGTCACGGAGGCCGCGGCGGCGGCGGTGCCGGGCGAGCTCGTCGCGTCGGCGGGCGCGACCGCGCAGCTCGCCGGGCACGCGCGCATGATCCCGATGGCGGACGGCCGCGCGCGCGTCGAATTCGCCGTCGCGGCCGCCGAGCTCGAGCCGACGGCCGCGCCGAGCGTCGACGCGTTGGACGCGTTGTTGGCGCTCGCGGTCGAGCAGCACCTGCCGCGACTCGTGGTCGAGCGCGTGCGCGCAGGGCAGATCGCCTGGCTCGCGGAGTTCCGCACGGCGACCGTGCTGTTCGTCAACCTGCCCGGGCTCGACGCCGCGACCGCGCCGGCCGGGCGCCTCGACGCCGCCATCTGCGCCATGCAGGCGACCGTGCGCGGCCACGACGGCGCGATCTACCAGTGCGTCGCCGACGACAAGGGGACGACCTTCATCGCGGCCTTCGGCATCCCGCCGCACGCGCACGCCGACGACGCGGCGCGGGCCGTGCACGCCGCGCTCGAGATCCGCCGCGTGCTCGACGAGCTCGCGATCGCGACCGCGATCGGGATCGCCACCGGCAGCGTGTTCTCTGGCGACTTCGGCTCGACGACGCGCCGCCACTACACGCTGCGCGGGAGCGTCGTGAACCTCGCCGCGCGGCTGATGGCGCGGCGCACCGCGGACATCCTCTGCGACGCGACCACCGCGCGCGCCTCCGCGCGGCAGATCGAGTACGAGCCGCTCGCCGCCGTCACGGTGAAGGGGCGCGACGAGCCGGTCGCGGTGCTGCGGCCGCGCGGACCGGCGGCGACCGATCCGATGACGCGCACGCCGCTGCTGGGGCGCGAGCCCGAGCGCGCGCGGATCCTCGCGTGCTTCGAGCGCGCGCTGCTGGGCGAGCGCGCGCTCGTCTCGGTGAGCGGCGAGCCCGGCATCGGCAAGTCGCACCTGCTCGCCGACGCGGTGACGCAGGCCGAGGCGCACGGGCTCCAGGCGGTCGTCGCGTCGGCGGACGCGGTCGAGCGCTCCACCGCGTACTACGTCTTCCGCGCGCTGCTCGCCGGGCTCCTCGCGCCGGCCGCCGCGGCGAGGGGCGAGGGCGGCTCGCTGGTCGAAGCCGTGCGAGAGGCGATCGGGGGCGACCCGACGCTCGTCTCGTGGCTCCCGCTGCTCAAGCAGGTGCTCCCGCTCGCCCTGCCCGACACGGAGGTCACGCGCCAGATGGACGCGGCCTCGCGCGCCGACGCGACCGAGGAGCTCGTCGTGCAGCTCGTGCAGTCGCGCGCCGCGGTGCAGCCGCTGCTGCTCGCGATCGACGACGTGCAGTGGCTCGACTCGGCCTCGCTCGCGCTCGTGCGCGCGCTCGCCCGCCGCGGCCAGCGGCTCGTGCTGCTGCTCGCGAAGCGGCCGCTCGAGGACGGCGCGACGACCCAGCTGCGCGCGCTGATCGACACCGCGACCGAGCGGCTGACGCTCTCGGCGCTGCGCGACGACGACGTGCTCTCGGTCGTGCGCGGCCGGCTCGGCGTCGACGCGCTGCCTCCCTCCGTCGAGGCGTTCGTCCTCGCGCGCGCGGAGGGGCACCCGCTCTACGCCGAGGAGCTCGGCCTCGCGCTCCGCGACGCGCGCCTGATCACCTGCGAGGGGCGCGCCTGCCGCCTCGCGCACGACGACGTCGATCTCGGGCGCGCCGAGTTCCCGCAGAGCCTCGAGGGGGTCATCACCGGCCGCATCGATCGGCTCACGGCGCGCCAGCAGCTGGCGCTCAAGACGGCGAGCGTGGTCGGCCGCGTGTTCAGCGTCGAGGTGCTGCGCGACGTCTACCCGGTGCGCGAGGAGCAGGCCGAGATCCCCGGCGTGCTCGAGAACCTCGAGCGGCTCGACGTCACGCGCCTGTTCTCGATCGATCCCGAGCTCGCGTACCTGTTCAAGCACGTCACGACCCACGAGGTGACCTACAACCTCCTGCTCTTGTCGCAGCGGCGCATGCTGCACCGCCAGATCGCCGAGTGGTACGAGCGCGTGCACGCCGCGGATCTCGCGCCGTACCTGCCGCTGCTGGCGCACCACTGGGAGCGCGCGGAGGACGTGCCGCGCGCGCTGCAGTGGCTGGAGCGCGCGGCGGAGCAGGCGCTGAGCACGTACGCGAACCGCGAGGTCGTCGGCTTCGTCAAGCGCGCGATCGAGCTCGCCGAGCGCGCCCAGGTCACCGTCGACGGCGCGCGGCGCGCGCGCTGGGAGCGGATGCTCGGCGAGGCCTTCCTCAAGCTCGCCGACAACACGGCGGCCCGGCGTCACCTCGCGGCGGCGCTCGAGCGCTGGGGGGAGCCGTTGCCCTCGGGCAAGCGCGCGGAGGCGCTGGAGCTGGTGCGCCTGCTCGGCGTGCAGATCGGCCACCGCCTCGCGCCCGGGCTCTTCCTGCGCACCGACGACAAGGAGCGTGATCGCTTCGCCTCCTCGGTGCACCACAGCCTCGCCGAGGTCGCGTTCTTCGGCCACGATCTGCCGGGGCTGCTGCACGCGACCTTCGCGTCGCTGAACCTCGGCGAGCGCGCGGCGGCGACGCGCGAGACGGTGAACGGCCTCGGCACCCTCGCGCACGTCGCGAGCATGGCGGGGCTGCGCTCGGTGGCCCGCAGCTACCGCGCGCGCTCGCTCGAGCTCGCGGAGCGCGAGGGGTCGCTGCCGACGATCGCCTTCGCGCACCAGATCGCCGCGACGTTCGGCAACTGCGTGGCCGACTGGCGCGACGTCGACGCCTCCTGCCGCCGCGCGATCGCCCTGTTCGAGCAGCTCGGCGATCGCTTTCGCTGGGAGACCTGCCAGTGCATCTACGGGTACATGCACTTCGCCGTGGGCGCGCACGCGCGCGCGCTGGAGGCGTGGCACGCGGCGTACGCCTCGGCCGGCCCGCACGGCGCGGTGCAGATCCGCGCCTGGGCGCGCGCCGGCGAGCTGCTGGTGCACGGCGTGCGCGGCGCGCGCGACGAGTCGACGCGCCTGCTCATGGAGGAGGTCGAGGAGCTCGCGAAGGGCGAGCTCGCCGCCGCCGAGCAGGTGCTCGCCTCCGGGGCGCTCGCGGCCGCGTATCGCTTCCGCGGCGATCGCGCGAGCGCGCGGGCGGCGGCGCAGCGGGTCTCGACGCTGATCGAGAAAGAGGTCCCCTCGACCTCCTACACGCTGTGGAGCGTGGCAGCGACGGGGTTCGTGTGGCTGTCGCTCGCCGAGGTGCCGGGGAGCATCGAGCACGAGCGCGCCAAGAAGGTCGCCAAGGTCCTCGACACCTTCGCGTTCACCATGCCGGTCGGCGGCGCCAACGCGGCGCTGCTCTCGGCGCACGTGGCCCTCGCGGAGGGGAAGCGCCGCAAGGCGATCGCCGGCTTCGAGAAGGCGATCGCGAAGGCGGACGCGCTCGGCGTACCGTGGGAGGCCGCGCGCGCGCGCCGCATGCTCGGCGAGGCGCTGCCGGCAGGCACTCCCAAGCGCGCACGGTGCCTGCGCGAGGCGCGCGAGCGCTTCGCGACGCTCGGCGCCGAGCTCGAGCTCGCGCGCATCGACGAAGTGCTTCGAGGCTGAGCAGGCGCGCCGCGGCGCGCGGACGAGCGAGTGGGCCGCGTCGCGCCGGTGCGACGTCGGCGGCGGCAGTCGGACCGAGGGCGACGAGACCCGCGACGCATCGCGGGAGGGGATGGGGCGACATGGCGAGGCGACGGATCGCGATCCTCGGGGGCGGCATGGCGGGGCTCACGGCGGCCTACGAGCTGTCGAAGACGCAGGCGCTCCGCGACGCGTACGAGGTGACCGTGCACCAGCTCGGCTGGCGGCTCGGCGGCAAGTGCGCGAGCGCCCGCGATCTCGACCCCGAGAAGGGGCTGCGCATCGAGGAGCACGGGCTCCACGTGTGGTTCGGCTTCTACCAGAACGCCTTCGCCATGACGCGCGAGGTGTACGCGAGCTGCCCGAAGGAGCCCGACGACGCGTTCAAGACCTGGCGCGACGCGCTGAAGCCCCAGAGCTTCACGCCGCTCGGCGAGCCACCGGCGAGCGGCGACGACGAGGGCTGGAGCTACTGGGGCATCACCTGGCCGACCAACGCCGACGAGCCCGGCGACGGCAAGCTGCTGCTCACGCCGTGGGGCGCGCTCACCGAATTCCTCTCGATGCTCAAGCTGGTGCTCCGCGGCTGGCTCGGCGACACGGGGCAGGAGCTGCCGTTCCTCGGCGCCGTCGACGCCGACACGCACGCGCTCTTCCTCGCGGCCGCGAGGCCGGGGCTCTCCGCGGAGGAGGCCTCGAATGGCAGCAATGGCGCCAATGGCGCCATTGGCACGAACGGGGGGAGCGGCCTCACGATCGACGGGCTCTTCCACCGCGCGGTCGAGTGGGCGGCGGCCTTCCGCGGCGACTCGACGACCTTCGACGCGCGTCACCACGCCGGGCTCGCGCGGCTGCTGCAGACGTTCCGCGACGCGCTCTCGACCTGGGCCGCCGCGCACCCGGACGACTCGATCTTCGCGCGCCTCTGGCCGGTGATCGACATCGGCGTCGCGATGACGTGCGGGATCCTGAACCCGAAGTACCGCATCCTCGAGACGCTCGATCTCGAGGTGATCGACGGCTACGAGCTGCGCGCCTGGCTCGCCGAGAACGGCGCGAGCGAGGCGTCGCTGCAGGCGAGCCCGCTGCGCGCGCTCTACGACACCGGCTTCTTCTACGAGAACGGCGCGTTCAAGAAGCCGAACCTCGCCGCCGGCACCGCCGCGCGCGCGATGCTGCGCATCGTCGCGACCTACAAGGAAGCGGTGCTGTTCCTGATGCAGGCGGGGATGGGCGAGACCGTCATCGCGCCGATCTACCGGCTGCTGCGCGCGCGCGGCGTGCGCTTCGAGCTGTTCCACGAGGTGACCAAGCTCGACACGACGTCCGACGGCGCGCTGGTCGGCGCCGTCGAGATCGACGTGCAGGCGGTGGCGGCGAAGCCGGAGGGGTACGAGCCTCTGCTGCGCACCAAGGGGCTCTGGTGCTGGCCGAGCGAGCCGTTCTGGGACCAGCTCGTGGCGCCGCCTCGCGGATGGCCGACCCCGAAGCCCGAATTCGAGTCGCACTGGTGCCAGGCCGAGCCGGCCGCGCGCGTGCGCCTCGAGCTCGGCAAGGACTTCGACGACGTCGTGCTCGCGATGTCGGTCGGCGCGTTCAAGAAGCTCAACGCGGAGCCGACGATCCTCGACGCGCTCTACGAAAGGAGCGCGCCGCTGCGCGAGATGTCCGAGGCGCTCGGCATCGTGCCGACGCAGGCGTTCCAGCTCTGGCTCGATCGCGATCCGCAGTCGCTCGGCTGGGGCGCGCCGAAGCCCGCCGCGGTGGCGATCCCCGAGCTGTTCGACGTCTGGGCGGACATGAGCCAGCAGGCGAAGTTCGAGTCGTGGCCGGCGTCGGGGCAGAGCGTCCCGAAGGGGAACCACTACTTCTGCGGCATCTTGCCGACCGACCTGTTCGCGCAGCCAACGAGCGACGCGACGGTCCCGGAGCGCGCGCGGGCGCTGGTGCTCGACGGCGCGCAGCGGTGGCTCGACGCGTACGCGCAGACGTTCTGGCCGAAGGGCGTGGCGGAGGGGAAGACCACCGGCCTCGACCCCGCTATCCTCGTCGCGCCGGATCGCCTGAAGGGCGCCGATCGCCTGAATTTCCAGTGGATCCGCGCGAACGTCGACCCCACCGAGTGCTGCGTCGGCTCGCTCGCCGGCACCACAGCCAAGCGGCTCGCGGCCCACGAGTCGGGCTTCCCCAACCTGCTGCTGGCCGGCGACTGGGCCGCGACCGGCATGAACACCGCGTGCGTCGAGGGGGCCGTGATGGGCGGCATGGCCGCCGCGCGCGCCATCTCCGGCTCGCCTGCGCTCATCGTCGGCGAGGACTTCTTCCGCAAGCCGCACCTGCCGCCGAGCGTCACCCAGCCCGCGAAGCCGACGTTGGCGGCGCTGACGAGCGCGCACGCCTCGACGCTCCCTGCGTACGTCTCGCAGCTCGGGCACGGCGAGCAGTCGTGCCTGCCGCCGGGCGTCATCCAGGGCGGGCGCTGCTCGGTCTTCATGGTCGACATCGACGCCGACGCCGCCCAGGCGTTCGTCGACGCGCAGCTCAACGCGCCGGCGAAGGGGCGCGTGAAGTACACGGTGCTCGGCGGCACCGCGATGCTGTCGTTCCTCAAGGCGCAGAAGCTCTTCTCGGGGGCCGAACCGATCGGCTGGCTGCCGGACGGCGAGTGCGCGTTCTGGCTCCCGCTGGTGGCCTGGGGCGAAGGGCTCCTGCCGCGGCTCACCTTCTGGATGCCGTACATCGTGATCGACTCGTGCTCCGGCATGGTCACCGGGCGCGACGTGTGGGGCTTCCTCAAGGAGACCGGCACCGTCGACGGCCCGTCGATCGCGCAGCCCGACGCGCCGTTCGTGGCGACCGCGACGATCTTCGAGAAGCTCGCGTTCGACACGCCGGGCAAGGTCGCGCCGCTCGTTCGCGTGGAGCGCGGAGCGGACGCGAAGAGCGAGGCGTGGACGAGCAACGGCGACGCGTGGCAGCGCATCGTGCACGAGCTCACCCGCGGCGCGGGCAAGCTGGTCGCGCGCACGCTCGCGGCGCTGCGCCTGGAGATCGATCTCGCCGTGCACCTGCTCGAGCCGAAGGTGCCGCTGGTGAACCTCAAGCAGTTCCGCGACGCCGAGGATCCGACGCGCGCGTGCTACCAGGCGCTCGTCGAGGGGCCGTGCACGCTGAAGGCCATCCACGGCGGCGGCTTCTACTGGGGGCGCTCGACGGTGCAGATCACGCCGTGCGAGAGCCACCAGATCGCGCGCGATCTCGGGCTCTCCGGGAACACCATCGAGGCGCGCTTCGGCTTCTACGTCGACATGGACTTCGACGCCGAGGCGGGGAAGATCGTCTGGCAGGCGAAGAGCGAGTGACGGGAGGCCCGCGCTAGCCCGCGATCGGGCGCTGCTGGGCCGCCGGCAGCGCCGACTCGATCCGACGCCGCACCTCGGCCATCACTTCGCCGCGCGTCGCGAAGGCGCGCGGATCGACCGGCGCGTGGAAGGTGACGTCGACGCGCTTGCCGCGGTGCACGCGGGCCTGCTTGGCCGGCATCACGTGCCGCGTCCCCTCGACGGTGACGGGGAGGATCTTCACGCCCGCCTCCTCCGCGAGCACGAAGCCCCCCTTCTTGAACGGCAGCAAGGCGCCGTCGCGCGACTGCGTCCCCTCGGGGGCGATCCAGACGTTGATGCCGGAGCGGATCCGCTCGCCGGCGAGCCGCAGCGCGGCCACGGCGTGGGCGCGATCGCCGCGATCGAGGAAGACGAACTCGGCCGCCGTCATGCCGCCGCCGAGCACCGGCACGCGCGAGAGCTCGACCTTCGCGACCATGCGGAAGACGCCAGGGAAGGCCTTGAAGAGCACGAAGATGTCGTAGTGCGACTGGTGGTTCGACATCACCACGTACGTGCTCGCGGCGTCGACGTGCTCGAGGCCGTGCACGTGGAGATCGATCTCCGCGCGCCGCACGATCCGCTCGGCCCACGAGGCGAGCCGCGCGCTCGACTTGGTCCGCGCGACGGGCCCGCGCAGCGCGTCGACGATGGTCGGCGCGCAGGTGAGGAACGTCTCGTAGCAGGTCAGCAGCGCGAGCGAGAGGGAGCCTTCGGCCATGCCGCGCGAGCCTGCGACGGCGCGCCCGGGGTGTCACGCCGGGCGCCCTCACGCGCTCGCGAGGTACTTCGCCGTCAGCCCCTTCGCCGCGAGAATGCCACTCTCGATCGCCGCCTCCGCGCAGCCCGCGCTCATGGTCGTCTTGGTCCAGTCGCCGGCGAGCAGCACGTTCTCGAAGCCGGAGCCGGTCGGCGCGAGGCGAAAGCGGATGCTCCCCGGCACGCTGAGCACGTAGCGCTCGGTGGGGTCGACGTTGGCGCGGAAGTACTGCGTCCACAGCCGCGCGCGCCCCTCGCCGCCCGCAAGATCGACGAGCTTCGCGTAGTCGAGCGCGTTCGGGTCGGCCGCCGTCGTCGCGGCCGGCCACAGCGCGCCGACGCGCGTCTCGAGCCACGCCTCGGCGAGCGCCTTGGCGCGGTCGAGCTCGCGCTTCGGGAACCCCGCGTCGGTGAACGGCGGGATCACCGGCGGATCCTGCATCGCGCTGCAGAAGTACTCGACGCTCCCCGGCCCCCCCTCGGCGGGCGCGGGCCAGTCCTCGCGCGCGAGCAGGTGCGACATCTCGCCCCACGAGTCGAGCGGCTCGGCGTACGCGGTCTGCACCGTCGTGCCGGCGGACCACCCGAGCCCGGCGAGATCGGGCAGCAGCCAGAGCTGCAGCGCCTGCGTCTGCACGGTCTTGGTCGTCTCGCGCATCGCGCGCCAGGCCTCGCTCGCGTCGAACAGCTCCGCCGCCACGTAGGGGAGCGCCGCGATGGACATGCCGATCACCACGACGTCGAAGTCCTCGCCGAGCTTCAGCGTCTCTCGCGCGACCTCGTGTAGGCACCACGCCGACTCGAAGTTCACGCCGGCGGCCTTCATGGCCGCGCCGTCCTCGAGGTGCGCCCAGTCGGGCTCGGAGGGCCAGCAGGGGAGCCCCTTCACGTCGAGCAGCCGCTGGTAGCCCGGGAGCTCGATCGCCTGGCGCGAGAGCTCGATCGAGTCGACCCAGCTGCCGTCGTCGGAGAGCCCGAGGTTCTGCACGCGCCGGAAGAACTCGAACTTCACGCCGCGCGCGCGGAGCACCTCGTAGAGCGGCGTGAAGATGGTGTCGCCCATGCCGGCGCGCATCTTCCACATCGGCGCGTGCTTGTAGCCGAGGCCGAGCTGCAGGAACGTGTAGAGCGCGACGCCGGCGGCCGACTGCGCGAAGTCGCGGCTGGAGGTGTCGCCGCCGACGTAGGCGAAGCCGAGGTCGTAGAGCGCGCGCACCGGCGCGGCGAAGGCGTTCTCGCGCGTCGCGCCGTGCTTCTCGAGCCAGTCCTTGAAGTCGAGCTCGTTGATGGAGTCGAGCCCGCCGCCGAAGGGCGGCAGCACGTCGGACACCAGCCCGAGCCCGACCGCGAGGCCTAGATCGAGCAGCATCCAGAGCCTCCGCAGCGCGTCCGAGCGCGCGGCGTGCGGCCGGATCTCGGCGTCGACCGCGGCCCGCAGGGCGCGCAGCTGGGCCGCGATCGGGCCGTGCCCCTCGCCGGCCGACGCGGTCGCGGTGTCGAGGTGGAGCGCCGCGAGCAGCGCGTGCGCGGTCGCGAGCGCGTCGTGCGCGAGGTGCG
>CAIXWQ010000527.1 GCA_903923175.1 uncultured delta proteobacterium | reverse complement strand
CCTGCCGACGTTCAAGCGTGATGCGAGCGGCTTCCTGTCGACGACGGAGCGCGACATCTCCGATCGCGCGATCGACAACGCCGATCGAGCGCCCGTGGAGCCCGACGATCCCACCAAGCCGATGCTCGCGCAGCACTGCTCGCACGGGTCCCACGGCTCGCACGGGTCCCACGGCTCGCACGGGTCCCATGGCTCGCACGGGTCCCATGGCTCGCACGGGTCCCACGGCTCGCACGGGTCCCACGGGTCGCACGGCTCGCACGGCAGCTGGTGAGGAAGCCGCGACCGTAAGGGACAGGTTCCTCGCGCCTCGCGCGCCGATGACGAGGTCGGGCGAAGTGCGACCCTGAGCGCGCCGCCCCGAAGTTGAAGGGGGCGGCGGCGCCCGTTACGCTTGGTGCACTGCGCGCCGATCGACCGATCGTGCGCGGACACGTCTGCATCGCTCGCGGAGGACGGATGTCGGATCGGAAAAGGACCACGACGCGCAGAGACGCGCTCGCTGCCCTGGGCGCCTCGGCCTCCGCGCTCGCCGCCGCGGGGGTAGTGCTCGCGCGCGCCAAGCCCGTCACGCGCAAGCCCGAGTCTGCGAGCCTGACCTCCTCCGCGCCCCGCGAGCAGGCCCCGGTCGACGCGTCGTCGCTCGAGGCCTCCGCGTCGATGGCCGAGGTCGGCGAGCTGCTCGGCGAGATCCGCGCGGGGGCGCTCCTCGCGAAGTGTCGCGTCGTCGAGGTCCGCCCGCTGTGGATGGGCGCGATCCCCATCCTGATGGAGACGCCGAGCGGCGCGCGCTTCCAGCTCGACGTGCTGCGCGCCAGGTCGAGCGACGACGGCGTCGGTCGCGCCCCCGGCCTCGCGGTGTTCGTGAGCAACGGCGGCGACGGCAGCCTGCGCACCGACGAGCGCCAGGGGCTCGCGGCGATGGCCCTCGGGGCGCGGCTCTCGCGCCGGCTCCGCGAAGGGGCCCGCGTGCCGACGCTGCTGACGTTCGAGGAGCGCTGCGGGCGCTTCCCCGACGGCCAGTTCGTGGTCTGAGTGCCCGTGACCACGGCGGGCTCGTCGCGCGCGACGCTGACGCTGCTGCGGCGCTGCGACAACGCGTGCGTGTTCTGCGCGGTGGAAGGGCTCGAGCGCACGGCGCCACGCGCGGCCGACGAGGTGCGCGCGGAGCTCGCCGCGCTGCGCGCGACCCACGACGCCATCAGCTTCGTCGGCGGTGAGCCGCTGCTCGATCCGGCCCTCGTCGATCACGTCGAGCACGCGCGCGCGCTCGGCTTCGCGCGCGTCGGCGTGCAGACGAACGCGCGGCGCCTCGCGGCGGGCGCGCTCGCCGAGCGCCTCGCGGACGCAGGGCTCACCGACGTCCACGTCTCGCTCCACGGCGCCGAGGCCGTGGTGCACGACTACCACACGGGGTTCGCTGGGAGCTTCGCGCAGGCGCTCGCGGGCGTCGCGGCGGCCCGCGCGAAGGGGCTCGTGGTCGTGGCGACCACCGTGCTCACGCGCTCGAACTTCCGCGTCCTCGCGCCGATCCCGCCGCTGCTCGCGCGGCGCTCCGTCTCGGCGTGGCTGGTGTCGGTGCCGCGCGTCGCCGGGCGCGCGCAGGCGGGCTTCGATCGCGTGGTGCCGCGCCTCGGCCTCGCGCTCCCGTTCGCGCT
>CAIXWQ010000526.1 GCA_903923175.1 uncultured delta proteobacterium | reverse complement strand
GCGAGCAGCAGCGGGAGGAGCTCGTCGTCGGCGAAGCGTGAGAACCCCGTCCCGCCCGGAAGCGCATCGATCAGCGCGAGGTGGCGGGCACCGTCTGCGGTGAGCGACGTGACGATCGAGGTCGCACGTGCGCCGCGCAGGACCGACGGGAGCAGCGCGGCCAGGGTCGCGATGACCGGCCGCAGGACGGCGTCACTCTCATGTTCCCGGCCCGTCGCCACGAGCAGCACGCTCGTGGAGAACGACACCTCGAGCGGCGGCGTAAGCGTGCGCGTCTCAGCCAGCGTCTGGGCTGGGCCGTAGAGCCGCACCTGCGAGATCTCGCTCGTGACCAGCAGCTCGCCCGATCGGCAGCGGAGCCTCGTTCGGCCGAAGTCGCGATCGGAGACCCGCAAACGCCACAGGCTTCCGGGCGACGCACGCCAGCTTCGCTCCGCGAGCGAGCGGAGCGCGGTGTCGACCGGCGAGGCCACATAGGAGTCCTCGACGCGCTTCCAGCGGGCAAGGCTCGGGCTCACTCGAAAACGCCCTCGATCGAGCAGTACCGTCGCGCCCGGGTACCAGACTCCTTCGGCGATGTCGGCATCGATCGTGCGTAGCGACGCGCCGCTGTGCGCGTCGATCAGGCGCGCGACCTCCGAGGTGACGCAGGCGGGATCGACGTCGGGGGTCGGCTTGGCTTTCGGTCCGCGCGCCAGGAAGCGCTCCGCGACGGGCTGATAGGCGTCCAGCGGCAACTCGTAGAGCACCTCCTCGACGAGCTCGCGAGCGCCGATCCGTGCGTCGAGCTCCTCCTCCTGGCCAGCGTCCAGGAGCCGCGTGAGCAGATCACGGCGTCGCAGGGACCCCGCGAGGATGGTCGGTCCCGCGTTGTGGATCGGCTGGCCCGCGCGCTCGGCTTCGGCGCGACCGCCGCCCGTCGCGCCGGTTGCGTCGCCGGGGGCTAGCTTCTTCGCAGTGACGCCGAGATCGACCGGCGGGGGCGCCTGCAACGCGCGGAGCGCGTGGATCATTCGGAGGGCGGGCGGGGGCGATGCAGGCATCGCGAGCCTGGGTACCGGCGCGCCAATCGCAGCGATCAAGGTCTCTTCGTGGGCGGGCGGTGCGGCGACCACCAGCGCGCGCGTCGGCTTCGTCCCATCCGGCAGCCGTTCGACGGCCGTCCCCACGGACGCGACCAGCTCGACCTCCTGGGTGACGTCGCCCGCGCTTCCTTCGAGCAACGCTACGATGGCTTCCGCAGGCGACGATCGTCGGTGCTCCGATGTCGTTCCTAGCTCCAGGCTGCTCCGGTGGATGGCGCGGAGTCCGTCGCCGCTCATGCGGAGGTGCCACGGGAGCCCCGCGAGCTCGCACGCACGTGCGAGCGATGCGAGCGATAGCTCCTGGATCGGAGCCCCCTCGCTGGACGGCGGTGCCGCACGCAGGTCGCTTCGGCGCAGCACCGCGCGCTCGCGTGCCGGCGCCCCTTCGACACGGACGACGCGCGCGGGTTTGCCGAGAAGCGCCGACGCCCAGGCCGTCGCCTCGTCGGCGAGCGGACCGGCGCTCGCGATCGTCGCTCGCGGCGTGGCTCCGAGCGCGTCTAACAGGATGGCGAGCCGTCGCAAGCACAGCGTTGCGTGCATTTCCGTCGCGCCAATGAGCTCATGGAGCTCGTCGACGAGCACCAAATCGGTGGCGCGCAGCTGCACGTGCGCGCGATCGACGATCAAGAGCTCTTGCTCGAGGCCGGCGAGGTCCGCGATCACCAGGGAAGGTAGACGGCCCGAAGCGACGGCTTCGGTAAGATCGAAGCCGCTCTTCACGACCGAGAATGACCAGCGCAGGCGGCGGGCCAGGGATGTTGCGCGTCGGTGCAGCTCGTCGCGTCGGACGGCCGACGCGCAAATCAAGATCGTCATCCCGCCGCGTTGGAGGTGCGCCAGCAACGCAGCGAGCAGAAGAGCGGTGCTGCGTCCGGAGGCCTCCGCGCCTGCCAGCACGACTCCGTCACGACGCAGGTCGATCCCGAGCGCAGCGTTCGCGGGGCCACCGCCTGTGCCTCCCCGATCTTCGCTATCCGACCGCAGCGCCGCCGATAGCGTCGACAGGACGGCTGCCTGCGTCGACCGGAGCGTCGCAAACGCGGGCTCTCCCGCGATCACGGCCTCGCGCAGAAGCGGCGGCAGCTCCTTCGGCCAGTCGAGCAGCACCGAATCGGTGGCCGCCATCGCGAGGGTGGGCTTCGCGAGGTGAGCGTCCTTGGCGACCTTGGCCAGCGCGGCACGGAGGCGTTCGAGCGGGTCGCAGTCTTCCGGGCTCGCGGCCGCGGTTTCCTCGGCCTTGTCCTCTTCTTCCGCCTCGAGGGGACTGGAGACCTTCAAGTGGACGAGTAGCACTGGCACGAGGAGGATGAGGAGCGCGAGTGCGCCGGGCGCGGCGCCGAAGGAGAGCGGGAAGCTCGGGTCGATGGGGTCGGGGAGGCGAAGGAGGCCCGAGAAGCACCCGGGTTGGGTGCCGATGAGCGCACCCCACGGCGTCGCGATGACGCCCGCTGCTACCGAGATCGCTAGCGCGGTCGTGAGGGGCGCGAGCCAGGCACGCGCGTGCTCCGGAAGGCCGCACGAGGTCGCGCACCCCACCCATCGGAAGTAGCTCGGCGCCTCGCGCGGATCGTTCGACGCGCGCACTCCGTCCACCCCAGAGAGCTTGGTCGCGACGGCGAACAGCACCACGAGGAGCGGCCCCCAGAGGCAGGC
>CAIXWQ010000525.1 GCA_903923175.1 uncultured delta proteobacterium | reverse complement strand
GTCGCACGCCTCGCCGTTCGAGGTCACGCCGTCGCCGCAGTAGGGCGCGAACTTGCAGCCGGGGCCGCACTGCTTGGCGGCCGTGCCGCCGTAGGTCACGAGGTTCGAGCCGTCGTCGCACTGCTCGGGGGGCGACTGCACCGTGCCGTTTCCGCAGTACGGCGCGCGCGCGAGGCAGCCTGGCATGCAGCCGCCGTAGCTGCCGTTGTTGACGCCGTCGTCGCAGACCTCGGCGCCCGCCACGATGCCGTCGCCGCAGGTCGGCGCGCAGGTGCTCACCGTGTGCACGAACCCGCTGAGGGTGAGCGTGTAGTCCGAGCCGCAGGTGTGGCGCTCGGCCTGGAACAGGTCGATCGAGTACATCCCGCCGCTCACCAGGCCGTAGGCCGACGCGTGGGCCGCGTCGAGCGTGACGCTGCCGCTCGAGGCGCCGTGCACGCCGCCGAGATCGACCGCGAGGTGGCCGTTGATGAAGGCCCAGACGTCGTCGTCACCGGTGAACGTGAACGTCGGCGCGGTGCTCGCCTGGTACGTGAACGGGTAGTGCAGCTCGCTCGTGAACGCGAAGTTGTGCCCGGTGGTGCCGCTGCAGTCGTTGTCCTGCTGCGGGCTCGTGCCCGCGTTCCAGCCGAGCCCGTCGATCGGATAGAATTGCACGCTGGAGTACTGGTAGACGTTCGACGAGATCTGCGCGAGCGAGAGCGTGGTCGGCTTGCTCGTCTTGTCGAGGTAGACGAGCTTCGCGAAGGGGTTCACCGAGCCGGCGCCGCTGCAGCCGCTCTGGTGGTACCACCAGCAGAAGTTCGTCGCGCTGCTCATGCAGCTCGTGCCGCTCGGGCCGAAGACCGGCTCGCCGTCGGCGCCGAGCGTCGACTGCACCAGGCCGCTGAGGCCGCCGCAGCCGTAGCTCTGGAAGTCCGGGTGTCCCGACCCCGGGCTCGTCGTGCCGTTGTAGAGCATGTCGCGATAGAGAATCGGAATCACCAGCGTCGTCGGCGGCGCCTGGTTGGTCGCGGGGCAGGTGAAGCCGGCCTCGATGGTGCACGTCGGCGAGCAGCCGTCGCCGGCGGTGGTGTTGCCGTCGTCGCACGCCTCGCTCGGGAATTTCAGCCCGTCGCCGCACACCGCGGTGCAGGTGCCGCCCGCGCACTTCGGCTCGACGGTGCAGGTCGGCGAGCAGCCGTCATAGGGAATGAGGTTGCTGTCGTCGCACTGCTCGAATCCCTCTTTGACGCCGTCGCCGCACTTGGTCGTGTGGCAGACGGAGTGGGGCGGAGTGCCGATGTTCGCGCACGCGTAGCCGGCTTCGAGCGTGCACGTCGCGCCGCAGCCGTCGCCCGCGGTCTTGTTGCCGTCGTCGCACTGCTCGGTGCCGGCGCGGACGCCGTCGCCGCACGCCTTCGCGGTGCACTTCGCCCCCGCCGTCGCGCACTGCCAGCCGGTCTCGAGCCCGCACGCCGCGCTGCAGCCGTCGCCCGAGACGCTGTTGCCGTCGTCGCAGGTCTCGCCGCCGGTGATCTTGCCGTCGCCGCACACGACGGTGGAGACGCAGGGCATGCCGGCGTCGGGGCAGGCGAAGTTCGGCTCGCTCTTGCAGAGCGCGCTGCAGCCGTCGCCGCTGGTGGTGTTGCCGTCGTCGCAGGTCTCGCCGAGGACGAGATCGACCTTGCCGTCGCCGCAGAAGGCGATGCGCGTGCAGGTCATTCCGGCGGTGGGGC
>CAIXWQ010000524.1 GCA_903923175.1 uncultured delta proteobacterium | reverse complement strand
GGTGCGCGCGGCGCAGCAGGAGCGGGCCTCTCACGCAGGGCGCGCGGGGCAGGCGGGGAACACGCCGCCCCGCGCCGTCGAGGCGGCCGCGGCCGAGCCGGTCGACTTCGCACGGCGGCGCACGATCGCGCAGCTCGGCGGCGCGGGCGCGATCGCGGCGTTCGGCGCGCCGCTGCTGTGGGGGTTCGTCAAGACGCGACTCGACGTAGAGCTCGTGGAGCTCCCGATCCGGATCGCGCGCCTGCCGCGCGCGCTCGATGGCTTCACCATCGTGCAGGTCTCGGACATCCACGTGGGCGCGTTCCTCGGCGCGCGAGAGCTCGCGCACGCCGAGGAGCTCGTCGCCGGCCTGCGCCCGGACCTGATCGCGATGACCGGCGATCTCGTCCACCTGCGGCGCGCGGACGTGGCGCCGGCCGCCGCGTGGATCGCGCGGCTGGTCGCGCGCGCGCGCCACGGCGTGACCGCGATCACGGGCAACCACGAGTACTACGTCGGCCGCGACCTCGTGCTCGACGCGGTGCGCGCGGCGGGGGCCGAGGTGCTGCTCAACCAGGGGCGCGTGGTCGCGCCGAACGACGGCGGCGGCATCGCGCTGGTGGGGACCGACGACTACGCCGGGATGCGGAGCGGCGCCGGGGTCGGCCCGTTGGTGCAGGCGCCGCTGCTCGCGCTGCCGCCCGACGCGCCGCGCGTGCTGCTGTGCCACCAGCCGCAGTTCCTCGAGACGGCGGCGAGCTACGGGTTCGATCTGCAGCTCTCGGGGCACACGCACGGCGGGCAGATCGCGCCGTTCGGCGGGCCGGTGGTGAAGGCGATGTTCGGGTACGTGGCGGGGCTCTACTCGCTCGGGGACACGCGGCTGTACGTGAACCGCGGGCTGGGGACTTCGGGGCCTCCTTCTCGGGTGATGGTGCGGCCGGAGATCACGAAGATCGTGCTTGTCGCTGGGTGAGCGGCGCAGATGGAGGCACTCCGTGCCTCCGGCGGGCAGAGGTGCATCGGGGGGCTGCACCCCCCGCGGCACCTCTGCACTCCCGCTCCCCCGCTTGGCGCTCACTGTGTTCGGGAGCTTCGCAGGAGGCGCAGCTGCGCTGCGCCCCGTTGCTCCGACTTGAGTCAGCTCGACGAGGGTCCGGGGCTCTGGGGCGACGCTCCGCGATTTCGAACTCGAGGGGCGTGCGGGGTTTGCGGTCCGGTTGCGCCGCGACGCTGACCCTGTCCGCGGCGGACAGTCCGGATTCGCCTTGCTCCTGGCGCGGATTCGCGCCTAATCGATCGATGCGCCAACTCTCGAGCCTCGCCCTCGTCGCGTGCTGTGTCGTCGTCGGCTGCGGGGGCAGCAGCGACGGCGCGTTCACGGGCCCGGACGCGACCGGCGCCGATGGGGGCGATGACGCCTCGCTGCTCGACGGCGCGACGCCGCTCGACGGCGCGCTCCCCGCCGAGGGGGGCGACGACGCCGGAGACGACGGCGGGTTCGTCCTCGACTCGCCGCCGCCGGACGTGGGCTGCACGCCGACGTCGTGCATGGCGGCGGGCGCGAGCTGCGGCTCGCTGTCCGACGGGTGCGGCGGCTCGCTCTCGTGCGGCGCGTGCATGGGGCTCGAGACCTGCGGCGGCGGCGGCACGGCGAATCGCTGCGGGTGCTCGCCGACGACCTGCGCGGCCGCGGGCGCCAACTGCGGGATGATCGCCGACGCCTGCGGCGGGATGCTCGACTGCGGCACCTGCGCGGCCGGGCTGACCTGCGGCGGTGACGGCACGATGAACGTGTGCGGCGTGACGCCGTGCGTGCCCAAGACGTGCGCGGCGCTCGGCGTGAACTGCGGTTCGGTCGGCGACGGCTGCGGCGCGGTCATCAGCTGCGGCAGCTGCACGGCCCCCCAGACGTGCGGCGGCGGCGGGACGCCGAGCGTGTGCGGCGCGCCGGTGTGCGTGCCGAAGACGTGCGCGGGGGTCGGCGCGACGTGCGGCGCGCTGGCCGATGGGTGTGGCGGCCTGCTCTCGTGCGGCACCTGCGCGTCGCCCCAGGTGTGCGGCGGGAGCGGGACCTCGAACGTGTGCAGCGTCCCCGCGACGTGCACCAACCTCTGTCTCAAGCAGGTCACGTGTCCGGTCGCGACGGTGACGACGACGGTGACGGGGACGGTCTTCGCGCCCAACGGCACCGACCCTTTGCCGAACACGCTCGTCTTCGTGCCGAACGCCGCCGTCCTGCCGTTCGCCCCCGGCGTCGCCTGCGAGTCGTGCGGGGCCTCCACGTCGGGCTCGCCGCTCGTGAGCGCGGTCACCGGCGTCGACGGGACCTTCACGCTCAAGAACGTGCCGGTCGGCACCAACATCCCGCTGGTGATCCAGAACGGCCGCTGGCGGCGGCAGTTCACCATCCCGAGCGTGACCGCGTGCGTGAACACCGCGCTGCCGTCGAGCGGCACCTCGCAGCTGCGCATGCCGCGGACCAAGGCCGAGGGGGACCTCCCGCTCATGGGCTTCGTCACCGGCTCGGTCGACGCGCTCGAGTGCGTGCTGCGCAAGATCGGGATCGCCGACAGCGAGTTCAGCAACCCGAGCGGCGCCGGGCGCGTGCGCTTCTACAAGGGGGCGGGCTCGGCGGGCGCGCAGTACAACGCGACGACGCCGGTCGAGACCACGCTCGTGGGTTCGCAGGCCGAGATCAACAAGTACGACATGGTGCTCTTCGCCTGCCAGGGCTCGCAGTACGACCAGAGCGCCGCGGCCAAGCAGATCGTCCTCAACTACGCCAACGCCGGCGGGCGCATCTTCGCCACGCACTACAGCTACGTCTGGCTCTACGACAACGCCCCGTTCTCCTCGACGGCGACGTGGAACGTCGATCAGTTCGCGAACTTCTCGTCCGACCCCGAGACCGGGTTCATCGACATGACGTTCCCGAAGGGGCTGCAGCTCGCGCAGTGGATGAAGCTCCTCTACCCGGCGAGCGTGCTCGGCCAGATCCAGATCGCGACGCTCCGCAACGACTTCGACGGCGTCGTCGCCCCCTCGCAGCTCTGGATCAGCCTCAAGGACCCGAACTACCCGAAGCCGGTGCCGATGCACTACACGTTCAACACGCCCGTCGGCGCGCCGGCGGCGTCGCAGTGCGGGCGCGTCGTGTACGACGACTTCCACGTCGAGGACGCGCTCACCGCGGGGACGACCTTCCCGACCGAGTGCGTGGCGGGCGCCATGACGCCGCAGGAGAAGATGCTCGAGTTCATGCTCTTCGACCTCGGGTCGTGCGTGACGCCCGACGTGCCGATCTGCACCCCGAAGTCGTGCACGCAGCAGGGCATCCAGTGCGGCCCCGCCGGCGACGGCTGCGGCAACGCCATCCAGTGCGGCACGTGCCCGGCCGGGCAGACGTGCGGCGGCGGCGGCGTCGCCAGCACATGCGGCGCGCCCTCGTGCACCCCGAAGACCTGCACGCAGCTCGGTCAGGCGTGCGGCCCCGCGGGCGACGGCTGCGGCAACGTCATCCAGTGCGGAAGCTGCCCCTCGGGGCAGACGTGCGGTGGCGGCGGGACGCCGGGCGCGTGCGGAACCGGCCCGTGCGTGCCGAAGACCTGCCCCGCCCTCGGGATCTCCTGCGGGCCGGCGAGCGACGGTTGCGGCACCGTACTTCAGTGCGGCAGCTGCCCCTCGGGGCAGACGTGCGGCGGCGGCGGCGTCGCCGGCAAGTGCGGCGCCCCGCCGTGCACGCCGAAGACGTGCGTCGGGGCGGGCGCGAACTGCGGCACGCTCGGCGACGGCTGCGGCAGCGTGATCGACTGCGGCGCGTGCTCGCTGCCGCTCATCTGCGGCGGCGGCGGCACGGCGAACGTGTGCGGCGGCGGGCCGAGCTGAGCGTCGCGTCCGCGCGCTCTGCTCGGGCGCGCGGCTACGCTGGCCCCGCGTGCTCTCGCAGGAACGAGCGGACGAGCTCCGCCGCCTCGCGCGCGTGCGTCTGCAGCACGAGGTGCGGCGCGGGGAGCGAAGTGATCTCGAGCGCGGGGCGCAGCGCCTTCAGCTCCTCGGGGATCCCCTTGCGCAGCAGCGCGTCGCGCTCGGCGGAGAGGTAGAGCACGGGGACCGGGCAGTCGGTGAGGGCCGCGGCCTCGTCGACCTCGAGCACCGCGCGCACGCGGGCCGCCAGCACGGCGGGGTGGGCCGCGGCGACCGAGGCGCGGAACTCGGCGACGAGCGCGTCGGTGGCGTCCCAGCCGACCATGAGCGCGCGCACGAGCGGCGCCGGGGGCGGCACCGAGAAGAAGGTCGCGCCCAGAAGCCCGCGGAGGTGCTGCATCCAAGGCGGGACGGGCGCGCGCACGAACGTCGCGACCAGCACCACCGCGACGAGCCCCGGCGGGCGCTTCGCCGCGACGCGCAGCGCGAGAGGGCCGCCGAACGACTCGGCGACGAGCGCGAACGGTGCACCGTCGCTGGGGAGGCTCGCCTCGACGATCGGCTCGAGCCCGACGTACGTCCGCGCCTCGTGCGTGGGATACGCGACGACGCGGGGCGCGACCGTGGGGCCGAGCGCGGCCACGAAGTCGCGGAACATCCAGCCGGTGCCGTCGAGCCCGGGGAGGAGGACGAGCGGGAGCGGATCCATGCGCTGCTCTCGTCGCACGGGAGGCGCGCTTCGTCGACGCGGCCGCCGGCGCTTTCCCCGCGCGCGGGAGCGTGTCGGCGGCATTCGCGGCGTCGGGCGCGGCCTCGCGTGGAGGGTCGAGCGCGTCGGCGTCGGCGGCCGCCGGGAGGCCCGCGTCGATCGCGGGTGCGGGCGCGCTCTCGACCGCGCCGACGATCGCCGCCGCGAAGGCCCGCTCCCCGCGACGCTTCATCGCCGCAAGGACACCACCGCGTCGAAGCGCCCGGCAAGCCCACGCGGCCCCGGCGGAATGCCTGCGCCCCGGGCCGCGTTCCGCCCCCGTCGTGATCCAGCCCAGACCCCATCCGTGGCTCCCGGTTCGCCGACCAGGTTTGCGCTCCGCCCCGTCGCGCCGCAAAGTTGGCCCCGCGCGGCGCCCATCGGTACCGGCCGGAGAAGCATGAGCAAACGAGCCCAACGAATCGCGGCCCTCGCGCTGCCGTTCGTCGCGGCGGGCGCGCTCCTGGCCTCGGAGCCGAGCGTCGCCGCCAAGGCCGCCGGCGCCGCGTCCAGCGCGCCGATCGCGCCGTCGTCGTCCGCCTCGATGAAGATCGAGCCCGACGTGAAGCTCGGGCCCCAGGTGCTCAACAACCCGGGCTTCCCGCCGGCCTACTTCTACGCCCCGAAGGGCTCGAAGAAGGCGATGAAGCCGGTCATCGTCTACCTGCACGGCCGCGGCTCGAACTCGCAGGAGCACTGCCGTGCGTGGGCGAAGGTCGCCACCGAGTTCGGCTGGCTGCTCTGCCCCTCGGGCCAGCAGTCGCGCGGCGGCGGCGAGTACGCCTGGAACAACGACTACATCAACGGCACCAAGGACGTGATGGGCGCCCTGTTCGAGCTTCGCAAGAAGTTCGGCAAGCGCGTGCAGCTGAAGGGGAACGTGCTCATCGGCTTCAGCGAGGGGGCCTACGTCGCGCAGAACATCGGCCCGCGCAACGTCGAGACCTTCAACCGCTGGATGATCGTGGCCGCGTGCGATCGCTACTGGTCGCCGGCGGCGCAGATGATCCACGACGAGAAGAAGAAGATTAAGCGGGTGTTCCTCTGGACCGGGGAGCTCGATGGCGCGGCGCCGGAGACGGAGCAGGCCTACAAGCACCTCTCGACCGAGGGGATCAACGTGAAGATGTCGATCCCGAAGGGGTTCTGGCACGCGATCCCGGTGGAGACGATGGCGCAGAATTACCGCAAGGTGCTGCGGTGGCTGGTGGCGGCTAAGTAGCCGCGGGCTTGCCTCCGGCGGCCAGAGGGGCGTTGGGGGAGCTGGGCGCTCCCCCGCTCGCCCCTCTGGACTCCCCGGCCCCCCCTGCCGGGGTGTTGAGGAGCGTCGCAGGAGGCGCAGCTGCGCCGCGCCCCGTTGCTCCGTTGGAAGGGCGGGGTCGAGCCCGCGGGGCTCCGGGGGGATCGCTGCCGCTATGGGCCCCGCGTCGACGACGCGATTTCGGGTCGCGCAGCGATGCACGCGGATGCCGTGGTCGCCGCGGTGGGAGCGGGCGAAGGCTCGCTCCACGAGTCCCCGATAGCGGAGCGTCGCCCCGCAGCCCCGCACCCTCGCCGAGCTGTCCCCAATCGGAGCAACGGGGCGGAGCGAAGCGGAGCCTCCTGCGAAGCTCCCGAACCCAACGAGCGCCAAGCGGGGGAGCGGGAGTGCAGAGGGGCCGCAGGGGCTGCAGGCCCCCGAAGCCCCTCTGCCCGCCGGAGGCATGGAATGCCTTCAGCAAGCGCCGCGTCGCCCCGGAGGCATGGAATGCCTCCTACGATTTCACAGGAAGCCCTTGGCGATCCCCATCAGCTCCTGGTTCGCCTTCACCGACGACTCGAACGCCGCCTTCTCCGAGGCCGACAGCTCGAACTCGTAGACGTGCTCCGCGCCGCCGAGGCCGAGGCGGACCGGGACGCCGACGAAGCAGTCCTTCACGCCGAACTCGCCCTGGAGCTCGATCGAGCACGGCAGGAGGCGCTTCTGATCGCGCACGATGCTCTCGACCATGAGCGAGGTGCCGGCGCCGGGGGCGAGCCACGCGCTGGTGCCGATGAGGCCGGTGAGCGTCGCGCCGCCCTTCTTGGTGGCGTCGATGACCTCGGCGAGCTTCTCGGCCGAGAGGAGCTTGGTGAGCGGCACGCCGCCGACCGTCGCGGTGCTGATCACCGGGACCATGTCCTTGTCGGTGTGCGCGCCGAGGACGATGGCGCTGACGTCTTCCACCGACGCGCCCACGGCGAGGGCGATGTTGGTGCGGAAGCGCGACGAGTCGAGGATGCCGGCCGAGCCGATCACGCGCTCGCGGGGGAAGCCGGTGACCTGCTTGGCGACGTAGACCATCGCGTCGAGCGGATTCGAGACGACGATGAGCACGGCGTTGGGCGCCTGCTCCTTCACGTTCTTGCAGATGTCGCGGACGATGCCCGCGTTGATGTTGATGAGCTCTTCGCGGCTCTGCCCCGGCTTGCGCGGCACGCCGGCGGTCATCACGACCACGTCGGCGCCCTTCATCAGGGCCGGATCCTCGCCCGCGGTGAAGCCGGCGTTGTTGAAGCTCTCGAACGGGCTGCACTGCGTGAGATCGAGGCCGCGGCCCTTGGCCACGTTCCCCTTGAGATCGATCAGAGCGAGCTCGCCGAGCTCCTTGACCGCAGCCCACTGCGCGACGGCCGCACCGACCGCTCCACCGGCACCGACAATGGCAATCTTCGGACGCTTGAGCATGGCTGTTACCCCTTGGGATCCCCGCGCTCGTGGCGTTTGCCGACGCGAAGAGGGCGCCGTCTGCCACTCGGGAGGCGACCCCATATCACGGCGTGAAACGTGCGGGAGCGCGCGCGTTCGAGCTCGCCCCAGCCGTACCTGTGGAGGGTGTCGCGCGAGGGAGACGGTCGCGCTTGGTCGCCCGCGACGTGTGCGCGCTCGCGGTCGGTCCCGTCACCGCGCGCCGTAGCAGCGCCCCTTCACGTCTGCGTCGATCGCGAGGCATTGCCGGCCGCGATCGCGCGCGAAGTCGAGGAACAGCTCGTAGGCCTCCGCCGCCTGGCCGAGCGCCTCCTCGGGCCGGGGGAACCCCTCGGGGACCTTGTCCAGCACGTAGGTCGGCGCGTGCAGCGGTCGCCGCTCGATCACCAGCCGGTACGTCTTGTCGGCGTCGAGGTCGTCGAGCTTCGGGCAGACGCGCCGCACCTTCTTCCAGGACTCCGGCTCGGCCAGCGGCGCCTTGCAGATCTCCGCGAGCACCGAGCCCTTCACGGGGACCTCGACGAACGCGTTGAAGCCGGGCCCGCCCGGGCGCTGGTGCTCGACGAACATCGCGTCGAGGACGTTCTGCGCGGTCACGTTGCCGGGGAAGATCGAGCCCTTGAACACGCCCGCCCAGGTCCACGCCTCGTAGAGCAGCGCGTCGGCGCCGGGGAAGCGCTTCTCGAGCGCGGCGTCGAAGATCGGCATCCACTCGCCCTGGTTCGCGCTCCCCATCGGCGTGACCAGGTCGCCGACCTCCTCGTTCGCGTCCGGCGCGAAGCACGCCGTGAGGCGCTTCGACTCGGCCTCGACCCCGTCGTCGAAGCGCCCGAGCGACGAGAGCTCGAACTGCTCCGCCGAGAGCAGCCGCCCGGTGCGCGTGCGCGGATCGATCTCGAATTCGACCTCGCCGACCGCCGGCTTGCTCCAGTCGCCGATGAAGCTGCCGGAGTTCACGGCGACGCCGTACCGCCCCGCCATGTACCCCTTGATGGCGGTGTGGTCGTGCGCGGAGATCACCAGATCGAGCCCCGGCACCGCGTCGATCAGCATCTTGTCGCGCGTCGCGCCGAGGTGGTTCAGCCCGATCACGAAGTCGACGCCGTCGCGCTCGCGCAGCTCCCTCACGAGCTCGGTCGCGACGCCGACGTAGCGGTCGGCGTCGCCGGGATCGTGCTTCTGCTCGAACACGCCGAGGTAGGGCGCGTCGACGCGCTCGTCGGTCTCGTCGTAGCCGTTGATCGAGAGGCCGAAGACCCCGATGCGCACGCAGCCGACCTGGTAGACGACCGTGCGCTTGGCCTTGAAGTCGCCGAGCGCGCTCCCCTTCGGCGGCGCGTACGTCAGGTTCGACGCGAGCAGGTCGTGCACCGGCGACTCCGCCTGGCGCAGCACGCTCTCGACGCCGTAGCCGAAGTCGTGGTTGCCGATGGTGCGCGCGTCGAGGCCGAGCTGGTCGAGCATCGCGACGGTCGCCTCGCCCGAGGAGCGGTACTCGCCGAGCGCCCCTTTCTCGAGGTCGTCGCCGGCGTCGAGGAAGAGCGTGCGGCCGCCGCTGGCCGCGCGGCGCGCGTCGGCGAAGGCGCGCAGGTAGGCGAACGGCGAGTGGCCGTGGAGGTACGGGTGCCAGTGGCCGTGCATGTCGCCGACGTGCAGCACGCGCACGCGCTCGGGGGCGGGCGTGCCGTCGCAGCGCGCGCGCGTGCGCGGCGCGGGGAGCGGGTTCATCGCGCCCGAGCAGCGCGCCACCTGCGCGAGTCGCGGCGGCGGCGCCTTGGGCGGGGGCGGGAGCGAGACGGTCAGCGCCGAGGCGGGGCGCTCCACGCGCGGCGCGGGGGGCGAGGGGGCACGCGTCGTCGAAGGGACGAGGGAGCGCGCGCCGCTCGGCCCCGCCGTGGCAGGCGAGGTGGTGGCCGAGGCGGGCGTTCGCTCTGCCGTGCGTGCGTCGGTCGCGCCGTGCGCGAAGGCGGCGAAGAAGAAGCCTCCGAGGAGGATCAGCTGGGCTCGACGACGTTGCACGGCGGTGATCAAGACGGCGACCCCCGATTCCGCGCGGCAGACGCGCGCTCGTTCGCGAGGACCACGCTAACGAGCGAACGCGTGCCGGGCCGAGTTCTCCGCCATCGACTTCTTGGCGGGCTCGTCCTCTTTCGATCTGCTGGAAGCTTGATCCGTCGCGCGCGCATGTGCACGTCAGCGTGCGCCGCGCGTCGTCGGCTACGCGCGACGCGGGTGCGAAGTCTCCGCGACGACTCCGCGACGCCGCGCCTACTCCGCGGGGCTCGCCGTCGCCTCGGCGCGCGGGTCGGGGCGGCGGATGACCGCGACGCGCCGCGCGAACTCGCGCTCCTCGTCGGCCGAGAGCGGGACGCCGCCGAAGCGCGCCTGCGCGTAGCGGCTCGCGAGCACCCACGCCTCCTCCGCGAACGGCCAGCGCCCCTCGGCGCGCAGTTGCTCGGTGAAGCGGAGCGGCGGCACGTTGCGTGGCCGCGCCGCGCCGCGCGCCGAGAGCGCCTCCTCGAGCTGCAGCCAGAGCTCGGTGGCGACGCGCTGCTGCTTCGCCCGCACGGTCGTCGCCGAGGCGCCGCCCTCGGGGCGACGTCGACGCCAGAGCCAGTAGGCGCCGCCCGCGAGCGCGACCGTGGCGAGCGCGATCAGGACCGGACGGCCGAGCGGCATGCCGTGCCCCTCGCCGGGCTTCGAGGACTTGCGCGACGCCTCCAGGCTGCGCTGGATGCGCTGCACCAACGTGAGCTGCGTCGGCAGATCGTAGCCGACGACGTAGCGGTCCCACCCCTGCGAGATGGCCTCGAACATCTCGCGAATGGTCCCGACGAATCCGCCCGTCGCGCCCAGCGGCTGAGCGCCGGACGACGGCGTGGGATCGAACGTGACCCAGCCGCCGTGTCCGCCGGCCTCGATGTAGGCCTCGACCCAGGAGTGCGCGTCGCCCTGGCGCACCGTGTAGAAGCCGCCGAAGCGGTTGTAGCTGCCGCCCACGAAGCCGCTCACGTTGCGCGACGGCACGTTCGCCTCGCGCAGCAGCAGCGACATCGCCGTCGAGAAGAACTCGCAGTGGCCGGCGCGCGACTCGAAGAGGAAGTCGTCGATCGGATCGATCTTGCCGCCCGAGGGCGCGGCGAGCGTGTAGCGGTACTCCGTCGAGAGGTGACGCTGGATGGCGCTCGCCTTCTGCGCGTCGGAGGCGAGCCCGGCGGTCCAGTCGTGGGCGAGCTTGCGCGTGCGCGCGGAGAGCTCGTGCGGCAGCTGGAGGTAGCGGGTGCGCTCGCGGTCCGGGAGCAGCTCGTCGAGCGCCTCGCCCGGCGGCGCGACGAAGATGTCGTAGCGAAGCACGCGGTCGGGGGCGCCGTCGTAGCGGAGCGTCTGCTCGGCGCCTCGCGTCAGCGGTGGCGGCCGGAAGGGAGTCCCTTCGAGCGAGGCCGACCAGCGCAGCGCCACCGCCCGCGGCGGGAGGAAGAGCACCGTCGGATCGAGCGGCTCGAGCTCGAACTGGTAGAGGCCGTCCTTCGCCGGGTCGGGGAGCCGGGTGAGCGGGATGTCGGCGCCCATCCGCCCGAGCTGCAGGCGCTCGCTCGACGTGCGGCTCCACTGCCCGCCGCCGCGGTACTCGTCGAAGGCCGTCCCTCGCAGCCGCAGCACCATCCGGGGGGGCGCGGGGTCGGGCAGGTTCGGCGGCTTGAAGCGGATGACCACCGCCGGATCGCTGCGGATGGCGCCCACGCCGCTGAGGTCGACCGTGTCGGAGAAGCCCGTCGACCGGAGCGCGTGCTGGTTCTGGAACAGCAGCAGCGACAGCCCGACCCGCGGGAAGAGGATGAAGAGCGCCGCGGTGAACACGACGATCGGCAGGCTGAGCAGGCACGTCAGCGCGAGGAATCCGGGCCCGATCACGCGGCGCGAGCGCAGGATGCGCGGCACGTCGACCGGCAGGCCGGTGCGATCGCGCGCGCCCTGCCGGTAGTTCCCTTCGACCTCCCGACGCAGGTGCGAGAGCACGAGCGCCCCGGGGGCCAGCAGCAGGAAGCCGAAGAGGCAGAAGCCGTAGGCGATCCCCTTGTCGAGCACGGTGCCCGCCACGAGGTGCAGCAGCGCGAGCAGGATGACCTGCTGATCGTGCATCGCCCCGCGCCGCGTCGCGAGCCGGACGATCTGCAGCGCGGCCGCGAATTCGACCGCGAGATCGAGCAGCGGCGCGCCGCCGATGAAGCGCAGCAGCTCCACGCCGAGCAGCACGCTCGGCACGATCGCGGCCGTGTAGCGCGCGGCGGTCGACTGCTGGAACTTCTCGGTCGCGAGCAACGCGCCGACGAGCCCGAGCAGCAGCAGCACCACGGAGAGCTTCGGCAGCGCGCCCGACAGCACGATCGGCAGCACGCCCAGCGCGGCCAGCGTGCTCGTGAGGATGCGGTGCGTGAGCCCGAACTTCACGGGCCCCCCAGCCGGCGCGGCGGCGGCGCGGCCCCCTCGAGCGGCGAGGCGTCGAGGAGCGCGAGGAAGCGCAGGATCGGATCGCTGCCGAGGCGCGGGTTTCCGGGGAGGCGCGTGCCGCTGGTGGTGCGCAGCAGCAGGGCGTCGCCGCGCGCGAGGTGGGCGACCGCGCGCGAGCCGACGTCGCGGATGCGCGCCTCGAACTGATCGAGCCAGCGCCTTCGTTCTTCGTCTTCGTCCGCGCGGTCGAGGAACGGGCAGCGATCGTCGAGCTCGAGCTCCACGTCCGGCGCCCCCTCGGCCGCGTGCTCGCGCAGCACGATCTGCCCGACCGCCGCCGTCTTGCGCCAGTGGACGTGCCGCAGGTCGTCGCCCGGTCGGTACGGCTTGAGACCGAGCTGCTCGTCGCTCGCTCCGCGCGAGGTCGCGCGCGCGCCCGCGCCCACCGAGCGCGCGTGCGGCGGCGGCAGCCCGACGTTGTGCACCGCGGGGTAGATGACGAGCTCGCCGGGGACCTCGATCTGCCTCGATTTCTCGAACAATCCGAAGGGGAAGCGCGTCGCGACGCGGAAGGCGACGTGGCTCTCGCGGCCGCGCCGCTGCGGCGTCCGGCGGTAGGCCGCGACCTGCGTCGACAGCGGCGAGACCTTGAGGAAGAAGCAGCGCTTGTCGGCCGGCTGGTTGGCGCGGATGTCCTCGACCTCGATCGCGTACGACGGCAGGCGCTTCTTCTTGTTGTGCACCTCGATCTCGACGAGGTGCGGCCTTCCGACCTGCGCGCGGGTGGGGAGGCGGCGGCGCACCACCAGCGCCTGCAGCGCGAGCTCGCTCATGATCCCGGACACGAGGATCAGCGCGAGGAGCACGCCGAGCAGCAAGTAGAGGAGGTTGTTGCCGGTGTTGATCGCGGCCAGGCCGACGCCGAACGTGATTCCGAGGAAGTAGCGCCCCTCGCGCGTGACCTTGAGCCGCCGCGGGACCTTCCAGCGCTTGGGCTTGCTCGCAGGCGCGCTTCCCGCGCCCGAGGAGGCGGGGCGCGCGGCGGCGGGGTTCCCCTGGGCGACGACGGCCACGGGATAGCTCTAGCAGGAAGCCAGGCGGCTCAGAGCGGGAGCGGGATCCGGGCGACCAGCTCGCGGATCGCCACCTCGGCCTCGTCGCGCCCCACGGTGAAGCCGTCGGCGTACGCGGCCACGCGGATGCGGTGCGCCAGCACGGGCACCGCCAGGTCCAGGACGTCCTCGACGAGCACGAAATCGCGCCCTCGCAGCATCGCCCGCGCGCGGGCGGCCATGCCGAGGGCGACGGTCCCGCGCGTCGAGGCGCCGAGCGCGACGGTCGGGGTGGAGCGCGTCGCGGCGACGATCGCCAGCACGTAGTCGATGATCGACTGCTCGATCTCCACGCGCCGCACCTGCCGCTGCAGCGACACGAGCTGCGCCGGCTCGAGGATGCAGGGGAGATCGGCCACGGTGTCGGTGACCGCTCGGCTCAGCAGGCGGGCCTCGGTCTGCGCCGAGGGGTAGCCGATGCGGATCCGAAGCATGAAGCGGTCGAGCTGCGACTCCGGCAGCGGGAAGGTGCCCGCGAAATCCTGGGTGTTCTGCGTTGCGATGACGAAGAACGGCTCCGGCAGGATGCGCGTCTCGCCGTCGGCCGAGACCTGCCCTTCGTTCATCGCTTCGAGCAAGGCGCTCTGCGTGCGGGGCGAGGCGCGGTTGATCTCGTCTGCGAGCAGCACGTTGGCGAAGATGGGGCCTTGGCGCCACGCGAAGCTGCCGGTGCGCTGATCGTAGACGCTGACGCCGAGCACGTCCGATGGCAGAAGGTCGCTCGTGAACTGGATGCGCCGCATCTCCCCGCCGACCGAGCGCGCCAGCGCGCGCGCCAGCGTGGTCTTGCCGACGCCGGGGACGTCCTCGATCAACAGGTGTCCGCCGGCCAGCAGCGCCACGAGGGCGAGCTCGACGACGTCGGGCTTGCCCTCGAGGGCCCGCTCGACCGTCTCCTTGAGCCGGACCAGCACGGGCAGCGGTGCCGGTATCGGGCGGAGCGCCTGCATCGCGCCCGAGTGTAGCAAGGGACCCGGCGAGATCACGCACGGCTGTTCGCGCGACCCGGCTCCGGCGGCGCGCCGACATGTCTCGATTGTCTGAAAGTAGCATTATCCATGTCCGCAAGCCCCACCGTCACCGCGCTCGAGCTCAAGGGGATCGTGAAGTTGCTCGGCGGCGCCCGCGTGCTCCGCGGGGTCGACGCGCGCTTCGAGGGGGGGGCGGTGCACGTCATCGAAGGGGCGAACGGCTCGGGGAAGTCGACGCTCCTCAACATCATCGCGGGACGGCTCGCGCCGACCCACGGCAAGGTGGTCGCGCAGGTCGGGGGGGTCCGCTACCAGAGCCGCGGCGGCCTCCGTGACGTCGTGGGCTGGCTCGGTCACGAGCTCGGCCTGTATCCCGACCTGAGCGCCGAGGAGAACGTCCGACTCCACGCCGAGCTGCGCGGCCTCGACCCCGACGCGGCGTGGGCGCACGATGCAGGGCGCCTCGGGATCGACCGACTTCGGGGCCGTCGCGTGCGGGAGCTCTCCCGGGGTCAGCGGCAGCGGGTCGCCCTGCTCCGGCTGCTCGTGAGCCAGCCCGGGATCCTGCTGCTCGACGAGCCCTCGACCGGGCTCGACACCGCCTCGCTCGAGAAGCTCGTTCACGTGCTCCACGAGGTTCGCGACGCCGGCCGCGTGCTGCTCGTGGTGACGCACGACGTGGTGCTGGTCGACCAGCTGCGCGGCGTGCGCTGGCGGCTGCGCGAGGGGAAGATCTTCCGCGAGGAGGCCGCCGCTCCGCCTGCCGGTTCGGGCGACGCCTCTGCGCCGAGTCCGGGTCCGAGCGTGCCCGCGGACGGCGAGCCCTCACCCGCCGCGGACGGCGGCGCGTAGCCAGGCCAGCATCGGCGCGGGCGACGCGTCGGTGGTCGGGAACGTCCAGACCGCGAGCGCATGGAGTCGGGCGAGCTCGTCGGCGTTCGAGTCGGCGCTCCGGTCGGCGGGATCGCCCCCAGTGAGCGCGAGCGCGACGATGCGCGCGCGGAGCGTCGGGGCAGCGCGGAGCACCGCCGCCACGTCGTGAAGGACCCCGAGTCGATTGGGCGCGACGAGCACGACCGCGCCGGGGTCGAGCGCGGCGAGGAGCTCGGCGTTGGTCCGGCCTCGCTCGTCGAGCGGAGAGAAGAGCCCGCCCGCCGTCTCCACGAGGAGGAGGTCCACGGCGGCCCGAGGCGCAGCCGACGCGATCGCGTCGAGGTCGATCGATCGCCCGGCCCGGCGCGCCGCGAGGTGCGGGGAGACCGGATCGTCGAGGAGCACCGCGGAGGGGCAGCGTACGTCCGACGCCGCCTGGAGGGCGTCGCCGTCCTCGGTCCCCCCGGTCTCGAGGGGCTTCCATCCGGCCACGCGGCAGCCCAGCGCCTTGGCGGCGCGCAGGATGGCGAGCGCGGTCGTCGTCTTGCCGACGCCGGTCCCGGTCGCGACCACGGCCAGGCGCACGCTCACGAGACCGCCGTCGCGATGTCGGCCGCCGCTCGCTCCAGGTCGCTTGGCGCGTGGTCCGCCTGGACCGTGATGCGCAGGCGCGACGTGCCGACCGCGACCGTCGGCGGGCGCATGGGGTGGACGAACAACCCGCGGGTCGCGAGCTGCTCGGCCGCGGCGACGGCGCGGCGGGGGTCGCCGAGGACGACCGGGATGATGGGCCCCTCGGAGCCCGCCAGGACCGTGACGCCTGCGCGGGCGAGCTGGGCGCGGAGCGACGCCGCGTTCGCGTGGAGGCGCCGGGTCCGCACCCCGTCGCGGAGGAGGGGGAGCCGCCGTAGGGCGGTCGTCGCGAGCGCCGCCGGGGTTCCCGTCGAGAAGACGAACGAGCGTGCGCGATTCCAGAGCCAGAGGACGAGCTCGGGGGTCCCGGCGACGAAGGCACCGGCAGCGCCGAACGCCTTGCCGAGCGTGCCGACGAGGACGTCGGGGCGGACGCCCGCGGCTGCGCAGGCGCCGCGCCCCTCCGGGCCGTAGACGCCGAGGGCGTGGGCTTCGTCGACGTAGAGCGCCGCGCCGGTCTCGTCGCAGAGGGCGCGGAGGCCGACGAGGTCGGGGCGGTCGCCGTCCATGGAGAAGTACCCGTCGGTGGCGACGATGCGCTTGTGCTCGGGCGCTCTGCGGAGGGCCTCCGCCGTCGCAGCCAGGTCGAGGTGAGGGACGACCGCGACGCGCGCGCGCCCGAGTCTGCAGCCGTCGACGATGCTCGCGTGGTTCTGGGCGTCGGAGACGATGAGCGTGTCGGGTCCCGCCAGCGCCGACAGCGCGCCCACGTTCGCGGCGTAACCGCTGGTGAAGAGGAGGCACGCCTCGAGTTGCAGCCAGCGGGCGATGCCCTGCTCCAGCTCTGCGTGGGCCCGCTGATGTCCACCGACGAGCCGGCTCGCCCCGGCGCCGGCCGTGTCTGACTCCACCGGGAGCGCGGCGAGGCTCAGGTAGTCGTTGCTGCAGAGGTTGAGGAGCCGGCGCCCGTCGAGCTCGACGTAGGGACCGGGGCCGGCGAGGGGAGCGCGCGGTGTCCGCAGCAGGCCGGTGCGGTCCAGGTCGGTGATCGCCGCAGGGAGCCATTCGAGAGCCATCGGCCGGGGGGTACTTCGGGGCGTCCGATCCGTCTAGTTGGCGCGCTTCGGCGGGTGCCGTGGCGCGGACCTTGTGCGTAGCCAGGCGGCGGCGGACGAGGCACCCTCCGGGGCGATGGAGCGCAAGGCACCGCTCTCGCTGAAGGTTGGCGGGCAGACGTACAAGGTTCACGCGAGCGTGCCTGAGGAGACGTTGCGCCGGCTGGCCGACCAGGTCGATCAGCGCATCCGCGAGCTCGTGCCGCCGGGGAAGCCCGTGCCGCCGACCGCCATTCTTCTCGCCGCGGTCGCGCTCGCGAACGACCTGGAGGAGGAGCGCGCGAAGCGTTCGGCCCTCGAGGCGAAGAGTCGCGACCTCATGCGCAGGCTCCTCGCCCGCATCGACGAGGCGCTGGAAGAGACCGCCGAGGGCGCCGCGGTCGAGGGCGAGCCGGCCCCTTTCGACGACGGTTGATTCGGGGAGACGCTCGCGGGCGTTTCACGTGAAACGCTAACCAGCGGGCTGCTCGTCGGGGCGGCAGCGGCTGCCGCGCGCCGGGCCCACGCCTTCGCCCGGAGTGCGCCCGAGTTGGACGCCGGCCAGCGGTGCAGGCGCCACGAGGGCAACGGTCGAGTGCTGGCCGCCCTGGCCGGAACGCTCGGCGTCGCGGAGGTGGATCCCGCTGTCGCGGCCGGCCAGCGGCGACCGGTCGGCGCTGGGAACCACCGGTGGCCCGTGCCTTCGTGGCCTGACCGGCGTGCGCTCACGCCGCCGGTTCGTTTCACGTGAAACGCCGCTCGCCTGGATCTCCCGAGCGATCACCCGCGTTCGCGTACCCAGGCGAGGCTACCCTCGACGAGCATGGAACGAGCCGCCGCGCGGGGAGCGGTCGTCGAAAGGGCCTCGCCCGCGTCGGGCGGAGACGCGCCGCCAGGCAGCGGGCGCGAGCTCAGCGCCGAACGGCGCTGATGGCGTACATCCAGGGCAGGGCCAGCCCCTCGAGATCGATCGAGAGCGCCAGCACCGTGTCGACGCCCGGGGCGTCCCCGCGGTGCACGCGGACGTCGAGCACGAGGCCGAAGGCCATCGCGTACGAGCTCGAGTAGTTGTACGAGCGGCTTCCCCACGCGAGGAACGCGTTGGCCCCGGGGGCCCACGAGTGGTCCTGGCGGCGCGCGAAGCCACCGGCGCCGAGCCAGAGCGGGAAGGTCGGGTCCACCGGGATGACCGCCAGGAGGCCACCGCCGTAGTCGCCGTGGATGAAGGCGGCGGAGCGGGCCTCCACGTACGGCCCCAGGCCGAAATCGGTCGGGCGCTCGCGGAGGTACACGTCCTCGACACGGAGCCCGAGGTCGAGCTTCGTCCGCGTCCAGTAGCCGTCTTCGCCTACACCCACGACCCCCACCTGCCCGGAAGCGCTGACCTGCGCTCGCGCCGCGGCGGCGGGCGACGCGCAGAACGCGGCCCCCGCCACGCCCAGGGCGAGCGCGAGCCTGGCGAGCGGAGGGCGTCGCGCGGGCATCGGGGCTCAGCCGAGCTTCGGCTCGAGAGGGGTCAACCCAGCGTCGGCGATCAACTTCCGGTCGAACGAGGTGTCCGGGTTCGGTGTCGTGAGGAGCGTGTCGCCGTAGAAGATCGAGTTCGCTCCCGCCATCAGGCAGAGCAGCTGGGCCTCGCGGTTCATCGAGGACCGGCCTGCGCTCAGACGAACCTGGGCCCTCGGCATGAGGATCCTGGCGGTAGCGATCATACGGACCAGCTCCAGCGGGTCGACCATCGGCAGGCTCTCCAGAGGCGTCCCCGCCACCGGAACCAGCGCGTTGATGGGCACGCTCTCGGGGTGCGGGCTCTGCTGCGACAGCTCGCGGAGCATCCGGCAGCGGTCGTCGACGGTCTCGCCGAGGCCGATGATCCCGCCCGAGCAAACGGACATCCCCGCGTCACGGACGACCTGGATGGTGCGGAGCCGGTCGTCGTAGGTGCGCGTGCTGACGATGCTCTTGTAGTGCTCGCGCGAGGTGTCGAGGTTGTGGTTGTAGGTGTCGAGGCCGGCCTCGCGGAGGCGCCGGGCCTGGTCGGGGTTCAGCATCCCGGCGGTCACGCAGGCCTCGAGCCCCTCGGCCTTCACCGTGCGGACCATGTCGAGGAGCCGCTCGAACTGCTGGCCGTCGCGGACCTCGCGCCAGGCCGCGCCCATGCAGAAACGGGTCGCGCCGGACTGCTTGGCGCGGCGGGCCGCCAGGGCGACCTCGTCCACCTGCATCAGGCGTTCGGGCTCGACGTGGGTGTGGTGGTGCTTCGATTGCGAGCAGTAGCCGCAGTCCTCGGTGCAGGCGCCCGTCTTGACGGAGAGCAGCGTGCAGAGCTGCACCTGGTTCTTGGGGTGGTGATCCCGGTGGACCCCTTGCGCGGTGTGGAGCAGCTCGAGGAGCGGGAGATCGTGGACGGCGCGGATCTCCGCGAGCGTCCAGTCATGGCGGAGGGGGGCGGTGCTCGGGTCGGCGCGCATCGGCGGCGGATGGTAGCAGGGAGGCAGCGAACTCCCCAACCGCCCGGAGGACGTCGCTGGGCCCGGTGGCTCACGGCCGGGTGAGGGTCTCGCGCCACGCCGCGAGGGCGCGCACGACCCGGTCGACCAGCGCCGGCGATGGCGTCAGTTCCTGGCGCAGCACGCTGAGCGGCGCGCCGACGTCGGGCCTCTCGGAGGGGGTCGTGAGCAGGACGCTGGTCTTGGCGTCGACGCACCAGCCGTCGAGCCGGTGACGGGCGGCGAGCGTCCGCAGCACCTCCCGCTCGCGCCGGCCGAGCGGCTCGTGGTCGCCGCGTTTCACGTGAAACACGGGTACCAGCCCGAGCGCGCCCGCCGCCTCCGCGAACCGGCTCGGCCGAGCCATCGAAGAGAGGAGCGCGACCCGAGCTCCGACGCGCGGAGGGGCGGAGAGCGAGAACGCCGTTGGGCAGTCGACCCCACCGACCCGTACGACCTCGTCGGTACCGGCCTGGAGCCGCGCGGGAGACGCGCGCAAGTCGCCCAGCGGGAGGACCCGCCCCGAGCCCCACGGCCGCGCTCCGTCGAGCGCCAGCAGCGAGCACGCGAGCCGGACCGGCGAGGTCTGCAACAGGCCGTCGACGACCGCGACCCCGCCGAGCTCGCTGGCCGCCGACAGCGCGCCCGCTCGGCTCCGTCCGACGACCACCGGCGCGAGCCCCTCGAGCGCCCGGGCCGCGAGCAGCGCCTCGTCACCCACCGCCGCGACCTCCGCGCTCGGAGCCACGCGCAGCGCGGGGGAAGGTGGGCTGGCCCGATAGCCGTGGGCGACGAACACGACCCGGTGCCCGCGTCGCGCGAGCGCGGCCGCGAGGGCGATGGCGACGGGCGTCTTCCCGGAGCCGCCGAGCGTCGCCCCCCCGACTCCGACGACCGCGAGGCCGGCCGGCAGCGCGAGCCGACGCACCGGCGAGGTCAGCCCCGGAATCCCTCGCCACGCCGGCCACGGCCACTCCCACTCGAGGAGCGCGGCCACCGCGCGGCGCGCCGTCACGAGCGTTCGCGCGCGCTCGCCACGCGGGCCCGCCGGAGCAGGCCGAAGATGCGCGCGCCGAGCTCGGCGGCCCGGAACGGCTTCACGACGTAGTCGTCCGCCCCGGCGGCGAACGCCTCGACCATGTCCTGGGTCCCGGCGTGCGCCGTGAGGAAGAGGACCGGCAGGGTCGCCAGCGCCGCCTCGCGCCGCAGCTGCTTGCACATCTCGAGGCCGCTCATGCCGGGCAACGACCAGTCGAGGACGAGCAGCTCGGGTCGCTCGTGACGAAGCCGCTCCAGCCCATCCTCGGCCGTCTCCACCGCCACCACCGCGAGCCCCACCGCCTCGAGCATCGCCACGACCACGTCTTGGAGATACGGATCGTCGTCGACCAACAGGACGCGAGGCAGGCGCGGCGCCGCCGCGGGCTCCGGCGCAGAGGGCGTGACCACGGCCGGCCGAGGGGCGGGCTGCGGTGACGGCGGCGGCGGAGCGGCTGGCGGAGGTTCGCGATAGGCCTCGTATGCGGCAGTGCGCCCCTTCAGCGGCGGCGCGTGGGCCGGCTCGGGCGGAGGGCCCTGCGGCACGACGGAAACCGCGGTTTCGCCCGTCTCGGACGGATCGATTTCGGCCGAAACCGGAGGGAGCTCGATGGGCGCGGCGACCGGCATCTGCGTCGAGGACTCGGGCGAGGGGGCGCTCGCGAACTGGCGGAGGCGCTCCCAGTCACGGCGCTCGAAGACGAGCGCGGCCCCGGCGTCGAGCAGCACCCCGCGCCCGGCCGCCGCCGTCGCGCGACCGGAGCGCCCGATCTCGAACATCGCGAGGACCCACTCGCCATCGCGCACGTTCGAACCCGGCGGAGCGAGCAGGGTCTGGCCGAATGCCCCCTCGAGCGACTCGGCGAGCTGCCGCAAGTCGTCGTGGCGATAGACGACGCTCCGCACGCCCGCCATTTACTCCGGTGGGTTTCCCGGCGCCATAGCGGGGCGGCGCGTCGGAGGCGCGGACGCGGCGTCCCCCCGCGTCGCCGAGGAGCGTCGCCGCGTCGCACGCGCGTGAGCCTGCCCCCGCACGGGCGCGCGCCCGAGTGGTCGCTGGCGCCCTTTCCGACTAGTCTCCCCGGCCCATGCCTCGCCGGTTCACGGTCCTGATGCTCGCGTTCTTCGCCTTCGCCGGCTGCGGTGCCAGCTGCAAGAAGGGGGCGGATACCGCAGCGCCGGACGAAGGCGCCCCGATCGTCGAGCTCGCCAGCGTCGACACCAGCGCGCTCGTCATCCGCGAGAAGCGCACCTTCTCGAAGGTGGTCCACGAGTACCTCTCGCCGTGCGGCGAGCCGGTGACGCTCGAGGTCTGCGTGAAGGAGAACCGCGCCTGCAAGAAGTGCCTGCCGGCCGCGAAGGCGGTGGCGAAGTTCGTCGGGCAGGGCGAGGACGAGAAGAAGATCCGCGAGTACCTCGACGCGCGCTTCGACGACAAATCGGTCAAGTCGATCGACCTGACCGGCAGCCCTGCGCAGGGGCCCTCGAGCGCGCCGATCGTGCTCGTCGAGTTCGCCGACTTCCAGTGCCCGCACTGCGCCTCGGCCTCGCCGATCCTCGACGGGCTCCTGCTCGAGCCCGAATTCAAGGACAAGATCTACTTCGTCTTCAAGGAGTACCCGCTCAACATCCACACGAACGCCGAGGCGGCCGCCCGCGCGGCGCTGGCCGCGAACCTCCAGGGGAAGTTCTGGCCGATGCACGATCTCCTGTTCAAGAACCAGGAGAAGCTCGATGCGCAGAGCATCGACGCGTACGCCAAGGAGGCCGGGCTCGACCTCACCAAGTTCCGTGCGGACTTCGGCTCGGAGGCCGTGAAGGCGGCGGTGGCGAAGGACCTGGATCAGGGCAAGAAGCTCGACATCCAGGGGACGCCCTCGATCTTCGTGAACGGTCGCAAGTTCCTCCACATCGGCCGCGAGGACTTCGCCGACGAGCTGCGGTCGTGGCTCCGGCTGGAGCTGCAGCTGCTCGGCGCGCCCGCGGCCGGAGCGAGCAGCGGCTCGGCGAGCGCCGCCCCCAGCGCCTCGGGCTCGACGAGCGCGGCGCCCAGCGCGTCGGCCTCGAGCGCGCCCGCGCCGTCGGCGAGCGCGCCCAAGAAGTGAGCGAGCGATGAAGGAGCACGTCGGCTGCGGCTGCTTCCCGACCGGGCGCCACTACCCCGGCATCGCGCACCTGCTCCGCGTGCACGCGCGCGGCATCGTCCCCGAGCTCGACGGCGACGCAGAGTGGGAGAAGCTGCTGATCGCGGTGCTCGACACCGAGACGACGGGGCGCGAGGCGCAGACCGACCGCATCGTCGAGATAGGCATCGTCATCGGCGTCGGCGGCGAGATCGTGAAGCGCGTGAACTGGCTGGTGAACCCCGGGATCCCCATCCCCGACGGCGCGCGAGAGATCCACGGCATCTCCGACGACGACGTGAAGGACTCCCCGACGTTCGCCCAGATCGCCCCGGAGATCGCCGCGGCGCTCCAGGGGACGGTCCCGGCGGCCTACAACGCCCCGTTCGATCGCGCGTTCGTCGCCGCCGAGCTCACGCGCAGCGGCCTCGCGCTCGACTCGTTCCCGAGCTGCCTGCGCTCCGAGGTCCAGTGGCTCGATCCGCTGGTGTGGGCGCGCGAGCTGCAGAAGTACGAGAAGGGGAAGAAGCTCGGCGACGTCGCGGGCCGCCTCGGCATTGCGCTCGAGAACGCGCACCGCGCCTCCGACGACGCCGAGGCCGCGCTGCGCGTGCTCTACGCGCTCGCGCGCGACCCGCGCGTGCCGCGGGGATACGCGGCGCTCGTCCAGGAGCAGCGGCGCCTCGCGCGTGGGCAAGAAGAGGACTTCCGCGCCTGGCGTTCGCGCAACCCGAGGCCGTGACGGGGGCGCGATGCAGGCCCCCGACGCGATCCTGGTGCTCGGTGGGCGGCTGCGCCCCGGTGGTCGACCGGCCGCGCCGCTGCAGCGCCGCTGCCGCGCGGCGGCCGCAGAGGCCTCGCGCTGGCCCGCCGCCGCGCTGATCGCGTGCGG
>CAIXWQ010000523.1 GCA_903923175.1 uncultured delta proteobacterium | reverse complement strand
GCGCTCGCCAAGGCGCCGGCGCCGTGGCTGCTGGTCGGGCGCGATCGACCCCTCGTGATCGCGGGCTCGCTGCCGCTCTCGGTCGAGGCGACGCCCGAGATCGTCGGGGCGAGCCTCGAGCGCGCGGCCGCCCCGAACGACACCGCCGGCGCGGTCGATCTCTCCGTGTCGCTCTCGCTCGCGCCCGACCAGCGCGCGGGCGCGACCCGCGGCGCCCTCGCGGCGAAGGCGACGCGTCGCAAGGGGGCGGAGCTGGCGGTCGAGGTGCGTGACCCCGCGACCGGGCAGATGCTCCCCGCGCGCCTCATGGTCGAAGGGACGCCGCGCGTGCCGTTCGTGCCGGACGCGAACGGCGTGACCATGGTGCTCGATCCGACCCGCGAGGCCGAGGCCGGGGCGCCGCTGGTCGACGCCTACCGCGCGCGCACCACGCTCGCGCTGCCGGCGGGGCGCTGGACGCTGCTCGCCACGCACGGGCTCGGCTGGTCGATCGCGAAGACCACGCTCGACCTCGAGGACGGCGACGCGCTGCGGGTCCCTATCGACCTCGTGCACGAGGCGTCGTTCGACGGCTGGATCGGCTGCGATCTGCACGTCCACGCGCGCGGCAGCGTCGATGCGCGCGCCGTCTCCTACGAAGACCGCGTGCGCTCGCTCGCCGCGGTCGGCGTCGACTGCGCGGCCGCGACCGAGCACGATCACGTCGACTCGCACGCGCCCGCCGCCGCGAAGCTCGGGCTCGAGCCGCTCTTCCGCGGCGCGCAGGGGGTCGAGCTCACGACCAGCTTCGGGCACTTCAACGCGTACCCGTGGCCCGACGACACGCCCGTCCCGCAGACGAAGGGGACCGGCCCGCGCGCGCTCTTCGACGCCGTGCACGCGCTGCCGAGCGGTCGCGCGCTGGTGCTGCAGGTGAACCATCCGCGCATGCGCGCCGGCGAGGGGTCGAAGATCGGCTACTTCGAGCTCTCGGGCTACGACGGCGCCAAGGGGCTCGCGAGCGGCGGGAGCGTCGAGTACCTCAAGGACTACGACGCGCTCGAGGTCTTCAACGGCTACCAGCTGCCGTTCCACGAGGCCGTGCTCTCGATGGTCGACGAGTGGCTGGCGATGCTCGAGCTCGGCGACGTGCACGTCGCGACCGGCTCCAGCGACTCGCACTGGATCCAGTTCCCGTGGGCTGGCTTCCCGCGGACGTACGTGCGCGTCGGCCCGACCTGGAGCGCCGACGGGCGCCCGTTCGACGCGGTCGCGCGCGCGCTCAAGCAAGGGCGCGCGATGGTCACCAGCGGGCCTCTCCTCGACGTGCACGTCGGCGCGGCGGGGATCGGCGACACCGCGTCGATGGGCGCGTCGGGCGCGGCGGGCGTGAGCGCGAGGGTCGAGGTGCGCCTCAGCTCGTGGTTCGGCGAGCCGACGCTGAAGGTCCGGCTCGGGCGCGACGAGCTGCCGGCGACGCTCTCGCGCGTGCCGGGCTCGGTCAACGGCTGGGTCGCCGTGGTCGCGCTGCCGAAGGTCGCGAGCAAGCGGCCGCTGGTCGCCATCGCGACCGCGAAGGTGCTCGACGACGGCCGCGTCGTGAAGGGGCTCACGACCGGGCTCGGCTTCACCAATCCGATCTGGATCGTGCCGTAGCCACCGCCGAGGCGCCGCTCACATGACGCCGAGGCGGACCTTGGCGAACGGTCGATCGCCGGTGCGCACCACGTCCATCACGCGCAGGACGTCGCCGATCGTCGCCCCTCCGGCGGGCGCGACGGTCACGGTGTCGTCGGTCGGCGACGCCGGGATGCCGACGCGGGAGGTCGCGATGCACGCGCGCAAGGCCGCGGCGTCGCTCCCCTTCACCGAGAGGCCGGGCCCGGGCTGCGTGCAGGCCTCGCCCATGCGCATGCCGTGGGCGAGCACGACGACGCCGTCGGGGGTCGCGAGCAGCCCGAGCGCGAGCCCGGGGTCGCAGTCGCCCATCGGCGGCAGAGGCGCGGGCGGCCCGCCGGATGCGCTCGGCGCGGGCGGCGCGAGGTGCGGGCAGCGTCGCTTCGGGTTCGACAGCTCGAGCGGGAGCGCCCGCACGCCGGCCTCGCCCTTGGTCATCAGCGACACGTGCTTGGCGCCCGCGACCTTCGCCGAGAAGACCAGCTGCGTGAGCGCGACGGCCGGGAGCTGGGCGTCGGCGTAGACGAGCACGTCGTCCTTGCCTGTGAGGCGCCGCGACAGCTCGGTGATCTCGAGCGAGAGGCTCGTGCGGCGGTCCTTCGCCGCGTAGCCGTCCTCCGGGCGCGGGCCGTCGCCGATGCGGTCGTCGCCGAGGAAGAGCGCGCCCTTCGTCGCGTAGATGCGCATCGCGTCGGCGTGCGCGTCGGTCGGCGCGTCGGCGAGCGTCGAAGGCGGCAGCGTGAGCGAGCCGATCGACGCGGCGGGCGCGAGCGGATCGGCCTTGGTAGGCGGCGCGGGCTTGCGACAGCCGAGCGCGGCCGCGCCGACGAGGGCGAGCGCGCCCAGCCACCCGGAGCGCGTGACGAGCGAGGCGAGTCGGTGCGTGCGGGGCATGGCTGCCCGAGGCTCTAGCACCGCCGCGGTCGCGCGGTCGCGCGCGCTCGCCCGCGTGCGTCGCGACGCGCGGCGAGCGCGGAGCACCACTTGGCCCCGCGCGCGTCGGCGGCCTAGGTTCGGCCATGTCCTCGGACCCGGACGATCGGCGCGCCTTCCGGACCCGCGAGGCCCGCGAAGCCGCGCGGCGCTTCCTCGAGAGCCTGGCGCGACGTCATCGGCTCCGCGCCGTGGCGCTGGCGGCCGAGAACGGCTCGCTCATCACGGGCGCGACGGGGCTCACCAGCGCGGTCGAGCGGGGCGAGCTCGAGTGGCTCGCCGCCGAGGCCGCGATCCGCGGCGACGCGGGCTCTGCCGACGCGGACGCGCACGCGCGGCCGGATGGGCGGCTCTGCAGCTTCTCGATGGCGATCGGCGCCTACGTGCTCCACGTCGCGGCGCTCGGCGCGCCCGGCGCCCCCGCGGACGTGTCGCTCCCGATCGGCGAGTGCGAGGCGGCGCTCCGGCGGATCTACGAGCCGCTCTTCTGCTGCGCCGCCTGACGCGCGCGGCGTTGCCGTGCCTCGAGCTCATCCGGATCGGACCGCCGGTGGCGACCTCCCCCACGGACATGGGACGTCCGATGCCCGCCCCCCGGTGCGATGCCCGCGGTCGCGGAATTCGTGCGCGGAGTTCCGTTCGCGGCGGTCGCTCGCGCGCTCTGTCGCGGAAAGTCGCCGACCGGAGGCAGGCCGAGCTGCCTCCGGCCTTAGCCCACGCCACGAGTCGTGGCATAGGAGCGCTCATGCTCTTCGACGACGTCGCCGCCGACGCCCTCGAGCTCGGGGCCGATTCTCCGGATCGCGCGCTCTTCGCCTGCATCGAGAGCAAAGGGGCTCTCGGCGATCTCCCGGTCGACGAGGCGTGGGCCATCCTGGCCGACCGCTACGGCGACGACGCCCGCCTCCGCTTGCTCGCCGTCGCGCGGGAAATCGAGGCCCACGGCACCGACGAAGGGCGCACCGCGGAGGACTACGCGCGCGCGATCGACGCGCTGCGGCCGCGCGTGGACGCGGTGCTCCGCGAGTCGTTCGAGGCGCTCGAGGTCTTCCGGCAAGACGCGCTCGGTCGCGCGGCCGACGACGCCTTCCGGCGCGCGCGGCGCACCATCCGCCACTTCGAGCAGGAGCTGCTCGAGGAGGCGGCCACGCGCACGGCGGGGGGCCGCCCGTTCGGCGAGCGCTCCTCCTCCTCCGGCGCCGCGGCGATCGACGACGCGACCCTGCTCGCCCGCGCGACCGGCGAGCCGCGCCCCTACTCGCCCAAGACGGGGTTCGCGGTGGGCGATCGCGTCTCGCACACGAAGTTCGGCCTCGGCCTGGTCGTCGCGCGCGAGGAGGCGAAGATCGAGGTCGTGTTCGCCGAAGGGCGCAAGAAGCTCGCGTCGACCGCGACGCCCTGAGCGCCGACGCCGGGCTCAGCGCGTCATCCCGCAGCGCGGCTCGACGCCGGCGCACGGAAGGCGCGCCCCTTCGAGCCGCACGTCGAGGCCGAGCCCCGCGTCACGGCCGAGCACGGCGACCCGCCCGATCGTCGTCAGCGGCTTGCCCACGAAGGGGCGCCACGTGGCCTCGACCACGTAGCCGACGAGCACCACGCCGCCGTCGGCGAGGCGGATGCGTGCGTCGGCCCACGGCGGGGCCGCGCGTGGCGTCAGCGCTTCGAGCGTGCCGCTGACCGCGACCCAGCGATCGAGGTGGGGCGCGAAGCCCGGCAGGCTCGTGACCGTCGGCGGCGTGGGGATCTCGCGCGGCGCGGGGGAGATCGCGGTCTCGCCGGGGGCGAGCTCGACGCGCTCGGCCTGCACGTGCGGGCCGCTCATCGCTTGCAGGCTCGAGTCCGGTGGGCCGAGCGTGACGCTCCCCGTGACGCGCACCCGTCGGTTCGCGAAGGCGAGCTCGGCCAGCACCGGCCCGTACGAGCGGATGACGCGCGTGCCGTCGACGAGCACCACGTACGCGGGCTGCGCCCCCTTGCCGCCGGCGACCGGCGCGATCTCGTACCAGCCTTCGACGATCGCGCGCTGGTGGTCGTGGCGCGCGAGGTCGTCCTTCGTGCGCACGAGCGGGAGATCGCCCGACTCGACCACGGCGCGCGTCGGCTGCCGCTCGGCGACCGGCGCGATGGTCGGATCCTCGCGCCGCGCGCAGGCGGCGAGGAGCAGCAGCGGGCCCGCGAAGCGCCTCACGAAGCTCAGCGTAGGCCCGGGCTCGTCGCGTGTCGCGGCCAGGCCCGCGCGCGTCGCCAGCAGCGCGGCCGTGCCCTCGCGTCGCCTCGATCCGCGCCGGTATCTCGCCCTCGCCGCCCGCGCGCGCCCGCGCGCCTCCGCATGGAGTATCTCTCTGGTCCTACGTCGATCCGCGCCCGCACCGCCTCGCTCCTCTTCTGTTCGGGGATGTGCGCGCTCGTCTACCAGGTCGCGTGGACGCGCGAGCTGCGGCTCGTGTTCGGCGCGTCGACGGCGGCCTCGGCCGCGGTCCTCGCGGTCTTCATGGGCGGCCTCGGGCTCGGCGGCGCGCTCTTCGGCGGGCGCGCGGATCGGCATCGCAACGCGCTCGCGCTCTACGCCTCGCTCGAGATCGGCGTCTCGTTGCTCGCGGCGGCGAGCCCGTTCCTGGTGAAGCTCGCGCGCGCGCTCTACGTCGCCCTCGGCGGGACGAGCGCGCTCGGCGCCCCGGTCGCGACGGCCACGCGCCTGCTGCTCGCGGTCCTCGTCCTCGGGGGCCCGACGCTGCTGATGGGCGGAACGCTCCCGGCCGCCGCGCGCGCCGTCGAGACCGACGCCGACGGCGGGCGCACACAGCTCGCCGTCCTCTACGGCGCGAACACCCTCGGCGCGGTGCTCGGCGCGGCGCTCTCGAACTTCCTGCTGCTCGAGGTGATGGGCACGCGGCTGACGCTCTGGCTCGCCTGCCTCGTGAACCTGCTGGTCGGCGTGGTCGCGCGCTCGATGGCCCGCGCGCAGCCGGACGAGCGCGCCGCTGCGATCGAAGCGCTCCACGCGTCCCGAGCGCTCCGAGCGCCCGATGCGACCAGAGCGCCCCTGGCGACGTCGCTCGCCGACGCGCCCGCGTCTTCACCCGCGCCGCGCGCCGTCGTGATGGCCGCCGCGGCGCTCGTCGGCTTCGCGTTCCTGCTCATGGAGCTCGTGTGGTACCGCATGCTCGCGCCGATCCTGGGCGGCTCGTCGTACACGTTCGGGCTCGTCCTCGCGGTCGCGCTGTCCGGCATCGGCGCGGGGAGCGCCTTGTACGCGACGCGGCGCGACGGCGCGCGCTCGCCGACCATCGCCGCGTTCGCGCTCACCTGCGCGCTCGAGGCGCTCTTCCTCGCGCTGCCGTTCGCGCTCGGCGATCGGGTCGCGCTGCTCGCCCACGCGGGGCGCGCGCTCGCCTCGTTCGGCTTCGGCGGGCTCGTCGTCGGCTGGACCGTCGTCACCGCGATCGTGGTGCTCCCCGCCGCCGTCGTCGCCGGCTACCAGTTCCCGCAGCTCATCGCGCTGCTCGGCGAGGGGCGCGCCTCCGTGGGCAGGGACGTCGGGCAGGCGTACCTCGCGAACACGCTCGGGGCGATCGTCGGCTCGCTCGCCGGCGGGTTCGGGCTCCTCCCCGCGCTCTCGGCCCCGGGCTGCTGGCGGCTGGCGGTCGCGCTACTCGCGACGTTCGCGCTCGTCGCCGTCGCCCTCGAGCTGCGCAAGGCCCGCGGCGCGCCGCGGCTGCTCCCGATCGCGGGGCTCGCCGCGGTCGCGTGCGCCGCCATGCTCGCGCGCGGACCGACCGCGCTCTGGCGGCACGGCGCGATCGGGGCAGGGCGCTCGAGCCTCCCGCTCGGCAGCGCGCTCGCGGCTCGCTTCAAGGTCGAGAACGACACGAACGCCGCGCTGCTGTGGGAGGTCGAGGGGGTCGAGAGCTCGGTCGCGCTGCTCGACGCCGTCGCGCTGCAGTTCGTGGTGAACGGCAAGACCGACGGCGGCACCGACGCCGAGGACCTCCCGACCGAGATCTTCGCGGGCCTGCTCGGCGCGGCGCTGCACCCCGCGCCGAAGCGCGCCCTGGTCGTGGGCCTCGGCACCGGCGCCACGGCGGGCTGGCTCGGCGTCGTGCCCGGCATGGAGCGCGTCGACGCCGTCGAGCTCGAGCCGGCCATCGCGCACGTCGCGGCGGAGTGCGCGCCGATCAACCAGCACGTGCTCGAGCAGGCCAACGTGCGGCTCTCCTTCGGGGACGCGCGCGAGGTGCTGCTCACCACCAAGGAGCGCTACGACCTCGTCGTCTCCGAGCCGTCGAACCCCTACCGCGCCGGGATCGCCGGGCTCTTCACGCGCGACTTCTACCTCGCCGCCGAACGGCGGCTCGCCCCCTCGGGGATCTTCCTGCAGTGGGTGCAGAGCTACGAGGTCGACGGCCACGACGTCGCCGGCGCGCTCGCCACGCTCCACTCGGTCTTCCCCGTCGTGTCGGTGTGGGTGACAGCGGACACCGACTTCATCCTCGTCGCCTCGCGCGAGCCGATCGCCATCGACGAAGCCGCGCTGCGCGCGCGCCTCGCCGGCCCGCCGTACCGCGAGGCGATGATCCGCTCGTGGGGGTACGAAGGGCTCGAGGGGCTGCTCGCGCACCACGCGGCGAACCCGGAGCTCGTGGCGCGGCTCTCCGCCGCCTACGGCGACGATCTGAACACCGACGATCGCAATCCGCTCGAATTCGCGGTCGCGCGGACGGCGGGGCGGCAGGGGGAGCTCGTGGCGCGCGAGCTCTGGGCCGACTCGCGGGCGCTGCGCACCGATCGCCCGCGCGACCTGCGCGGCGAGGTCGACTGGTCGCTGGTGGAGTACCGGCGCGCGCTCTCCTTCCCGGCCGTCGCGCGCCCGGAGGCGATGTCGCCGGCGCAGAATCACCGCCTCTCGCTCGTCACGCGCCACCGCGCCGGCGAGCGCGGCGAGGGGCTCGCGAAGCAGCTCGGGCCCGAGCTCGGCGAGCTCTCGGCGCTGGCCGAGCTCGAGATGGCCTGCGACGCGCTCTCGGCCCGCGGTGACCGCGCAGCGCTTCCGCTGATCGAGCGCCTGCGCGAGTGGCAGCCGGTCGAGGCGCTGATCTACGGCGCCCAGCTGCACGCGAGCAACGGGCGCATGGCCGACGCGACGGGCGCCCTCGAGGCGGCGTTCGTCGTGTACCGCACCGACCCCTGGGCCCACGCCGACGTGGTGGGGCAGGGGCTCGACCTCGCCGGCGAGCTCGCCGCCCTCGCGCCCGACGCTGCAGCCCGCCTGGAGATCGCGCTCGGCCAGCCGTTCTCCGCGCACCAGCTCAACTGGCGGCGCCGGCGCGTCCGCGTCGAGCTCACGATGCGCCTCGCCGACGTCACCCGGTGCGTGAGCGCCCTCGGCGACTTCGAGCCGTGGCCTCCGTGGGACGGGGCGTTCCTCGCGGCGCGCGACGCCTGCTATCGCCGGGCCGGCAGCCCGCTCTCCGCGCGCGCGTCCGCCGATCTCGAAGCCTTCGAGGCGATGTCGCCGACGCCGATGGTCGTGCGGCGCTGACCCGATCCGCGAGCCGTGGCGCCCCCGCACCGCCCGCGCCGACCGCACCGCACGCACCGCCCGCGCCGCTCGCGTTCGGCGGGCGCTATCCTCGCGGGACGATGCCCCGTCGCCCCCTCGCCGCGCTCGCCGGTCTCGCGTCGCTCGCGCTGCTCACGACCTCGGAGCGCGCCGACGCGGCCGACCAGAAGTTCGCGCTCGCGGTGCTGCACTTCAACGTGCAGTACGTCGCCGGCGGCATGGTCGGCTTCTGGCCGAACCCAGATCCTGTGCTCGATCAGCCGCAGGAGGCGAACGAGGATCAGATCGTCGTCGAGAGCTTCGAGCCGGTGCTCGATCTGCTGCTCGCGCACCCGACCTGGGCGACCAACGTCGAGATGCAGGGGTACATGCTCGACGTGATCGGCGAGCGCCACCCGACGGTGCTCGCCAAGCTCCAGCAGCTCACGGCGAACCGGCGGCTCGAGGTGATGAGCTTCCACTACTCGGACCAGCTCTTCATGGCCCACGGCCGCGAGGACTGGGCGCGCTCGGCGGACCTCACGCGCGCGACCTTCGCCAAGTGGAAGGTGCCGCTCGGCGGCGCGATCTTCTGCCAGGAGGGGCAGGCGGGCCCGGGCATGGCCGCCGCGATGAAGGACAAGGGCTACGCGACGCTCGTGTGGCCGAAGAACCTCTGGAGCTACCAGCTCGGCGAGCCGACGACGCCGCTCCCGCTCTACGCGTTCGGCGCGGGGCGCGAGAGCACGATGGTCGTCTCGCGCGACGTCGCCTGGAAGAGCGCGAGCGGCGCCGACTCGATCGCGACGAGCTGGTGGTTCGTCGACGACGGCGAGCTGATGGCGACCGGCGGCATCGACCCGTACTTCCCCGATCTGTTCAAGAAGAAGCCGGCCGCGATCGCCAAGGTCGAGAAGCAGCTCTCGGACCTCGAGGCCGAAGGCTTCGCGATCTCCACCGTGTCGGCCTACGTCGACGCCGTGCGCGCGGTCGCGCCGCCCACCGACGCGCCGCCGCTGCTCGACGGCACCTGGCAGCCGAACTCGACCGACGGCGTGCACAAGTGGCTCGGCGGCGGCGGCATCCACCGCGACGACGAGCGCGACGGCGACGTGCGCACGCTCGCGACGATCGCCCACCGCGAGCTCGTCGCCGCGCGCGCGATCGCCGAAACAGCAGGGCTCGACGCGACGGCGCAGCTCGACGCGGCGTGGCGGCTCCTCGCGCTCGGCGAGGTCTCCGACGCGAGCGGCATCAACCCCTTCCGCGGCGAGGTCGAGTACGGGCTCGCGCACCTCGCCGAGGCGACGCGCATCGCGCGCGACGTGATCCGCGACGCGCAGGCCAAGCTCGGGGGGGCGAGCGCCGGCGGCGTGGCGATCGACGCGGCGACGGGCGAGATCACGGGCGCGCCGGCAAAGCTCCCCGCGCCGACGCCGATCGATCCGCCGCTCGCGCTCGTGATCGACGCGAGCGATCGCCCGCTGCGCTCGCAGTGGGCGCGCGTGTCGGCGAACGACGTGCGCGTGACGCTCGAGTTCGGGCCCGGGACCTCGCCGGTGATCTCGGTGACGTTCCCCGGCGCCGTGCTCGCCAAGGACGGCCTCGAGGATCTCGTCTACACGCCCGGCCTCGCCGAGGCCCCGGTGCACCTGCCGCGCGACGGCTTCGTCTTCGAGCACTTCTACCTCGCGCTCTCGGACGGGCTCGTCGGCCTCGGCGCCGGCCGCTTCGTCGTGGAGGATCAGGGGTACGTGCACGCCGCGGCGCGCGTGACCAAGGCCTCCAACGACGTCGAGTTCCTCGACGAGACGGTGCCGCTCGCCGAGTCGGTGACCTGGACCTTCCACCTCGTGACCGGGGCCGACGCCGACGCGCGCGGCGTCGCCAGCGCGCTCAACGTCTCGCCGAAGGTGTTCCGATGAACGGTCGTGCGCTCCTGCCGTCCGCGGCGCTCCCTCAGCTCGCGCTCCTCGCGCTCCTCGCGCTCCTCGCGCTGAGCGCGCTCAGCGCCGCCGCCTGCAGCAAGGGCGAGGCGCCGCCGACGCCGCCGCTCGCCAAGGGGACGCTCTCGGTCGACATCCGGCAGTCGGTCGACGTGACGCTGACGAACGCGAGCAAGCTGGCGGACGGCGGCGGGGCCGACGGGGAAGGGGGCGTCGACGTGGACCTCGTCTTCGCCGCCACCGGCGACTACGCGTTCTTCGACGCCGCGCAGGCGTTCCACGCGCGCGGGCGCGTCGAGCCGTTCACCGAGGCCGGCGCGTCGATGCTCACCGCGCGCTTCTCGCTCCCCGCGCGCGCGAGCAGCCCGTGCGGCGCCGAGCCCCTCTCGCTCTCGCTCGCGCTGATGCGCCGCGGGGCCAACGCGCGCGTGGGCGGCGGGCTCACCGTCTACTGCGGCGCGAACGTGTGGGCGGGCGTGCCGAAGCGCCTCTTCCGCCTCGGCGGCGATCTGCCGCTCTCGAGCCCCTGACGCGCGCGTCCGCCTCGGGGCTCAGCGAACGGTGACCGGCGTCGTTCGCTGCGCGTCCGCGAGGAGCGACTCGAGCACCTGGGTCGCGTGCGGCTCCTCGCGCTCCAGCGCGGCCTCGACCTCGAGCGCGAG
>CAIXWQ010000522.1 GCA_903923175.1 uncultured delta proteobacterium | reverse complement strand
CGTAGCCGCTACGCCAACCGACGTCCTCGACGGTCGCCGCGCCGATCCGCATCCTCGCGCTCGTGCCCGACTCGCCTCGTTCAGCCCGACGCGCCCTGCTGTTCCGCGGCCAGCGGCGGCGGCACGGAGACGTGCCCGAGGGGCAGCTCGAGCTCCCGGGGATCGAGCCGAGCGCGGGTCTTGGCCCAGTACTTCGGTGCGAGCTCGAGTCGGCGCTCGGCGGGCCAGTACGGGAAGAGCCGAATGACGTCGGCGAGGTAGGCCTCGGGGTCGAGGCGGTGGAGCTTGCAGGAGGCGATCAGCGAGAAGAGGTTTCCGGCGGCAGAGGCGTGGTCGTCGGAGCCGAAGAACATCCATGCCTTCCTTCCGACGGCGATGGATCTCAGGGCGCGCTCAGCGGAGTTGTTCTCGAGGCGCAGTCGGCCGTCGGCGAGGAAGCGCCGGAGGGCGTCTTCCTGGTTGAGCACGTAGCCGAGCGCCGACGCGATGCGGCTGCGGCCGGTGAGCTTCGACTGCTCGCCCTTGGCCCAGGCGAAGAAGTCGTCGACGAGCGGTCGCAGGAGCTGATCGCGTCGGAGCTTTCGCTTGGCGGGCGGGAGATCTTGAAGCGGGCGGTCGACCTCGAAGAGCGCGGAGATGCGCTGCATCCCTTCGAGCCCGAGCGGGTACCTGCAGACCGCGGCCTCCCACATGTGCCTTCGTGCGTGGCTCCAGCAGGCGACCTCGATCGGCGGAGGCCCTCGCTTCGCGGCTTCTTCGGCGGTCTCTTCGGCCCCTTCCGGCGGGGTCCCCCGAAAGACCGCGTCGTAGATCACGTGGGCGTCGGCTTGGATGTAGCCCTTGAAGCCCTTGAACATCTCCCAGACGGCGAGGCTGTTGTGCTTCGCCTGGTAGTCGAAGAAGACGTGATCGCGATCGGCGAGCGTGACGAAGAAGTGCCCTTTGCGACAGGGCTGGTGTCGTCCGTCGTCGAGGGGCGTCGGCTGGATCGAGACGCCGGTCGCGTCCGTCGACAGGCAGAAGGCCGTCGCGATTGCCTCTTCGCGCGCGGCCTCGACGATGAAGCCGAGCACGGCGCCGATTTCTTCGGCGTAGCGGCCCATGGTGCCGCGATCGAGCGGGAAGCCCTCGCGCGCGAACTGCTGCTCGAGCCGATGGAACGGAAGCCCCATCAGGTACTTCTGCGCGAGCAGGTGCGCGATCATCGTCGGGGCGAGCATGCCGCGGCGAACAATCTCCAAGGGCCTCGGCGCGCGCACGATGCACATCCGCGGACCGAGCGTCTTGGCGAGCTTCGCGATCGGCGTGGCGCACGACGTCGCGATCGGCGCCTCGGCGGCGTCGCAGGAGCACAGCGCGGTCGGCACCGAGCACGCGGCGGACTGCGGCGTAGTCACGATCTCCGAGGCTGCGGCAGCCGCGACGGCGGGCGCGGCCGGCACGGCGACGAGGACGGGCGCGTCTGCAGGCTTCTTGTAGACCGCGATCTCGAGCACGAGGCAGCGCGCGCCGCCGCGCTCGCGGCCGAGCTTGTAGCTCTCGACGACGCCGATCTTCTCGACCTTGCCCTCGAGCTCCGGGTCGATGATCGGCACGTAGATCTTGGGAAGGTTGGCGAGCTCCTCGCCGCGCCGTCCGGTCGGCGGCGACGTGCGCTTCTTGCGACCGTCGGGCTTCTTGGCGCCCGGGATCGGAGCGCCCGGCTTCGAGGGTGCAGACGTGCCCGATGCAGCCGCGCCGAGCGCGCCTTCCGCCGCCTCCAACTCCTTCTTCAGCGAGGCGACCTCGGCCACGCGCAGCTCGAGCTCCAGCTGATCGGTGCTCGTCTCGAAGCGCCGCTCGGCGCTCGTGATGAAGAGTCGACGCTGCATGAGCACGAGCTTCTCGAGCGCGCGCGTGTACTGGTCGCGAAGGCGCGCGATGGTCCGCGTCGCCTCCGCGAGCCGCGCATCGCGCTCAGCCAACTGCGCTTCGAGCGCGGCGATCCGCTGCTCGGGAGTCGGCTGCTCTTGTGCGTCCGTGGCCTCGTGCACGAAGCGTCTCTACGCATCGCAAACGAGCTTGTCGAGTGGCTTCGTCGTCGGTCTCGACGAGTGATCAGTGCACGCGACGTGGGGGCTCCTTTGGCGCCGTCGGCTTCGCGATCTCGACGCCGTCGAGCAAGGCCTCGAGCGCGGCGTCGTCGACCTCGACGTGCGTGACCCCCTCGCGCACCGCCTGGGGCAGCACGAAGTTGCCGCGGTCCAATCGCTTGGAAAACAGGCACATCCCGCTGCCGTCGAAGAACAAGATGCGCAAGGTCTCGCGCCGCTTGCCGACGAACAAGAAGAGCGCGCCGCTGCGCGGCTCGTAGCCGATCCGCTCGCGCACCAGTCCCGCGAGCCGCTCGAAGCCGAGCCGCATGTCGACCGGCTCGAGCGCGATGAAGATCTGCACTCCGGCGGGGATCATCGCTCCGCCCCCGCGAGCGCGGCCACCACGTCGGCGAGCAGCTCGCGGTCGAAGCCGCGACTGACGCGTAGGCGGGCGGCGCCCACCTCCACGAGCAGCTCCGCCGCGACCGGCACCGACCGCGGCACCAGCTGCACGATGCGTGGCGCCGAAGGCATCCGATTCAGTCGGCTCGCCCAGAAGCGCAGCGTCGAGGCCGCGAACCCCTTGCCGTCGGCGTACGCCGAGGCCGTCTCGCCACTCGCGCGCCAGGCTCGAACACGCTCAGACCACAATGCCGCCGTCGATGCCAAGACCGCCATGCCCGCGAGGATGGCTACGCCGAGCGGCTCGCGGAAGGACGCCTGTTGGCGTAGCGGCTACCGAAGAACCGCAGTTGCCGCCGCGCCGAGGACTTCATCTCGAAGAGAGACCATTCGGCGACGGAGGCCGCAGCCAGCAACGACGTTCGCTGGATGGTCCTCGCGTTCTCGGGTTCTGGCTCCTCGCTTCGAGGCCCCACACGTTGAGGCTCTGTTCCGAGCTTCGTGCCTGCGCGCATATCTCGACTCCTTGTTTCGATTGGTCCGAGAGCGCCGCTCGATGAGCGACGCCTACGACATGTGTATGCGGACGGAGAGCCCCTCCAGCCCGATGGCAGGCTCATTCGACTCGGAGTGTGACCGATCTCGACATTCTGCGTCGACGTCATTTGGGCACGCGTCCGCCTGTCGACTGCGGCCCATACCGGCGTTCACTATTGCTGTATGGGCGAGGGAGAAGGTTCCCCGAGATGGTTCCCGAGATGGTTCCCCGAGATGGTCCTTGGAGAAGGCCTTCCGAGAAGGCTCCCCGAGATGGGCCAGGCTAATGCCAAGATTTGGAGCGAAATTTGTCGCTCACTCATGACTCAATTCCTCCGGCGGCGCTGGCGCGATCGAACTCCACGTGGGACGAAGGAGGCCAGTAGATTGGGTCGCCGTCGCCACCGATATCGTGGCTGGTCGACTGGCGCCCAGCGAGGTCGACGAATGTACCGAAGTCTCGACATGCCAGAGCGTGGTCACCTTCTTCTCGCCGAGTGCTCCGACGAGGCCGAGGGAGACACGCACGATCTTCTCATCGGCCTCCACGACATCCTCACGTCGGTGTCGGTCGGAGCGCCCGCGATCGCCGAGGCGCTGCGACGACTCGCCGCAAGATTCCCGCGCGCGCCCGCCGACATCGCCGCGTCCGCCTCCTCTGCGGCCCCTTCGGGGAGCGCCACGACGCCTGCGCCCGGACGACGACGGGCGCCCGAGCTCGTTATCAACTCGGAAACAGCCGAGTGGATGCGGAGGTCGATCCCCAGCCGAGTTCGCCTGATCGAGCTCGGCTCTCCGACGCCCGACCCGCCTTCGCGCGCAGCGACGCGCGAGCCCCCGCAGCCCGCGCCCCACGCGCCGCCTCCGTCCGCGCTGCCCTACTACTCGCTCGACCACCTCCCACCGCTGACCAGCGAGCGCGCCTTCCGCCGCCACCTCAAGGCCGGTCTTCCGGTGACCCGTATCGGCTACGGCGAGGTCGTCACCCCCGCCGCCTGGCTCGCATGGCTCGGCGCTCAGGCCAAACCGCGCATGTCGGCAGCACGCGCTGCCCTGCCGCCCGCACCGAGTGACGACGAGCTGCTCGCCACCGTCGGCGCGAAGCCCCGGAGCAAGCGATGAATCCGCTGAAGCCGAAGAAGGTGATGCCGCTCTCGCCCAAGTCCGTGCCGTCCGGGCAGGTTCGCTGGTTCGGTGACGACACGACCGGTGAGTACCGTGCGCGCATTCGCTTCGATACCTGCCCTGGATCCGCGGACGAAGACGGCTTGAACCGGAGCGGAGG
>CAIXWQ010000521.1 GCA_903923175.1 uncultured delta proteobacterium | reverse complement strand
GGGCGCCGCGTCGCCCCCCGCGAAGCGCGTCCCGAACCACCACTCCTCGGCGTCGAAGCGCCGCTCCGCGCCGTCGAGCGACCACTCGCCGGCGTGGCGCAGCGTCGCCGCCACCGTGGTCGGCGCGGTCGTCGGAATCCACCGCGGCGCGGTGCGCGCCAGCGCATCTGGATCCTCCGCGGCGCCAGGCGCGACGCGGCATGCTCGCCAGTCGGCGCGCAGGGCCTCGACGAAGTGCCCCCCGACGCTCCTGATCCGCCCTCGTCCGTTCATGCGTTGCGGTGACGCGTCGGCCCGCGCGAGCGAGCCGGCGACGGTCACGCCTGCGTGAGCTGTTGGACCGCGTCGCGCATCGCCGCGATGCTCTCGAACACGCTCCGCTTGAGCATGTGATCGGGGAACTCGATGTCGAACTCCCCCTCCAGCGCCAGCATGACGTTGACGCTCGCGTGCGAGGTCATGCCCGCCTGGTAGAGGTCGGCGTCCTCCGGCAGCGACTCGACTTCCTTGGCGAGGCGTCCGTGGTCCTTCAGGATGCGGCGAATCTTCTCGATCATTCGTGGCTCGCTACGGTGGGTCCGAACTGGCTGACGACGACGGCGGTCGCGTAGTCGCCTTCGTGACTGAGACTCAACGACAGGCTTAGCACGCCAGCAGCGCGGGCGTAGTCCCCGGCGGCGCCGTGGAGCACGAGCCCGCACGCGCCGGAGGGCGCGCGCTCGACCTCGATCTGGCGCCAACCGACGCCGTCGACCAGCCCGAGCGCCTTGACCGTGGCCTCCTTGGCCGCCATTCGCGCGGCGAGGCGCGCGGTGGAGAGCGCGGGCGCGGAGGTGGCGTATTCGATCTCGCCCGCGGTGAAGACGCGGCGGAGGAACCGCTCGCCGAAGCGCTCGAGCGACTCCGCCACGCGACTCACCTGCACGAGGTCGATGCCGACGCGAGAGCTTCCGGAAGGGGCGTGGAACGGCGCGCTCAATCGGCCGCGCGTACCCGACCGCTCCCGGGAACTCAAGGTCGCTACGCCCGCGGCGCGTGCGCGAGCCGCGCCTTCACCGAAGGCCACTCGGCGCGAACGATCGAGAACATCGCCGTGTCGCGCACGACGCCGTCCGCCGCGGGCATGTGCGAGCGGAGGATCCCCTCGAAGCGCGCGCCGAGCCGCTCGATCGCCCGCCGCGATCGTTCGTTGCGCGCGTCGGTCTTGAAGGTGAGGCGCTGCACGTCCCACGCGTCGAACGCGTGCGACATCATGAGCACGCACGCCGCGGTGTTGACCTCGCTCCGCTGCGCCGTCGGCGCGAGCCAGACCGAGCCGATCTCCACGACGTCCGGCGGATCGCCGCGGTCCCTGCGCCGAGGCTCGCCGCGCGGCACCTCGGCCGAGGTCCACGCCCACCACTCGAGGTTCATGAAGCGCGTCGAGCCGACCACGCGCTCGTCGCTCCGTCGCACGATCGCGTACGGCAGGGCGCGGTCCGCCGCGCGATCGGCGAGCGCGTCGGCCACGTAGCGCGCCATCGCGGCGCGATCGGCCGGGACGTACGTGAAGCCGAACGTGCCGCGCTCGAGCGTCGCGGCCTCGGTCAGCGCGTCGACGTGCCGCGCGTGCAGCGGCTCGAGCCGGACGCGCGCGTCCTCGAGCGGGAGCTCGTTCATGCGCCGACCTCGAACCTGGCCGCGAGCACGTCCATGCCGCGCTGCCACGCGCTCGCGAGCTCGTCGAAGAGGGGGGACGCGTCGAGTGGCTTCTTGCCATTCACGGCCCGCGCGGCCTTGAGGATGAACGACTTCGAGCCGGCGCTGATGCGGTCGAACGCGGCGATGACCTCCTCGAGGCCCGGCTCCTCGAGCCACTGCAGATGCAGCGACGCGAGCTCGAACGCGGCGCCGAGCTGGCGCGTCGTGGCGAACGCCCACGCGTGGTAGAAATCGAGCCCCTCGCCCTGGATCCAGGGGAGATCTCGCTGGAATCGATCGCGGAAGCGGAGCACGGGATTCTGCTTCGGCCGCCGCGCGAGGTGGCGTCGCAGCAGCGGGCGCGCCCGCTGGACGAGCTCCGCCTTCGGGCGGCGCACGAGGTGATCGATGCGGACGAGCTCGGCGAACAGCGGCATGTACGTCGGATCGTGCGGCACGCCGACGCGCAAGAGCCGCTCGAAGTCCTCGCCGGCGACCTCGTGATATCCGGCGTTGTGGAAGTACCCCATTCGGCGCCCCTCGAGATCGAAGTCCTCGATCACGATGGTCGTCTTGGTGTGCAGTCGCCGGTAGTCCGTGCCCGCCGTGTCGGGGAGGTAGAACGCGTCGGCCTCCGTGCTGATCAGCTTCCCTTCGCCGACGTGCAGCTGGACGTGATCGGCCAGCGGGCGCCAGACGTTGAGCTCCTGCACGTCGACGCCGTACAGATCGCGCAGCTCGTCGTGCGGCGGCTTGAAGAACGTCCACTGATCGCCCTCGAAATCGAGCGCGAGCGTGAAGGGGAGCACCGCCACGGGGTCGAGCCCCAGCGCGTGGAGGACCTCGAGCCAGATGTCGACGTAGCAGTTCTTCTCGACCCAGGCGCGCGGCTCGGCGTGGAGGGCGTGGCGCTCGTACCGAGACGCGTCCAACCCGGGGATGGCGCGCACGCGGCTCACGGCCAGAGCCTGTCGCGCACTTGCGTGGGCCACGCGCGGGGATCGAAGCCGTGCGTCTTGAACAGCGCCATCACCACGCGCTCGAGCCCGAAGCCGAGGCACGCCGTGTGGGCCTCGCGCCCGTCCTGCGTGTGGATCCCGAAGACGTGCCCGAAGTGCTCTTGGTGGTAGTTGAACGAGCAGACGGCCGTCGGGCTCTCGAGCGACAGCACCGGAACCAGCACCTCGAACTTGAGCTTCAGCTCCTTCTGGCTCGCGGCGAGCATCTTGCCGGCCCGGCCGAAGAAGGGATCCGTCGCCACGTCGGGCGTCGCCGGGAGCCCGAGGCTCCGCAGCAGCGACACGCCGCGCTCGAGCCACTGGTCGCGCCACGCGAGGACGTCGTCGGGCGCGCCCGCGCGGACGAACTCCCGCACCCGGAACGACTGCATGCGCGTCGGCTCGGGCGAGGGCTCGTGCCGATAGACCCAGTTGGTCATGGTGATCAGCCGCCCGCCCGCGGGGAGCGTGCCCGCGATGGTCGGGTAGACCGGGTAGCACGCCGCCGGGTTCAGGCAGACGTCGGTGATCCCCTGCAGGTCGCTCCACGGCTGCCCCGAGTGCACCCGCTCCGACAGCTCGCGCGCCTGCTTCTCCTTGCCGAAGAAGCTGAACACCGTCCCCGCGAGGTGCGGGAACGAGTCGAGGTAGTCGGTGCGCTCGATGATCGTGCGATCGATCACCGGCGGGAACGTGTAGTGATCCGCGCCGTCGCCGCTCGAGAGCCGCGAGACGAGCGCGTTGAAGCGCTCGAGCACGTCCTCGAACACGGCGCCTCGCCCGAAGGCCCCCTGCACGCGCACGGGGACGATCAGGCCGTGCGCGACCAGGCCGTCGTAGAAACCCTGAGCATCGAATTCGGTCGTCACGGCCAATCCCCCTCGCCTACTCGTCCTTGTACACGAGAAGCATCGACGCGCTCTTCGAGTAGACGCGCTCGTTGCTGATCATGAGCGCCCCGGAGAGCGCGTCCCGATAGTGGCGGCCGACCGAGAACTTGCCGCGGTTCTTGTAGCCGGCGAGCCCGATGATCTGCAGCGCCTCGTGCACCAGCTTGGGTGAGGCCTCGGAGGCCGAGGCCTTGAGGTTGTTCATCTTGAGCGCCCAGCCGATCGTCAGCAGCTCCTCCATGCCCCCGGGCGACTGCATGATGGCGTCGAACTCGGCCGCCTGCGCGAAGACGTTGTTGCGCATCGCCTGGAGCTGGGCGGCGACCTGCGCGAGCCGATGCGCGCGCGGAGGGACGGTCCCCGGCGTCTTGCGCGCCTCGGCGCGCACGAACGCGCTCGCCCGCGCGACGGCGTCGGCCGCGATGCCGAGCCAGACCGCGGACCAGAGGATGTGCGAGTACGAGACCATCGTCTGCGCCGACGAGTCGGCGAAGGAGCCCGGGAGCACGTGCTCCTCCGGCCCCGACGCCACGAACTTGAAGCCCGGGCTGCAAGTGCCGCGCAGGCCGAGCGTGTCCCACTCGGTGGTCTGCGTCCGGGTGTAGTCCCCCTTGCGCAGCAGCACGAGGATCTGGTCGTTCGCCGGCGCGTCGGCGTTGCGGCGACACGTGGTCAGGAAGTCGTCGGCCGCCTCGGCGTAGGAGACCGTCGTCGCGTCCTTCTCGAGCTGATAGCGCCCGCCCTCGCGCCGCAGCCCGCAGACGCTGGAGCGCGTGTCGCCGAACACGCCGACCTCCGAGGTGATCGACGCGATCAGGAACTGCTTCTCGACGAGCTGCTCGAGGTAGCTCCGGAAGAAGGGCGAGGAGAGCCCGTGGCGCGCGATGCTCGCGACCTGGATGTGGTGCATCGCGAGCACCATCCCGCTCGAGCCGCAGGCCTGCGCGAGCGCCGAGCACATCGCCGCGAGCTGCTGCATGTTCGCGCCGGCGCCCCCGACCTCGACCGGCGCCGCGGCGGAGAGCAGGCCGGCCTGCGCGAGCGCGTCGAACGTCTCGCGGGGAAATCGCGCCTTCGCGTCGACGTCGTCGGCATGGCGCGCGGCGACCTCGGTCGCGACCGCGCGCGTCTTCACGACGAGCTCGTGACTCTGCATTGGGCTCACCATGCGCCCTCGCTAACAGATCCTCGCCGCGGCTTGGAGACGATCAGTCGCGCGGAGCGGCGCGCGGCGGAGGACACAGCGACGCTACCGGTTCGACCGGAGCTTCGCCGCCACGGGGTGGGCGGCGCGACGCGTCCAGCGCATCGAACAGGGTCGCCGCCGCGACGACGCGCGACGCTCAGAGCGCGATCTTCCACGCCAGCGCGTGCGGCGTGTCGAAGAACGGCGGGATCGTCGCCGCCTCGAACCGGCTGCGCACGCAGCGCCGCACCGCGCGCTCGTAGGGCCCGTCCACGCGCACCATGAGCGGCACTCCGGTCGCTGCCCAGATCACGTGCACCGTCCCGGGCCCGCCGCCGACGCCGCAGTCCTTGTAGACGACCCGCGCGAGCGCCGCGGCCGCCGCGTTGCGATCGAACGCGCCCGTCAGGGGCGGAGGTGACGAGGTCGACGCCGAGGGCACGACGATCGGCCTCGTGCTCCCGGTCGCGGGCGCCGTCGCGGTCGGGCGCGCGGTGCTGGTCGGGTGCGCTGTCCAGGTCGTCGACGGGCGTGGCGCGACGCTCGGCGAGGTCGACTCCGACGCGGACGCCTCCTCGTCGGGCGTCGCGTCGGGCTCCTCGTCGATCGCGAGGGCGCCGGGATCGCTCGAGGCGCTCGGCGCCGGCGCCACCACGACGTTCGAGCGGTCGCGCAGCAGCATGCCGAGCGAGCCGACCGTGACCGCCGCCGCCACGACGATCAGC
>CAIXWQ010000520.1 GCA_903923175.1 uncultured delta proteobacterium | reverse complement strand
GGGCGCCGCGTCGCCCCCCGCGAAGCGCGTCCCGAACCACCACTCCTCGGCGTCGAAGCGCCGCTCCGCGCCGTCGAGCGACCACTCGCCGGCGTGGCGCAGCGTCGCCGCCACCGTGGTCGGCGCGGTCGTCGGAATCCAGAGAGCGACGCGGTGCCCGCGGGGGCGGCGCGATTGCGCTGCCACCGGAATCCTGGCGGTGCGCATAAGGAGTCTTATGTAATCAAATATCGCATCTGAGCATGCGGTGCGTGTTTGCGCTTCTTAGCCCCCCGACGGTCGAATGGTTGATGCCGGAACAGACTGGGCCGCCGGCGTGAGCTCGGAGTACGTGCCGCATGCCACAGCCATGCACGCCAAGACGCAGACGACCGCCCGCCCGAAGAACGCTGTCACCCGCATAGTGAAGCTCCTTGTTCGGACCGGTGATACTTCAGTGGGCCAGGTTTGCGAAGCCCGTTCGCAGCGGTGTGACGCGCGTGGTCGCGGTCGCGTCGGTACTTGAACCACACCTGGGCACGCCGGCGCCCCTTGCGATGCAGCACGTCGCGGCTCCCTGGATGCAACGGCATGCGGCTCGAGGAGCCCGGGCGACAGGAGCTCGAAGCCTCCCCGCGGGATTCCACCGTTCGGGTCGACCGAACAAGGCGAGCACGCGGTTCGAGTCGGACGGAAGTTCGGCGCATCTCGCGCGGCAAGCGGTCTCTCTGGCCAGCGGTGCGCGGCGTCGCGTAGACCGCCCGGCGTGGAGTCACGCCCTACGCAGAACGCCGTCGACGTCAGCCCGCTCGCGCAGGCCGAGCTTTCGGCTCGAGGAAGCGGCCCGAAACCCGGCACGAACGTGCTACCATGTGACCATGGCGCGCCGCACGCTGGGCATGTCTCTGGCTCCGTTCGCGCTCGTCGTCGGCTGCGCCTCGGGCGCCGACCACGCACCCGAGCTCGTTGGTGCAGTCGAGCAGTCCGACGCAGTCGCCACGCCCCAATCGTGCACCTCCGGCATCACCGAGGGGTGCCCGTGCACCGATGCCGGCGCCGACGCGACCGCCGAGTGCACGGCCCTGCGCTTCGGCTACGACGGCTACAAATCGTGCTCGCCCGGTACGCGCTACTGCGGCGACGACGGCAAGTGGGGCGCGTGCATCGGCCCGGCCGTGTTCGACGCCGGCGCCCCGTGACGGCGACCGCGTGCGGCGGAGCGACGGCTCACTGCGCCGTGTAGATGTCGAGCCCGCCGCCCGCGGAAGGTCCCGAGAAGTAGACGCGATCGCAGGCCGCGTTCGGCGCCGCGCCGCGCCGCGCGCCGAGGTCGACGACGGTGAAGAAGGCCGATCGGAGCGCGTCGAAGAAGCCCATCTTCTCCGTGCCCGAGGTCTCGTCCCAGTAGAACATCGTGTGGAGATCATGGGCGACGCCGCTCGGGCGTCGGCGCTCCGTGCCGGAGATCGACAGTGCCATTCCGTTCCACCCGCCGCCGCCGGTCCACGGATCGGTCGGAGTCGCGCGAGCCACGACGTACGCAGAGGGCTGACCGGGCACGACGAAGGAGTACAGGAACGTCTCGTCGTCGTCGGCCAGCACGAGATCGCCGAGGCTCGCCCCGGAGTTGCCGGCGATGAGGTTGAAGCCGAAGAACGGCATCATGTCGGCGGTCGCCACGAAGTCCATCGTCCGGCTCGGCCGCGTGAACTGCTCGAGCTTCGCGCCGTCGGGGGTCGCGGCGATCAGCCGGAGCCCATCCGGCGAGAGCGCCGCGCGATCGAACGCGACGCCGGTCGCGAGCTTGCGCGGCGTGCCGAACGCCACGGCCGTCGAGGCGCGCTCCGCGTAGTAGATGGCGCCGGCCGTCGCGTCGGCGACCGTCCATGCGATCGCCAGCTCGTCGGCAGAAATCGACGGGTAGAGATCGTCTCCGAGGCTCGAAGCCACCGGAGTCGCGGAGACGGTCGCGAACGTCCGCGTGGGAGAGCAGAGCGTGGCGATCGCGTCGCTCGCGTCGCTCGTCGTGCCGTCGCCGCTGTCCCCGGCTTCGCTCGGCGCGTCCGCGTCCGTCTCGCCGGTCGCGTCGGGGGTCGATCCCGAGTCGACCGCGTCGGCCGAAGTCGCGTCGTGCGCGTCGACGCCGACGTCGTCCGAAGTCGGCGCTGCGTCGAACTCGAACGCCGTCGGCGCGTGGGACGAGCTGCTGCACCCGAACGCCGACAGCGACGCACAGGCGGCGAAGGCGGCCGCGCTCCTCGCGAGGTTCATGGTCGATGGTCTCCTGCGGGCCGGGTCTACTCGGTCGCGATGCAGTCGTAGGTCTGCTGCCAGGCCGTGAGCGTCGGCGTCGAGTTGTGATCGCTCGACGGGTTGAGCGTGATGTTGACCTGGAGATACGTCTGGGAGGTCTGCTTCGGCACGAGAGACGCGAGCGCGCCGCTGACGTCCGTGCCGACCCAGGTCGTGATCGACGCGCCGCTGGCCGAGCCGAGCGGCGCCGGTACGGCGCCCGAGAGCCCCGCGACCGTCGACGCGGTCTGCGCCGAGAACACGATGCTCGTGTCGGAGGGCGTCACCGTCTTCCAGTCGAAGAACCGCCACACCGGCGACTGCCCGACCGCGCAGGTGGCCTGGTACTGGCGAGAGATCGTGATCGGGTTCTGGTACGGGGGCGGCGTGGGGGGCGGCGTCGAGGTCGGCGACACGCAGGAGGCGATGTCGAAGAAGAAGAAGGCGAAAGCCTCCTCGCCCTGGCCGATGGACCCCGAGCACCCCGCGGGGAAGGTGCTGTCGACGGTGTCGAACTGGTTGATGTGCGCGTCGAGGTGAACGGCCTTGCCGCACTGCGAGGCCGCGGCTGCGCCCGCCGGCGTGTTCACCGTGAGGAAGCGGGGGTTGCTCGATCCGGAGGAGTAACCCCAGCGCTGCGCCGCGGTCGCCGTGGAGTTGAGGGTATTGAAGTTCGCGAACACGTAGGAGGGAGTCACGTGCGCGGGGCTCGAAGTGCCCGTCGACGAGTCGATGTACTCGAGCCAACTCGACAGCGCGGCCCCCTTGGGGAACGACGTGTCGATGTAGACGGGGCTTCCGCCGGTGGGCGCGCCGCCTGGAATCGTCGCGATCCCGGAGAGCGCCGAGTCGGTGCTGTACTTGTACCAGACGTACTGGAAGTCGGTGGAGAAGACGCGCCCGCCCGCGGCGAGGTAATTGGTCACTGCGCTGTAGGCGCTAGAGCCCTTGCCCGACGTCCCTTCGTAGCACTCGCACGAGAACACGATGATGTCGTAGTTCATCATCAGCGACAGGCTCGTCCACAGGCTCTTGGCCGTGGTCATGCCGCTCGGCCCGCCCGAGAGCATGTTGTAGCCGTAGGAACTGCCGTAGTAATCGACGTAGGCCTGCCCGAGGCCCGCACCGGAGTAGAAGTGGACGGCCTTCGAGCTCCCCTGCACGCCGAACTCCGTCGACGAGATGCCCACCTTCGGCAGCATGCACGACAGTCGGTCGCAGTCGCCGGTGGTCACGGCGATCTTGGGCATGTTCCCTTCGCTCTGCGTCTTCGGCAGGCGCGTCAGGTTGTGGTCGGTGATGACGTTGTTCACGCAGGACGTGACGTTGGGAATGGTCACCTGTCGGCGCCACTTGCCGAGCTGGATCACCAGCGGGATGTTGGCGCCCGAGGGCACGTTGTTGAGCGTGAAATTCCCCTTGTAGTCGGTCAGCGTGGTGGTAATCGGCGAGCCCGACACCGGGCTTCCGCACTTGTCGCAGACGGCGCCGGTCGCGAGCGGCGAGACCGTCGAGTTCGGCACGTAGACGAGCACGTTGTAGAGCGGCAACGTGCCGTTGGGCGCGTACACGGTGCCGGAGACGGTCGTCATCCCCCCGCTCGGGCACGATGCAATCTGGCAGACGAGCCCGCTGCAGCCCGTCCCCGGACCGCTCCCCGTCGCCCCGGGTGCGATCGAGATCGAGCCGTCGGGGCCGACCTCCACCAGGCCGCTCTCCATCCCGATCGCGTTGTCGGGAATGACGCTGCAGTAGGGATCACAGGGGTTCGAAGTGCAGGCGGTCGCCACGCCGGTCCCCTCGGTGTGCAAGGGCGGCGCGCCGCTCATCACCTTGAAGCTCTGGGACAGCGTGCAGGCGCCCCAGGACGAATTGTCGCCGCAGCTGCGGACGCCCGTCTGGCAGGTGTACTGCTCCGACTCCATGCTGACGGTCGCGGCGCAAGGGACCGTCTCGCCTGGCGAGTCGCACGGGCATCCCTCCCCCGGGAGGCCGCACGCGTCCGAAGCGCCGGAGCGGCGCGCGCACGCGGCGATCAACGCCGAGAAGCCGACGGCGACGAGGAGCGCCAGGCACGCGCGCAGCAGCGTTCGGTGAGTCCAATTGAGGAAGTTGCTCATGGATCGGTTGCCCTCGGGCTCGTCGTCGGTCCCCACGAGCGAACCGCAACGCGGCGCTCCTACACCGTGGCCGCGACACGCCGACGAGCCCTCCCTCGCGGCGCGCGCGGGCGGGTCGAGCGTCGTCGCACTCGGCAAAACGTCATCGACTCGAATCGGGCAGTTTCGCTTTCGTCGCTTTACGTCGTCTTGCTATCGAGTCCGACTGGCGAGAGTGGGAACTCCCACGAGCTCGCCGCACGACCCGATCGCCTCGGACAGGCCGAAACGTGGCCCCTGCGACCCGCCTCCGCGTGAGCGGCCTGGCGAACGTCGAGCCTATGCGGCACTCCTCCAGAACGCCATACCCCATCGGGGCGCCCGATCGGCCGCCCACGGAAATGCCGAGCTCAGCCGCGAGGGGCCATCGCTGGTCGCTCGCCGCCGCCCACGGTCGAGCTCGCCGTCACGACTTCCGGGGATCGTGTGCTCGCCGACGGGGAGCGGACTGCCACGATCGATCGCGCTCGCTGATTCCGTATGCGCCCCGCGCGATCCTCGTTAGGGATGGGCCATGCAGCGCCGCTCTTTCGCCGCCGTTGTCACGCTCACCGTCGGCGTCTTCGCCGCGGCGTTCGTCGGCGGTTGCAGCAGCTCGTCGTCAAGCCCGTTCACCCTCTTCGGCGGCGACACCGCCGTCGACGACGCCGGCCCCGACGTCACCCTTCCACCCGACACCGGCGCGCGTGATTCGACGGTCGTCGACTCGACGACGAGCGACGTCTCCAATCGAGACGCGCCGGCCGACGTCGTTCCCGAGGTGCTCCCCGACGCCCTCGTCGTCAGCTGCGTCGACTACTGCGGCGCGATCCAGTCGGCCTGCCCGCCGACCGGGGTGCGCGCCCAATTCACGACCGTCGATTCGTGCATCGGCACCTGCGCCGCCTATCCCGCGTCCGTCGTGGGCTCTACTTCGGGCAACTACCTCTCGTGCCGCGCCTGGCACGCGGCGCTCGCGGCGTCGGATCCCGCGACGCACTGCAAGGCGGCCGGCCCCACCGGCGGCGACAACGACGGGGCCGACTCCGCAGAAGGTCCCTGCGGCGACGTCTGCGACTCGTTCTGCGACATCGCGCTCGTCGCCTGCGGCGGGCAGCCGAGCGCGTACGCCGACAAGGCCGCGTGCATGAGCGAGTGCCGGACGTTCGCCGCCGAGACGGTCGACTACAGCACCGCCGACGCGACCAAGAACGACGTCGGCTGCCGCGTGTATCACCTCACCATCGCCGCGGGCGGCGCGGCAGCCGCGACCACCCATTGCCCGCACATCCGGGCTAGCTCGACGGTCTGCACGATGTGATGGAGACGGGCGTGGGAAGCGGCCGCCCTCCGATCGTGCCGGGCGCGGCCGGATCGCTGAGATCCGTCCCCTGAGCATGGAGGCGCACCTGCGCGTTCACCTCGGCGCCTCGCGCGCGTCGACGCGCCGCGGTTGTGTGCGGGCCGCGGCCCGCACGTGAGCTGGGGCGTGCGCCGCTGCCGGTCGAGGAGCGATCGCGCGAATGACCCGCGGCTACCGTCGCGGGCGGTGGCGTGGACACTCACGGGCAGCCGAGCATGTGCGGCGCGACGTCCTTCGTCACCGCCGTGAGCGCACCGGCGCACGTCGTCGCGTTCGCGTCGACGACGGTGAAGCGGATCGTGCGTAGGTCCTCGCTCACGGCGCCGCAGACGACGACGTCGGTCGGAGGCGGGGCCCCCTCTGGATACCCGCCTCCGAGCTGCGACTTGGAGCCGCGCGTCCAGAAGTCGCCGTGCACGTCGGGGAGGATCTCGCCGCTGCGCACCTCCTGGCAGCCATACGACCAGAGCACGCCCGTGGTGTCGGTCGCGTGAACGGCCGTGGATCGATACCCGCTCGCGTCGTCGAAGCCGTAGTCGCCGAGCACGGCCTCGGCGTCGGGCGACGAGGGCGACGAGTGGGGCGCGACCGACGGCGTGGTCGGCGCGGGCGCTTGCGAAGGGGGATGGGCGGAGGGCTGCGCCGGCGTCGGCGTCGGCTCTTCCGACGCGACGCTGCCGCCGCACGCGGCCAGCGCGGCGGCGAGGACGAGAGGCGACACGAGCTGGCGGAGGTTCATGGGCGGGCCGACCGGAGCAGGGGGCGTGCCGGCATGTGCGCGCGTTGGATCCGGCGGGAAGTCTCGATGCCGGCGCGCGGCGCGCGAGGCTCGGGGGGTCGTGTTTGTGCCAGGCTGTGACGCCACTGGCCGGTGATTCGCCGGCCAATCGGAGAGAAAAAGACGGAGGCCGTGTCGATCCAGGGGCCGCTCGTTCGTCGCCATGGCAGGCCCCGCATTCGGACGGCCGAGGACAGGAACAACCCCATGCGTTTCATGATCATGCACAAGCTCACCCCGACCCTCGAAGCCGGCGTGATGCCGACGCCGGAGGAGATCGCGGAGATCCACGGGATGATGGGCGAGGCCGGCGCCGCCGGGATCCTCCGTGGCGGCGATGGCCTGCGCCCGTCGCGGCTGCGGCAGCACGTGGTCTACCGGGGCGGGCTTCGCACGGTCACCGAGGGGCCCTTCGTGGGGCTCGGCGAGCTGCCGGCGAGCGTCCTCTCGCTGCACGTCCGCACGCGCGACGAGGCGCTGGCGTGGCTCGATCGCGTCGCGGCCATCCAGGGTGACCTCGAGGTCGTGCTCGGCCTGTGCACCGAGGCATGGGACCTCGGCTTCGCGCCGAAGCCGGCGGATCCGCCGCTGCGGCTGCTCGCCGTCTTCCACGCCGACGCGCGCACCGAGCGCGACGAGCCGCTCGCGCCCGAGGCGCTGGCCGCGCTGAGCGCGCTCTTCGAGGAGATGCGCAAGGCCGACGTCCTGCGCGGCGCCGAGCCCCTCCGCAGCAGCCGATATGGCGCGAAGATCTTCCTCGAGGACGGCGCCACGAGCATCGTCGACGGCCCGTTCGCCGAGTCCAAGGAGCTGCTCTCGGGCTACGCGATCTTCGAGCTCCCCTCGAAGCAGCAGGCCGTCGAGTGGGGCGCGCGCTGGGCCCGCGTCGTCCGCGTCCGCGAGGTCGAGGTGCGCGAGCTCGTCGACTGAGCGCTGGCCGCGGCCGAAGCGCCATGCGCCCGTGCTACGTGCACGGGCGCTGACCCACGAAGAAGCGTCGCGGCGCGGCGTGATACAACCTCGTCGTGCCCGCCGCCGACGCGAGCCGCGAGGCCATCGAGGCCGTGTTCCGCCGCGAGTCGCCGCGCCTGCTCGGCAGGCTCCTGCGCCTCACGCGCGATCTCGGCCTCGCCGAGGACCTCGCGCAGGACGCCGTCGTCGCGGCGCTCGAGACGTGGCCCGAGAGCGGCGTTCCGGACAACCCCGGCGCGTGGCTCGTCACCGCGGCCTCGCGACGCGGCCTCGATCACCTGCGGCGGGGCCGCATGCTCGAGCGCTCGCACCACGACCTCGCCGCGCTCGCGCCTGGCGAGGCGCACGCGATCCCGCTCGAGGATCAGGCCAGCGGCCCCCTCGGCGACGACGTCCTGCGCCTCGTCTTCGTCGCCTGCCACCCGGTCCTCTCGACGGACGCCCAAGTCGCGCTCTGTCTGCGCCTCGTGTGCGGCCTCGACACAGAGGCCATCGCACGCGCGTTCCTCGTGCCCGTGCCCACCATCGCGCAGCGCCTCGTGCGCGCGCGGCGCACCCTCGAAGAGGCCCACGTCGAGCTCGAGGTCCCGCGCGGCGACGCGCTCGCGGCGCGCGCGGCCGCCGTCCTGCGCGTCGTCTACCTCGTCTTCAACGAGGGCTACGCGCCGACCGACGGCGATTCGCTCGTCCGCACCGATCTCTGCGATCAGGCCCTGCACCTCGGCCGCCTGCTCGTCGGCCTGATGCCCGAGGAGCCCGAGCCCCACGGCCTGCTCGCCCTCATGGAGCTCCAGGCCTCCCGCACCGCGGCGCGCATCGACGCGCGTGGTCGGCCCGTCCTGCTCCTCGACCAGGCTCGCACCCTCTGGGACCAGGCCGCGATCACGCGGGGGCTGCACTCCCTCATCCGTGCCCACCTGCTCGGCGGCCGCGGCCCCTACGTGCTCTCCGCCGAGATCGCCGCCTGCCACGCCCGCGCGCGGCGCGCCGAGGAGACCGACTGGCCGCGCATCGTCGCGCGCTACGACGAGCTGCTCGCCCTCACCCCGTCCCCGATCGTCGCGCTCAATCGCGCCCTCGCGGTCGCGATGGCCGAAGGGCCCGCCGCCGGCCTCGCGCGGCTCGACGCCCTCACGAACGAGCGCGCCCTCGCGCGCTACCACCGCCTGTCCGCCGCGCGCGCCGATCTCCTCGAGAAGCTCGGTCGGCGCGCCGAGGCGCGAGATGCGTACGTGCGCGCCGCCGAGCTGGCCACGCATCCGCGCGAGCGGTCGGTCCTCATGGAGGCGGCGGTGCGGTGCAGCGGGTAGGGCCGGTGCGACCGCGCGCGCCGCGATGGGCCTCCTCGGAGGGCGCCGCGCATCCCGCGTCGAACTGCGGAGGAGCAGCGAGCACGCGCGCGCCTCGTCGTTCGTCGGGAAGCGCTCGGAGGATCAGCTCCGGGGCGTGGCGCTCCACCTGTCGACGTGATCTCGGACGTACTCGCGCAAGGTCCGGCCGGGGCGGCCGAGGAGCGCGGCGAGCGTTTCGTCGACCGTCTCCGCTTGCCCGAGCCTCAGACCTGCGTGGAGGATCGTCTGGACGACGATCTGCATCAGCGGCATGCCGCGACCGCGCAGGTGACGCGAGTATCCGAGCACGCTCGCGGGCTCGTAGGCGATCTCGCGGCCGAGGGCTTCCGAGAGGAGCTTTGCGGCGAAGTCGAAGGTGACGGCCTCGGGGCCCGTGAGCGTGTACGCCTTTCCGTCGTGCGCGGCCGAGTCGATCAGCGCCTGAACGGCGACTTGCGCGACGTCGCGGACATCGACGAACGCGACGGGGGCTAAGAAGCGCAAACACGCACCGCATGCTCAGATGCGATATTTGATTACATAAGACTCCTTATGCGCACCGCCAGGATTCCGGTGGCAGCGCAATCGCGCCGCCCCCGCGGGCACCGCGTCGCTCTCTGACCT
>CAIXWQ010000519.1 GCA_903923175.1 uncultured delta proteobacterium | reverse complement strand
GTCGACGCCGTCGCAGCGCGCGCCGCACTGCGGATCGCCCGCGCCGCCGGCGCACGCGCGCGCGCCGTGCGGCGCTCCGCTGGCGGGCGAGCACGTCCCCTTCTTGCCGACCCGATCGCACGCCGCGCAGGTGTCGGTGCACGCGGTGTCGCAGCAGACCGCGTCGACGCAGTGGCCGTGAGCGCAGTCTCCGTCGTTCGCGCAGGTGGTGCCGTCGGCGAGGCGCGCGACGCAGGTCGTGCCCGCGCAGTAGGCCCCCGCCGCGCAGTCGGTCGCGGCGCTGCACGAGGTCGCGCAGGCCCCCGCGACGCACAGCTTGTAGGGGCTCGCGCACGCGGCCTTGCCCGCGTGCGGCGCGACGCCGTCGAGCGCGGCGCAGACGCCCGAGGCGCCGCACGCCTCGCACTGCCCGGTGCACGCGCGATCGCAGCAGCTGCCGTCGACGCAGAAGCCGCTCGCGCAGTCGACGCCGCGCGCGCAGGCGCCGCCGTTGGCGAGGCCGGAGATCGGGTCGTAGACGTAGATCGCGCCCGCGTCGTAGCTCGAGGTGCCGAGCGCGTGCGCGGTGGCGGCGACGAACGCGCGCCCGGAGTCCATCGCGACCGCGTAGCCGTACGAGTCGGCCGCCGCGGCGTCGCTCGCGACCACGCGCCGCTCGCTCCAGGTCGCGCCGCTCTTCGTGAGGAAGAACGCCGCCCCCGCCATGTCGATCGTGTCGTGCGTGAGCCCCGACGCGCCGACGACCAGCGCCCCGCCGCGGAGCGCGACGTCGCTGCCGAAGAAGTCGTTGTTCTGCGGGTGGCTCGAGAGCAGCCGCGGCGCCTCGGTCCACGTGCCGGCCACCGGATCGTGCGTGTAGAGATAGACGGCCCCCGCGCCGCTCGGGCCGGCGTCGACGTAGGGCGAGCCGATGGCGGCGACCTCTCCGTCGAGCGAGACGGCGGTGCCGAAGCGCGCGGACCCCGCGCCGTCGGAGGCGTGCAGCGTCGTGACGTGCGTCCACGCCGCGCCCGCCCCGCCCGCGACCGGACGCGTGAAGACCAGCACGCCCCCCTCGCCGGACCAGGTCACCAGCTGGTTGGGCGCGCCGACCAGGAGCGTCACGGCCGTGGCGCTGGCGGCCGCGGCGAGCGTCTGCCCGATGCGGTCGCTGTCGACCGGCACGTTGGCGACGAGCTTCGCCTGCTGGCTGAAGACGCCCGTGGCCGCGTCGCGCCCGAAGACGTAGACCGCGCCCGCCTGGCTCACGCCGCCGACCTGCGCGTAGGGCGCGCCGACGAAGAGCCGATCGCCGAGGAGCGAGACGGCCGTGCCGAACGCGTCGCCGTCGGCCTTGTCGGAGGCCGTGAGCATTTGCGCCTGCGACCACGTCCCCGCGCTGCGCGTGAACACGTACGCCGCGCCGGTGACCGGCGTGCCGATCGCGTGCGAGGGGGCGCCGACGATCACGAGATCGCTGGCGAGCGCGACCGAGGTGCCGAACGTGTCGCCGTAGCCGCCGTCGCTCGGCGTGAGGCGCGCGTCCTGCGGCCAGGCGTTCGTCGTCGCGTCGCGCCGGAACACGTACGCCGCGCCGTAGTTGTGGCCGAGGACCGACTGCCCGGGCGCGCCCGCGACCAGCACGTCGCCCAGCGCGGCGAGCCCCGAGCCGAGCTCCGCCCCGCCGCTCAGGTCCGGCGGCTGCAGCTCGCGCTCGATGCCCACGGTCGGATCGATCGTGAGCGGGTAGCGCGCGTGCGTGTCGTCGACGCGGATCCGCAGCGCGCCCGCGGCGGCTTCGAACGTGGCGGCGAGCGCGCGGCCGTCGGCGTC
>CAIXWQ010000518.1 GCA_903923175.1 uncultured delta proteobacterium | reverse complement strand
GTCCTACCTGAGTTGCAGGTGCTTGTGGCCGTTGCGCAGGTGAACAAGCGCGGGCGCGTCGAAGGCCGCGAGCGGCTGCTTCACGAAGCCGACGTCGCGATCGAGTGCGCCGCAATGCGTTGGTCCCTCGTGAAGTCTCGCTATCAGCCGATCGATGTTCACGGCAGCGTCATGCCGCGAGGAGAGCCAGCAAATGAAGACGCGTGACCTTGTGTGCCCGTACTGCCTCGCTCACGCCAGCTCGCTCCGCTTCGACAGGAAGGGGCGGGCCTACTTTACCTGCGGCGCATGCGGGTCTCGCGCGTTCGTCGTGGCATTGTGCAACGCGGTTCGGTCAATCGCGCTCGTGCAGCCGCTCCTCGCCGCGCGCGTCGAGGAGATCGAGCAGGACGCCGACGCGCGAGGCCGAGCCGCGATGATCGAAGCGCAAGTCGCGAACGCGCTACGCGCGCAGCTTCGTGCGCGGCCGGATGCACCGTCCGCGGAGGTAGCTGACACCGCTCTCGCCGCGGCGGTGGCTCGGTGAACCGCCTGCAGCTCGCTGCCTCGGAGGCTCCGCGCGAGGAGGCTGCGAGGGGGCGCGACGCGGGAGACTTGGCACGGCTCCGCGATCGGATCGAAGGATTCGAGCGCGGCCGAAGTGCCGAAGCAGTGCAGGTTGCAGACGACGATCGATCAAAAATCCGGGCGAACGAGCAGGAGCTTCGGCTCGCTTCCCAGCTGGACGCGTACGCGCGCAACCTCGAAGCCGAGAACCAAGCACGCTGGATGCGCGCCCTCATGAATCAAGCGGTCTGGTCGCTCGGGACATTCGTCGCCGCCGAACTGCTCGCGGTCGTCAGGCGCAAGGAGGCAGCACCGTGATCCCCACCGTCGTCGTCGGCAAACTCGCCTCGCAGGTGTTCGACGCCCTCGCTCCGCCCGCGTCTACGACGCCGGCCCCGGCGTTCTCGCCGCTCTCGCAAGCCCACGATCGTCTCGCGCGTGCCTACGCGGCAGGCAAGTCGATCGAAGCCTACGAGGCCCACGCCGTGCCGATCGCGATGCTCGCGGGTGCCGCGGTTTCCATCGCGCGGAGGCGGTGAGAGATGGCCCGCAGCGGCACCGCCGTCTCGCCACGTCATCCGAACGCCGAGGAGGTCGACGAGGGTTGTCGCGTGCTGGAACGCCTGCTCCACCTCCACCGAGGGCCGTTCACGCTGGGGCGCTCAGCCTTGCGCAACGTTGCTCAACTGCCCGATCGATTCGCGGCAGCTGATCGCATCGTCGAACTCTGGCGCGGCGCGCCTGGAAAGACGGCCGAACTGGAGCGCGCGTTGCTGGTTCGCGCAAAGCAGGCCTACGGCAAGCGCTGCACGAACCGCAGCCTCGGGGGCGGCCCGCACGCCGCCGACGCGGTACACGTGCTGTTCGTCGTGCTCTGGAGGGTGTGCAAGCCGGGGCGCCCGCCCATCGCGATTGCACGAACGCCAGAGCCAGGCTTTGCGCAGAGTCTCACGCTCGCACGGCCCCGCCGTGCGGCGGAGTGCGACAGCGAGCGCGAGCAGCGCACAAATTCGGGCGGCGACACCTCGCGTGGCCGCGCGCTCCACTGAGCAGGCGCGGCCACGGGCCTCGCGGCGTCCCTTCTACTGGCAGACGCCGGGCGAGCCGTTGCAGGTGCCGCCGGTGAGCATGCTGCAGGTCCGGCCGCCGCATTGCGTGCTGTCGGTGCAGGCCTCGGCGCAGACGAAATTCGTCTTGTCGCCGATCGTGATGCAGCAGCCGCTCTGGCACATCACGCCATCCTTGCACCCGTGGTACGGCTTGCCGTCATTGGGAACGCAAACGGACGAGCCAAGCGGGTTGCCGGACGCGTTGCTCGTCTCCCCGCAGACGCCGCTCGCGCACTCCGTCGGCGACTGGCAGAGGCACTGCTGGCCCGTGAAAGACCCCGCCGGCTGGCAGACGCCGCCGCCATTCTTGAGCAACGTGCAGCAGCTGTTCGCCTTCGTGCAGCTCGCGTTCTTGGAACACGAGACGGCGCACGACGTGTTGCCGCTTGGGTCCGTGAAGCACGTTGAGCCCGCGGCACACGTCCCCGACGGGTTGCCAGGGCCGCACGGCTTCGGCGACGGCGTCACGCACGCGCCGTCCTGCGAGCAGACCTCAGTTCCGAGACAATCCCCGCAGCTACCCCCGAATCCGTCGGAGCCACACGTGCGTGCCCCGCAGTGGTCGACCGGCGCCGGCGTCGTTGCAGAAGAACTCGAACACGCCGGAGCGACGACAATCATACCGAGCAAGAGGCCGAGGACGCCCGCAGTCTTGGTCATAAGAAGCTCCTTCGAGCGGAACCACCGGCGGATCCTGGCCGGATGCTTCGCTCCGTTTCACCCCACGTCGCCATCTATCGCGATGCTACTAGCAATCTCGAGATGGTCGCAACGCGTGGTGCTCACGGCTCTTCTTCGTGCCGATGTCACGCGCGACGATCAGCGAGCGCTTCGGGGCGCGCGTGCGGGCGCTGCGCCAGATGCGCGGTTGGAGCCAGGCGCGGCTCGCAGAGGCCGTCGATCTGAGCCCGAACCACGTGGGCGTCATCGAGCGGGGCGAGAAGGCTCCGACCCTCGACACGATCGACGCGATCGCCACCGCCCTCGGTACGTCGCCCGCGCAGCTGCTCGCGGACGTGCAGGAGAAGGGCGCGGCGGCGTGGCTCGCGCAGATGCAGGCGATCCTCGTCGCGGTCCCGCCTGCGCATCGCGAGCTGGTCGCCGGCGTCGTCGGCGCGCTCGTGCAGCATCTCTCGGATCGCACCGACCCAGCGGCGCGACAGCGCGCGCCGCTTCGGCTCCACGAACGTGGCGAGCGCTAATCCTCCGAGAGTCACGACGGCGCGCGCCACGCCGTCCGCGAGCTAGATCTTGGCTGCCGGCCAGGCGTCCGGGACGTCGGCAGGCCCGACACCGAGCCAACATGCGAGGCAGCGCTCGCGGCACCCGTCCGCGTACCCGTAGGGGGGGTCGAAATATTCGGCGTGGTGACGCCGACTCTCGTCCGCCGAAAACGAGTGCCGACAGGTGTCGCATGAGCGTCCATCGCCCAGGGGTGCTTGCTCGGCCGGCGAGGTCGTCGTCTCAGAATTACTGCGCTTGTTCATCGGCACTGCTCCTTTGCTTTCGCGCCCCGCGCTTTGCGGTCTCATTCACGATTCACGTTCGTTGTGCCCGTCCGCCTCCAGCCCCGGCCTCCAGCCCCGGCATCTCATGCAAGGTCGCCGCGCCTGGTCCAGCCGACCCGCGCAACGTTCTCCGCTGCCCTGCGCAACTCGCGCTCGCTCCACGGAGGAGCGCAGCGCCGGTTCCAGTTGCAACGCATGATCCCGATGGCGTCCTCAACGGATAGGTCGAAGCGGACGACCAGCGCGGTGGCGACCCGCCAGAGTTGCCGCTGTCCGCCGCTTCCGCTGATCGCGGGAGCCATGCGCCCGACGTACGCTGAAGCGCGGTCCTGAACCGATGCACGCCGCGCCGCGCCACAGGTCGAACGTACCGCTGGCGGCGAAGGACGCGCCGGCGCCAACGCATGACCGCGGAGCCTCGCCGCGAGAGCCGTCACCTCGGGATCGTGCTCGCCGTGGCGACGAACGAGGGCTGCGATGCCTAGCTCGACGACCATCGCGCGCAGTGCGGCGCCGTCCACGAGCGCAACGTCGTGCCGCTCGAAGACTCCGACGCGCTCGCCCGTGGTCGGGTGCATGCTCCCGGGCCCCATCGTCTGCGCGGGCACGCCGTCTCGCGAGACGCCGCGAAGCTCGACGATCGTCGACTTGGTGCCGTCTTTCGCGGCACGGTGTGGGTCGCGAATCTGGAGGGTCACGACCGTCGTGGTGGGGACGTAGAGCCAATGTGCTCGCCCGACGCTGGCACGCCCGAACGTAAACGTCGCGGGCAGGAACGCCGGCGCAAGCTCGACCGCCTCGCCACAATCGCAGTCCACGTCGGCGAGCCGGCCAAGTCGAAGGCCCACACCTGAGACCGCCGGGTGCTCGAAGTCACGCGGTCGCGCGTGGTACCTCGGCCAGTTGGCGAGCGGCCCACCGTTCAACGTCGGCACCTTTCCGAGAAGCGGAACGAGTTCGTCGGCGCGCACGACGCGCGCCCTCACGAGTGCGAGCGCAGCATCGAGGGGCGCGCTCACGGCAGCTCCCCGCCGGGCGCGCCAGCGCCGCGCGGCGGGTCCGGCAAGGCGTCGAGAGGGGCCAGGAGGACGTCCAGGGCGGCCCTCAACCTCCGCACGCTCGCGCCGTCCCCGGCCGCGATCGCCCCCCTCAGCGCCGCCGCCAGGGCATCGAAGGCAATCGCCTGGGAATCGCCTGGGCAGGTCGCTACCGTCCGCGACGAGCCTCCCGCGTCGCCCTTGCTTCCTGCGCTGCCCGCACCCGCCGTAGCGGATTCCTCGAATCGCACTCTAGAGGCCAGGGGTTCGATCCCCCTCACCTCCACCGGAAGCAGTAGACGCGGCGACCTTGGGCAACCTCGGTCGCCGTCGTCGTTTTTGTCCGATGTCGGGGCGCAGGGGAGGTGGCGGCGGCGCCGCCGCGGAGCGCTCCGGGGCTGCGCTCGAAGGACGGCCCGTCTCGATGCGTTCGAGCGGGCTTGCCGGGAGGCGGACGGAAGCCGCCCGCGACGCGCTCGTCACCGGCTTCGCGATCATCCGGGGCAGGCCGTCGGTCCGGCCTTCCAGCGGCCGCTGGTGCAGGTGAAGGTCGTCACCCAGCACGGAGCGCACGTGCACGCTTGGCCGGAGACGGTGCAGGGGTCGCCGTCCTTCGGCGCGGTGTCCGAGCCGCCGTCGGTGCGCCTCGCCGTGCACTCGAATTGCTGGGACGAAGCGGCCTCGGGCAGCGCGATGCCGCCGCAGAAGGGCTGACGGTCGCACGCACCCTCCGGGTACTCGCACGCGATCGGCGACGCACAGAGGGCCGCGTGATCGCCGGTCGTCGCGGCGGTCCAGGTCGCCGGGCACGCGGCGGGGTTCGCGTCGGTGCGAGCGACGTCGACCGCCGCGTCGACCGCGCAAGGGCAGCCGAGCCCCTCCTTGACCCACGCGCCCGAGACGCACGCCCAGACGTAGCCGATGCGCAGCACGCGTCGCCGGCCGGCATGCAGGCGAGCTCCGTCGGCGTGCCGCGCACCGAGCTCGAGCGAGGCGCCCGCGGCGTCCATGCCGCCTCGCCTTCCTTCGAGCCCGATTCGCGTCCACGCTCCGGCGATGCAGCACCCGCTCCCCGAAGGGCTCTCGCTCGTCGCCCCGGAAGGTCGCGCCGACGCCGACGCCGCGGCCGCGCTCCTCGAGGGCACGTACTGGAACGTCGGGATGGATCGCGCGCTGCTCGCGCGCGCGCACCTCGGGTCGCAGGCGTGGGTCGGCGTACGCGACGCGGCCGGCGCGCTCGTGGGCTCCGCGCGCGCGATCTCGGACCACGCCAAGCGCGCCTGGATCTACGACGTGATCGTCGAGGCGCAGTGGCGCGGACGCGGCGTGGGGCACGCGCTCGTCGCGGCGATGCTCGCGCACCCGGCCGTGCGCGACGTGCGCTTCGTGCACCTCGGCACGCGCGACGCGCAGCGGCTCTACGCGAAGTTCGGCTTCGTCGATCGGGCGGCCCTGCCGCCGCGTGGCTACCAGACCACGGAGATGGTGCTCGTGCGCACCGGCTGACGCGCGACCTCGCGCCCCTCGCGCCCCTCGCGAGGGCCGGCGCGCCTTGATGCCATCCGGACGCGCAGGCCGGAATGATCCGGCGTCGCGCGCGGCTGACGCACCACCATGATCGACACGCACGCGCAGGGCGCCGCGTCGTCGCGCAGCGGCCGCGCGCCTCGATGGGCGCGGCTCGTCGGGCTCGCCTCGTGGCTCGCGACCGTCGCGGGCATCGCGGGGAGCGTCGGGATCGCGGGCACCGCGGGCTGCGTGGCGGACGGCGAGACCGGCTCCGGCAACGAATCGTACGAGATCGACTGTCGCGGGCTCCCCTGCGACTGGGTCACCCTCGAAGGGAGCGTGCGCTACGGCTCCACGTGGCACGACGGCGACGTCGGCGTCGACCTCTCCGGCGAAGGCCGCGCGGTGGCCGAGCAGCGCGTCGTGCTGCTCGCGTATCGCACGCGACAGCTCGACCTGACCGCGTCGATGGTGCGCGACCCCGGCGCCCCGACGCATTTCGAGTTCGACTTCTACGCCGCGGGGCAAGGGCCGGGCGAGACCTTCTGGGATCGCAGCCCGCCGTTCCTCGTGACGCGCTCCATCGACGTGTTCGAGCAGGGGGTCTTCGTGCTGCACCGCGAGGTCCTCATCCCCTCGGAGGCGGCCGCGGTCGTGGTGCGCGTCGTGAAAGAAGGGAGCGGCCGCGTGATGCTCGACGAGTTCACGCTCGGCCACGCGTGAGGCCAGCATGCGAGCAAGGCTCATCGTCTCTCGAGCGGGCGCGCTCGCGCTGCTCTGCGCGCTCGCGACCCACGCGACCGCCGCGTCGGCCTCCACGGCCTGGCAGCCCGACGAGCACCCGCGCAGCGCTCCGACCGGCGAGGCGTCGCACCCCGCGTTCGTCGGCGAGCTGCGCACCGGCGCGTACGTGCGGAGCAACGACGCCTACTTCGACGAGTCGAAGGTCTTCGGCTGGCCCGTCTCGGGGACCGCCGCCGGCATCCGACTCGACCTCGGCGCCGAGGTCTTGAATCGCTTCACGCTCGCCGTCTCGGGGAGCTACTGGGGCGGCGGCGCGCAGCGGCGTTACGCGCGGCTGATGCTCACCTCCGAGTCGCTGCTGCTCCTCGGGCGCCTGGCGCTCGTCCGCTTCGCGAGCGACGGGGTCGTCGGAGACGTGTCGGCGGTCTTCGGGGGCGGGCGCTACTGGCTGCGCGAGACGTACTCCGACCCGACGCTGTTCGCGAAGCCCTACGTGCGCGACGCGGGCTCGCTCGGGTTCGCGTCGGGCGTCGACGCGGCGCTGTCGATCCACGGCCTGCGCCTCGTCGTCGGCTACGCCTACCACTACGCGCCCGCGTCGGTCGCCAACGACCTCGGCGCGGCGGTGCGCGCGGGCGGGCACGAGCTCAGCTTCGGCGTCGGCGCGAGGATCTGAGCGTGCGAGGCGCTCCCCTCGCCTTCGCCGCGTGCGTGTCCGCCGCGGCGCTGCTCGCGTCGTCGGCGCGCGCGCAGGTGCGTCCGTACGTCGGGGCGCGCGCGTCGACCGCGGTCTTCCGCTTCGACGGCGACGACGGCTCGAGCCTCACGGGGGCCGGCGTCGCGATCGACGGCGGCGTGCGCGTCGCGCCGGCCTACCGGCTCTACGCCACGTGGGATCACGGCGTGTACGACGCGCGCAGCGATCGCCTCGCGCCGGGCCCGCTCGCGAAGACCGACGGCCTCGGCGTCGGGCTGCGCATCGACGGCGCGATCGACGACGCCATCGGCCTCGCGATCGACCTCGGCGTCGGCGTGCGGCGGCTGGTGGTGCCCTACACGCGCGCGGACGGCAGCTGCGGCGAAGACACGTTCCACGGCTTCGAGCCGCTGAGGCTGCGCGTGGGTCCGTCGATCGCGCTCGGCGACGGCCTGCGGCTCGACGTGCTCTTCGGCGGCGCGATCGGCGCGTTCCGCGGCCCGCGCGGCCACGGCGAGACCTGCACGATCGTGGCGTCGTGCCAGGACTCGCTGCTCGACTCGGCGGCCGACGGGCAGACCAACGCGTACCTGCTGCTCGACGCGAGCCTCTCGCTGCACTTCGGGTACTGAGGGGCTCGCGCACTCGATGCTCACCCCCCCTTCGCGACCGCGCGCATGCGGTTGTTCTTCGGATGGTGCTCCACCTCGGCGAGCCCGAGCGCCTCGAGGACCGGCGGCACGTACATGCCGAAGCGCCCTCGCAGCCCCTTCTTGAGGCCGTACCAGCCCTTCGCGGGATTGCTGGCGGCGCGCCCCCAGGCTTCGACCGTCCCCTCGGCCGCCGGCTTCTGCTCGTCCGCGCTGCCGAGGAGCATCCAGTCGCCGTGCTTCTTCAGCATCACGTGCAGATCGTCGATGCAGCGCAGGTGATAGCGGAGCTGCGTCTTGCCGACCTGCACCACGAGGGCGGGAGGATCGGCCGATTCGTCACGGTAGGCCTGATATTGCGCGGTGCCGGGCGGCGTCGTGAGCTCCCACGGCTTCGCCGCCGTGCCGCTCCCCTTCACCTTGCTCTGTGCCGTCTCGGAGGCTTTGGACAGTTCGCGGGTCATGGATGGTCCTCGGGGATGAGGTTCGCGTCTCGGTACGAACCGACGATGGAGAGCTCGGTCACGACGGGCGGCTCGACGCAACGCTCCTTCAGCTGCGCCTGAAACGCCTTGAACGAAGGGAGCCCGAGCAGGGGATTGGCCTCGGGCGTCTCGACCGAGGCGAGGTGCAGGAACGTGCGTCCGTCGCCGAGACGATAGCTCGCGTAGCGGATCCCGCCCGGCGCCCGGGCGTGCAGCTCCTCGAACACGTCGCGAACGAGCGCCGCGTTGACCTCGGCGCCGGCCTCGGTGGTGGTGTAGCGGACCATGATCGTCCTCACGGGGGCTCCTTCAAGGGCGCGCGGAGCGCTCCTGGCAGGACGACGATCGGCGAGGGCGAAAGGATGCGCAGCGGGCGATCTTCTTCTCGATCGTCGGGCTCTCGAGCGCGCGCGGCCCTCGCCTTCGCCCGTTCGTCGCTTCCATCGCACGTCGCCGCGGGCACGCGCGCTGCGCCCGGATCACGTGATTCGAGTAGTTGAACTGCAGGTTCAACGGGTCGTAGGAGATCAGCGTCGTCGGCTTGGTCACGAGATCCACGAACGCGAAGCTGTCGTCGCGAACGGGCCACTGCGGGGCGTAGGCGACGACCGCGGCGAGCGTGCCGCCGGCGCCGTAGGACTTGGCGAGCGCGTGCGCCGAGAGCGACGCGCCGCCGCCCTGCGAGAACCCGGCGATCGCGACCTGGTCCGAGAAGGTGCCCGGCTGGAAGAGCTTGCGCAGCGCACGCGCGCCGTCGAGCACGGCATACGCCTGATCGCGGTTGTTCAGGTAGGCCTGGACGCCCTCGTTGCCCATCCCCGTGAAGTCGGGCGTGATGACCGCGTGCCCGGTGGCGGCCCAGGGCACCGCGACGTCCCAAAGGTGCGTCGGATCCTTCGAGTCGGCGCACTTTGCGTCCGGCCCGCTCGGTCACACCGGCAGACACCGGTTCCCCGACGCGATGCCCGCGCTCGGTTCAGGGCGCGCGCGGCGGCGGCGCGCCACGTCGTGTGGGGATGGGCTCGCGCATCAGCGCGCCGAAGAGGGCAGGCTCGGGCTCCATCAACGAGCCGCGCCGATCGAGGTAGCCGATCGACGCGAAGCCGATGGCGAACGACAGCGCGACGAGGCGCGGCGCTTCGTCGGCCTGGAGCACCCCGAACCGCGCGAACTTGCATCGCTCGAAGAGGAGCGTCGACGCCTCGACGGGGCCCACCGAGGCCTTGGAGATCGCGGGGAGCGCCTCGGCGTCCGGGCAGGTCGACGAGCAAGGACGACGCGCGCGAGAGCTCCTCGGCGGTCGGCGAGGACATGGGCGAAGGACCGTCCCTCGCGGTGGGGAGGTCGAAGCTCCGCCGACACGACGGAATCGGCAGCCCAGCGAGCCGCCGAATCGACCCGCCTCAGTCGCGGCACATCGCCTTGATCTTCACCACCCCGAGCGGGGCGGGGACCGCCGTCGTCACGAAGGCCTTCGCGTCGGCCTCGCTCGCGAAGTACGCGGCGACCGCGTTCGTGTCTCCGCTCGCCTTCAGGGCGGCCGCGGCGCCCTCGTCGCACCCGAGCGAGCCGACGCCGAACGCGACGCCGAACGCGAGCCCGCGCTTGCTCAGCGCGTCGACGGCCGCCTTCATCGCCGGCTCGTCCTGACTCGCCCCTTTGGCGAGGTACACCGCCCAGAAGGTCTCCCCCTGTCGCTGCGCGACGGCCTTCGACGCCGAGGCGTCCGCGGGCCCGGCGCTCGGCTTCGCGCG
>CAIXWQ010000517.1 GCA_903923175.1 uncultured delta proteobacterium | reverse complement strand
CGTCCGCGCGACGTGACCTGCAGGCGCAACGTGTTGCGTTGGTGAAGCCTGGTGCCGTGAGCTCGCGTGACCCGGTCGTCGCCGCTCGCTACCCACGTAGCGGGGCACGGTGAGCCTCCCTACCTGGCTTACTTCGGCACTTCGGCTTCTGCGCAGGCTCACCAACGCGGGCTGGAACGCGCGACCCAGTCGTCGCTCATGCCGAGGCGGATCGAGGCGAGGGGGGCCTCGCCCGATCGCAGCGCGTCGATCACGCGCACCAGATCGCCGATCTTCGCCTCCCCGGCCGCCGAGAAGGTGATGGTCGGCGGGGCGGGTACGCCGTCGCCTGCGCGCGCGAGGCACGCGCGCAGGGGCGCCGCGTCGTGGCCGGTGACCGAGAGGTCCGAGCCGGGCTCCGCGCATCCCGCGCCCAGGCGAACGTCCCGGGCGAAGACGACGACGCCGCGGGCGGTCACCACCAGCTCGAGCGCGAGCCCCCGATCGCAGTCTTCGGGCTCCAGCGGCGGGAGCCCAGGCGGCGGGGGAGGCCCGCGCCGACAGCGCACCTTCGGGCTCGAGAGGTCGAGGGGGAGCGCGCGCACGCCCGCGCCGCCGTTCGTCATGAGCAGGAGCGACTTGGGCCCCGCGACCCGCGCGGAGAAGACGATTTGCGTGAGCGCGAGGGCGGGGAGCTCGGTGTCCGCGTAGATGCGGACCTCGCCCTTGCCCTCCAGGCGGCGCGAGAGCTCGGTGAGCTCGAGCGAGCCGCTCGCGCGTCGGTCCTTGGCCGCGTAGCCGTCGGAGCGCGGCCCGTCGGCGACGCGAGCTTCGTCGACGTAGAGCGCGCTCTTGGTCGCGTAGACGCGCGTCGCATCCGCGCGAACGTCCGGCACCGCGCCGAGGCTCGACGCCGGCAGGGCGATCGAGCCGACCGAGGCCGCGGGCGAGGCGGGGTCGGCGGCGGCGGGGTCCGGCCGCGGCGGCAGCTCCCTGCGGCAAGCGACCAGCACGGGCGCGCCGAGCGCCGCGAGGACGCCGAGCGCGACCGCCCCGCAACGCACGATCGGCGAAGTGAGCGTGACGGAGCGCGGCGTGGATGACATGGTTCGAGCGCACATGAGCCCGTCGGTGAAGGCGCCGCCAGCCTCCATCGGCGGCACGCGCCGTGGACGCCGGGCTCGGAGCCGGAAGCAACGGACGGGACCGCGACGTTCCCCAACGGAAGGGACCGATCCGTGGCCGCTCTTCGCGACAAGGTGCCGCCTTCCGGCCAGTTGCTCCAGTGGGTGTCCGCAGGCCGCCTGGGCCGATAGCGCGCACGGTCGCTCGTTGTCGACACACGACGCAGCGTAGCCGCCGACCTCACTCCAGCTCGATCAGGACCTTCGACGCCTCGTTGGGTGAGGCGGCATTCACGACGACCAATTCGCGCGCGGCATCCCGGTTCTTGAAGAGGAAATCGACGCGAGCGCTGAACGACGGGCGCACGACCACGCCGCCGAGCGTCGGCATGATGCCGGGCAGCTTCGCCAGCAGCACCGCCACGACGATCGCGGCGATCACGCCGCCCGCACCGTACGTGATGGCCGCGGGTCGACCGCCGGTGACGAGGCCCACGAACGCCGCCAACACCCCGACTCCGAGCACTCCGCCAGCGACCGCGAGGAGGGCACTCGTGTGGCGCTTCTCGCAGGGCGGGCAGACGGGAGCCAGTGTCTCGAAGGTGCGGACCCTGGTCGTGCGCGAGTCGACGCGCTCGGAGACACTGCCGCTGATCTTCACCCGCCCATCGGTCTTGGTCTGACACGAGGTGCAGTGATTGCCCCACTTCAGCGGCGGATACTCGTCACCGAGCACGAGCGACACCGCCCACGCCTGCCCCGTCCTGCTCGCCTCGTAGAGATTGGAGTCGGTGATGTAGCCCATACGAGCCTCCCCATGAGCGCAGCCGCTCGTGCCCGAATTGCGTCTCGACAGGATAGGCGGAGGCCCCGGGCCGTCGCACGTTCGGGAAGCATCACCGCGCGCGACGCACATGCTCGCGAAGCGTTTCGTTGCCGCAACGCGCCGGCACCGGTCACACGGCGCGCGGTGGATTCGGCCTCGAAGGCGCACGCACCGCCCGACAGCCGATCTTTCGCGGTCTTCGCCTCGGCTCGACCGAAACGCATCGACAGGGACGACGGACCCACGTACCGGAGGTCGCATGCGCTTTTCTGCTTGGCGTACGTTCGGGTGTTGCCTGCTCTTCGTGGGCTGTGGTCGCGGCGGAAGCGTCGCCGAGACGTCCGACGCGTCGGTCGCACCTTCTGCGCAGAGCGCGGCGAACCTCCCCTCACGCGAGCCCCAGGCCGCGACGTTCGCCGACGGCTTGCGTGGCCGCTTCAAGGTGAGGCGCGCGGACGATCTCCTCCAGATCGTCGCCGCTGCAGAGGCGACCGGCTTCGACCGGATCGGCGGCGCGATCGTGCCGCGACTGCGGCCGGCCGGCGCGACCTCGATCGGGCGTGCGGCCGTCACGCTGCCCGCGACGGCCGACGCGCCGTTCACGCTCGCGCACCGCGACGTCGAGCTGTCCGTTCGGATCGTCGGCGCGGCGCGCGTGCCCGCGAAGGTCGGCGATGGCGACGTCACCTACGAGCGCGCGATCGGCGGCGCGACCCTCCTGCACGTGCCGCTCACGATCGGCACCGAGGAGTACTTCCACTTCGAAGAGGCGCCCGAGGCACGCGAGATCCGCTACGAGATCGCGCTGAAGGGCGCCGCCGCGGGCCTGCGGCTCGTCGAAGGCACGCTCGAGGTCCTCAGCGCGGACGGCAACCCGGCGCTGCACACGCGCGCGCCGTTCGTCGTCGACGCGGCGGGCACCTCGCGCACCGGCGCGCTCCGCGTCGAGGGGTGCGCCTACGATCGCGACGAGCACGGCCCGTGGGGGCGCCCGATCGTCGCGCCCGGCGCGAAGACCTGCACCGTGGTCGCCTCGTGGGACGACGCCGGCCTCGTGTACCCGGTGCTCGTCGATCCGGCGTGGACGAGCGCGGCGACCATGCCGTACCGGCCGAACAGCCACCGCGCGACGTGGTTCACGACCACACTCTTCCCGGCCTGCGCAGCGCCGAGCGGCTGCGTGCTCGCGACGGGCGGACAGGTCGGCGGCGCGGTCGCCACCACCGCGCTCTACAATGTCGCCGCGGGCACCTGGGCGGCCGCGGCCAACCTGACGACCGCGCGCTACAACCACGCGTCCGCCGCGACCGGCGACGGGCGCGTCGTCGTCATGGGCGGCTCCAGCGGCGGGGCGACCACCGAGATCTACGATCCGAGCGCCTCGCCGACGTGGAAGTCGGCCGGCACGCTTCCCGGCGGCGCGCGCGATCAGCTCGCCGCGGGCAGCGTGCAGTACGGCGCGACGGTGCCGCCGACGCGCGAGATCTACGTCACCGGCGGGCGCGCGCTGGCGACCAACACGGCGAGCAACGCGGTCGACAAGCTCAACGTCGCGACGCTCACCTGGACCGCCGCGCCGTCGTTGGCGACCGCGCGCTTCGGGCACGCGATGGAGGCCTGGAACTACTGCCCGTTCAACTGCACCGCGGGCTATCTCATCGTCGCGGGCGGCAGCCCGACCGGCGCCGCCGCGCCCTACATCGCGACCACCGAGTGGTTCAACGGCACGACGTGGGCCGCCGGCACCCCGCTCCCCGTCGGCGTGCGCAACCCGGCGATGGCGCCGCTCTCGAACGCCATCCTGCTCGCGGGCGGGAGCACCGGCACGGGCTACGTGAGCGCGATCTACACGACGCCGAAGCTCACGCCCGGCACCTGGACCAAGCTCGCCGATCTCACCGTCGCCCGCGAGGGAACGCGCGGCGTGAGCCTGGGCGACCTGACGAGCTCGACGACGGAGGCGATGTTCGTCGGGGGCTCGCCCGGCGTGACCAGCGCCTACGCCGGGCGTGCCGACGAGATCGGCAGCGCCGGCACGGTCACGTTCAGCGACCTGGCCACGCCCCGCTGGCTCCATCAGGCGACGGCGCTCGGCACTTCACGCAAGGTCCTCGTGACCGGCGGGTACAACGGCGCCGCGGTCGCGAGCGACGAGCTCTTCAGCCCGCTCGGGATCGGCGCCGCCTGCACGAGCTCGGGCGAGTGCGCGAGCCGCAACTGCGTCGACGGCGTCTGTTGCAACGCTCCTTGCGCAGGCCAGTGTCAGGCGTGCAACACCGCCGGCGCGCCCGGCACCTGCACCACCGTCAACAAGACGAACGGCCCGACCGGCTACGCCGCGGGCCAGGCGGTGACCGGCTTCGGCACCACGCGCGCGCTCTGCGCGGGCTACGGCACGACGTGCGGTTCGTACTGCGAGGGGACGAGCGCGACGGCCTGCACGTACTCGGCGGCGACGACCCAGTGCGTCGCGCCCTCGTGCGCGAGCCAGACCGAGACTCGCCCCTCGTTCTGCACCGGCACCGGCGCCTGCAACGTCGCCACCACCAAGGACTGCGGCGTCTACGCCTGCGGCGCGACGGCCTGCAAGACCTCGTGCTCGACGATCGCGGACTGCGCGAGCGGCTTCAAGTGCGACGCGACGCTCACGTGCGTGCCGACCGGCGACGTCGGCTCGTCGTGCAACTCGACCCCCGAGTGCAAGACGGGGCTCAGCTGCGTCGACAACACCTGCTGCACCTCGGCGTCCTGCGGCGCGCCGATGCGCTGCGACGTCGCGGGGGCGAAGGGCTCCTGCAAGCTGCCGAACGGCCAGTCGTGCACGACGGCGACGGCGGGCAGCTGCGGCTCGGGGATCTGCGCCGACGGCAAGTGCTGCAACGAGGCCTGCACCGGCCAGTGCGAGGCGTGCGACGTCGGCATGAACGCCGGCACCTGCACCGCCGTCCTCGGCGCGGTGCACGGCACCCGCACCGCGTGCATCGGCACCGGCGCTTGCCAGGCCGCGTGCGACGGCTCGAACCGCGCGACCTGCGCCCCCGCCCCTCCGCCGACCGCGGTCTGCGCGGCGGCGACCTGCAGCGGCAGCACGGCGGCCCCGACGCGTTTCTGCGACGGGCTCGGCGTCTGCGGCGCCGTGTCGCCGACCAACTGCGGCTCGTACACGTGCGGCGCGACGGCGTGCAAGACGAGCTGCACCGCCGCCGGCGACTGCGCGGCGGGCTACTTCTGCAACGCGAGCGGCGCGTGCGTGACCACCGGCGCGCTCGGCACGCTCTGCAGCGCGGCGAGCGAGTGTGGCAGCGGCAAGTGCACCGACGGCGTGTGCTGCACGGTCGACGCGTGCACCACGCCGGCCGTTTGCAACGCGAACGGAGCGGGCACCTGCGCGAGGCCGATCGCGGCCGGCTGCACCGCCGATTCGCAGTGCGGCAGCGGCCACTGCGCCGACGGGGTCTGCTGCGACAAGGCGTGCAGCGGGCAGTGCGAGGCGTGCGACGTCGGCGGCAGCATCGGCACGTGCACCGCGGTCTCCGGCAAGCCGCACGCGAGCCGAACGGCCTGCTCGGGCACGGGCGCCTGCCAGGCCGTGTGCGACGGCTCCAACCGCATCGCGTGCGGCGCGCCGCCAGGCACCTCGACGACCTGCGGCACGCCCACGTGCGCGGCCGGCGTCGCGAAGCTCGCGGCCTACTGCGACGGCGCCGGCAACTGCCCGGCCGCGACCACCAAGCCGTGCTCGCCGTACCTCTGCGACGCGGCCGGCGGCGCGTGCCTCACGACCTGCGCCGCGGCGACGGACTGCGCGACGGGATACACCTGCAAGGACAACCTCTGCATCCCCAAGGCGGGCGTCGCCTGCACGACGAAGAACGACTGCGCGTCGGGCTTCTGCGTGGACGGCGTCTGCTGCGACGGGCCGTGCGGCGGTCAGTGCGAGGCGTGCGACATCCCCGGCCTCGAAGGGAAGTGCTCCGGCGTGTCGGGGCCGCCGCACGGCACGACGCGCACGGCGTGCTCGGACGGCGGCGCGGACGTGTGCCGCGCGCTCTCCTGCGACGGCACCAAGGACCGCACCAAGTGCGTCGGGTTCGCCAACGGCCCCGACAAGGAGTGCACGCCGGCGAGCTGCGCTGCGGCCACGGCGACGGCGGCCTCGTACTGCGACGGCACCGGCACCTGCAAGGCCGGCGCGACGACGAGCTGCAACACCTTCGCGTGCGACGCGAAGTCGTGCAAGACGGCGTGCAAGGTCGATCAGGACTGCAACACCGGCTTCACGTGCGACACGACGTCGAGCAAGTGCGTGCCCCCCCGGCCGACCTGCAGCGCGGACGGCTTGTCGACGGTCCCCGCCGACAAGTCGCTCTCGCCGACCTCGTGCGGCCCCTACCAGTGCAGCACGGCGACCGGCGACTGCTTCCCGCGCTGCGCGACGAGCGACCAGTGCTCGCCGGGCAACACCTGCGACGGCGCGAACTGCATCCCCGGCCCCGCGGCGGGGGCCAACTCGTCGGGCGGCTGCGCCGTCGACGGTCACCCGGCTTCGTCGCAGCTCGCGCTCGGCGCGCTCGCGCTCGGGGCGATCGCGCTGGGGCGTCGTCGTCGCCGGGCGCGCTGAGCGCGGCGCCTCGCGCGAGGCCCGGGCCACCGAACGCCGCGCGCGGCTG
>CAIXWQ010000516.1 GCA_903923175.1 uncultured delta proteobacterium | reverse complement strand
CTGGCCGAGTCGCTCGCCACCGCGAAGACCGCGGTCGAGGACGCCGAGACGGAGCGGCAGACGCTACAGCTCCGGCTCCACGACGACGACGAGGCGCACGCGCGCCGCGGCGCCAAGGCGGTGGAGCTCGAGCAGCAGCGCCAGCGCACCGAGTTCCGGGAGAAGCTGAGCGAGGTCATCGGCTCGGCCGACGGCAAGAAGCTGCGGGTCTTCGCCCAGAACCTGACCTTCGGCGCGCTGCTGGAGGAGGCAAACCACCACCTGCGGCAGCTCTCGCACCGCTATTCGCTCGCTCCCGCAGCGCAGGGCGATCTCGAATTCCAGATCATCGATCACGACATGGCCGACGAGGTGCGCTCGTCGAGCACGCTCTCGGGCGGCGAGTCGTTCCTGGTCTCGCTCGCCCTCGCGCTCGGCCTCTCGTCGCTCGGCGCCTCGAAGACGCGGGTCGAGAGCCTCTTCATCGACGAGGGCTTCGGCACGCTCGACGGCCGCTCGCTCGACGCCGCACTCGCGAGCCTCGAAGCGCTCCAGGCGACCGGGCGGCAGATCGGCATCATCTCCCACGTCGAGCGGCTCGCCGCGAAGATCAGCGCGCGCGTGAACGTGAAGCGGAGCGGGATGCGGAGCGTGGTGTCGGTCGAGGAGGGGTGAGCCAGCGCGGGTCGGCGCGGCCGTCGCTCGGTCAACGGACTCGGAACGTCTTGGCCATCGCGAGGCAGTCGAGGTCGTTGCCGAGATCGTCCGGCCGGCCGCCGCACACGAAGCCGATACCGAGCTCGTCGCGCTGCGTGAGCCAAAGCCACAAGGAGCGGGTACGCGAGACGGCGTGCAGCTGCGTGAAGGCCACGCCGGCTAGCACGACGTCTGCGGGCGGCGAGTCGAGGGTGTCCCCGCCGCGGAGCCCGTCGAGCGCCTCGCGCACGTAGGCGTGGCGGTCGCCCTGGAACTGCTCGCGAACGACGAAGAACCAGCCTCGCTGGGGCTGGTTCTCGTAGTTGGCGAGGGTTGGACTGTCCTGCTCCGGCCGCGCGTCCCAACCGGGTGGGACCATCAGCGTCCAGCCGACGCCCGACACACGCCGCAGCGGCGAGGCCGACGACGCGGGACCGAGAGAGGCGGGCCGCGGCGCTCGCATCGCAGGAGCTTCGGCGACCTCGGCGCTCGCGTGCGAAGGCGCTTCCGGGGACTGGAGGCTGCAGGAAGCCCCGCCGACAAGGAGCGCGCAGGCGGAGACGGCGGATCGCCCTCGCATCGGCGTCTCAGCTCCGAAACGTCCGGTCGACGTCCATCCGCGCCAGGGCCATCACCTCCAGCGCACCATCGAGCAGCTCCGCGCAGCTCGCAGCGTCGGCGTCGACACGGGCCACCTCCATCGGGAAGAACGCGGCCGCCGCGTCCGACTTCGCGCGTCGGAATGAGCCGGCGTGCTCGCGCAAGACGCTGTCGATCTCGAGCGCGCGCACGAGGCTGGCGCGAACCTCGCGGAGCGAGCGTTCGACCTGCTCCGTGAGCGCGGGCGCGGCGCCGCGGGCCGCGAGCTGGTCGTGGGCGGTCGCGAGCGAGACGGCCTCGTGGAAGCGCTCGATCTCGCGGAGCAGCCGCGCCGTGCGCTCGCCACCTCCGCGCACG
>CAIXWQ010000515.1 GCA_903923175.1 uncultured delta proteobacterium | reverse complement strand
CGGCATCGACGCCGCGCAGGCGGCGATCACGGAGGCGAGGCAGACGGTGAGCGTCCGACGCGGCATCGGAGGAGCGTACGTTGGCCCCGCGTACGACGTCGCGGTGCCGATGGGCGCCGCGCGGGCGAGGTCGCGCACGGCTGCGCGGGTGGGCTCCGAGGCGTCGGGATCGAGGCGCCTAACGCTGCGATCGCGCGGAGCATGACCGTGCACCGGCCTCGGAGCATCGAGCCTGCAATGCGGAGCAGCGTGCGGCGAGCGCGATGCATCGAGTGGTTATTGTTTGTGTAGACAGTCTCGCTTTTGGAGGAGCCGTCTCCATCCTTCAAACCACAGATGCTCGATCTTGGTGTTGTGAGCCAGACACTAGGTGCATCAAGCCATTATGATCCGAGCATCATGCAAGTACTTCGGTGCTGCATGCAGTCGACGCCGGAGAGGCCTCGCCCCTCGCCCCCTCGCCGCGAAGGGCGCCGTCGCGCGGTAGGTCCTCGATTAGGCTCCCCCCGATGCTCCCCGTACTCGCCTTGGCGGTCCACGAGCCCGGCCGCCCCGCCGTCTCCGAGGTCGACTGGCGCCCGGCGTTCGCGCACACGGTCGACGAGATTGACGATCTCGGAGGCACGCGCGCCGTGACGCGCTTCGTGCCGGTCCTGGAGGCCGAGGTCGCGCCCGCGGTTGCGACGCACGCCGCGCTGCGGCTGGCGGACGCGCGCGAGTGGGAGCGAGGCCGCGAGCTGCTCGCCGAGCGCGGCGCGACGCTGGGCGACGGGCACCTGGCCGAGCTCTGGATGCTCGCGATCCCCTCCAGCGACGCCCTCGCGGCCTCGAAGCGGCCGGCGTGGGTGAGCCGCGACGAAGCCGCGCTGCTGGTGCCGTTCCCCGCCCTCGCGACGCAGTGGCTGGCGCGGCTGCCGAAGGACTCGCTGCGCATGGAGGCGGGCCGCCTCGCCGACCTCTCCGCGTGGCTCGCCGAGGACGCCGACGCCGAGCTGCTCGAGGTCGCGTACGAGCTGCTCGCCCTCGTGCGGCCGCTGGCGGTGCTCGCGGAGCGGCGCGGCGGCGTGCTCTCCGCGCACCTGCGACGGGCCTGAGCGGCCTGCGGGCGTACGGGCCCCGCTCGCGGCGCGGCGGGCCGTGCGCGCCCGCGGACGTGTGCCGACCCCGTCACACTGTGGTGCGCGCGCGCCGCGATCACGCTGCCATCACGCCGCGATCTCGCTCCCACCAGCGTCGCGCAGCGGGCGATCGCGCGCGCTCGAGGCGGCACATCGCTTGCTGTGGGACCGGCCGCGTCCCTTCGACGCTCGAGAGGCTTGGCGATGCGCGTGCTGTCGATGGTCGGGGTCTTGTCGTGCGTGGGCGCCGTGCTCTTCGGCACCAATGGGTGCCTCGGCCCCTCGAACGAGTGCGTGATGGGGACCGACCAGACCCATTGCGACGGCAACACGCTGACGTACTGCAGCCTCGTCGACGAGACGGTGGGACCGACGTGGCAGCGGTACGACTGCGCGACGAAGGTCGAGACGTGCGTCGACACCGCCACCGACGCGTACTGCGCCGATCTCACCGTGAAGAGCGCTCTGTGCCCTGCGAAGGGCTCGGGCTCGACGTGCCACGGCGACGGCGTGCTCGAGTGCCACGAAGGGTCGATCGTGGTCGAGACCCCGTGCTTCTCCGACGCCCCCGACTGCGTGGCCGAGACCGGGCGCGCCGCCAGCGCCCCCTTCGTCGCGTACTGCACGAAGAGCCGGAGCCAGGATCCGCGCTGCCCGGCGAGCAGCGACGTCACGCAGCTCTGCGACGGCGCGACCGCGCTCCAGTGCCGCGGCGGCTACGTGATCTGGCAGCTGACGTGCCCCGAAACCGAGGTCTGTACCGTGAGCGGCGCGGCGCCGACGCGCTGCCAGCTCAAGCCGACGCCGTAGCGCGCGCCGCGATCATGCTCGTGGCGGCCTCGATCGCCGAGCGCGCGGCGAGCTCGATGCCGATGCCGCGCCCGCCGGCGCCGTCGCCGACCAGGTACAGCCCCGCGAGCGGCGTGGCGACCGCGAGCCGCGCGGCGCCGACCTGCCCCACGTACTGCCCGTTCGAGATCGCGCCGTTGGCGCTCTTGCCCATCCACGCGCCGCCCCCCGAGACCGGCGTGAACTCGTGGAACAAGAGGGCGTCGTCGAGGCCAGGGAGGATGCCCCGCAGCGCGGCGAGGATGCGCTCTCGCCAGCGCTCGGGCGGATCGAGCGGATCGGCGCGCGTGGGCGCGTAGACGCTCGCGACGATCAGCTGGCAGCCCGGCGGCGCGAGGCTCGGGTCGAAGTTGCTCGGCACCGGCGCGTAGAGCGCCATCGGATCGGCCACGCGCCCGATCTCGATGTCGGAGACCGCGCGCCGCAGCAGCGAGAGGCTCAGGTCGTCGACGCCGAGGCCGCTCTGCGACAGGCCGCCGATCACGCACCCCTCCTCGACCAGCGGGCGGCGCAGGGCCAGCTTGATCTGGTGCGCGTTCCCCGACGCGCGCACGGCGCGCACGCGCGCGAGCCACTCGGCCGGGAGCGCGCCCGCCGGGGCCTCGAGCAGCGGCAGCAGATCGATCGGCGCGAGGTTGCACGCGACCTGCGCGGCCTCGTACTCGGCGCCGTCGGCGCACCCGATCGCGAAGCCTCCGACGCGCGGGCGCACCGAGGTCACGCGCGCGCCGACCACCACGTCGCCGTCGGCCTGGAGCACGCGCGCGAGGAGGCTCTCGGGGATCCTGTCCATCCCCCCCTCGACGTACGAGAGCGCGTAGGCGGAGAGCACCGCGCGCAGCCCGCGGATCGCCTCGCCCGCGGAGACCTCCCACGGCGGCAGCACGTAGAAGATCGACGCGAGGAACGAGAAGAGGAAGTACGCCGCCGGGTGCTCGGTGTGCCGCAGCACGAACTGCTCGAGCGTGCGCCGATCCCACGCGGCGAGCTCCCACTCGGTCAGCGTGAACACCTCGAACAGCATGCGCGCGAGGCGCAGCCGGTCGCGCGTGGGGATCTTCAGCGCGCGCGCCGCCTCGAGCGCGGTGGCGCCGAGGGAGCGTCGCCGCGCCGGGGCCGCGATCTCGAAGATGCCGCGCGAGCGGACCGGGATGCGATGGGTGAGCAGCCGCGGCGGCGCGACCGCGACCGTGCGCAGCAGCGCGCCGATCGGCCCGCGCGCCCCTTGCGCCAGCAGGTGGCTCCCCACGTCGAACTTGAACCCCTCGCGCACGTACGACGCGAGGATCCCGCCGACCCGCTCGTTCTTCTCGAGCACCAGCACGCGCGCGCCGGCCCGCGCGAGCAGCGCCGCGCAGACGCTGCCGCCGACGCCGCTGCCGATGACCGCGACGTCGTAGCGCGCGCGGCGCCCGCGCCGACGCAAGGGGAGCGGCTCGCGCTTCTCGGGCCCGGAGCCCCCGCGCGCCGCGCGTACCGTCGGGTCGTCGGTCTT
>CAIXWQ010000514.1 GCA_903923175.1 uncultured delta proteobacterium | reverse complement strand
TGGCCGGCGCCCGCGTGCGCTCGTCCGACGCGCGCATCCTCGCCGCGCAGGCCGAGCTCGCCGAAGCGCAGGCGCTCCTCTCGTACGCGAAGATCACCGCGCCGTTCGCCGGCCGCGTGCTCGAGCGGCGCGCCGATCCCGGCAGCCTCGCCACCCCGGGCGCGACGCTGCTCGTGATCGAGGAGCGCGGCGGCCTGCACGTCGACGCCTCGATCGAGGCCGGCCGCGCGCGCAGCGTGAAGATCGGCGAGGCGGCGACGCTCGAGGTCGACGCCACGACCGGCACGCTCAGCGGCAAGGTCTCCGAGATCATCCCGGTGGTCGACGTCGGCTCGCGCGCCTTCGTGGTGAAGATCGAGCTCCCCGCGCAGGTCGTCGACGTGCAGCCGGGCACCTTCGCCCGCGCCGTGCTGCACGTCGGCTCGACGCAGCGCCTCGTCGTCGCGCGCGCGGCGATCTCGGCGAGCGGCTCCATCGACCGCGTCTACGTCGTGCGCGAGGGGCGCGCGCGCCTGCGCATGGTCACGCTCGGCGAGGCGCAGGGCGACGTGGTGGAGGTCCGCTCGGGCCTCTCGGAGGGCGAGCGCGTGGTGCTCTCGCCGCCCGCGAACCTGCGCGACGGCGCCCGCGTCGACGAGGTCGGCAAGTGAGCGCGAAGCACGAGCCGCACGCCTCGCACGAGAGCCACGAGCCGGATCCCGCGCGCAAGCCGATGAAGCTCGGGCCCGCCGGCAAGCTCGCCAAGGCCTTCATCCACTCCAAGCTCACGCCGCTGCTGCTGATCTTCTCGGTGCTGCTCGGCGCGTTCGCCATCACCAAGCTGCCGCGCGAGGAGGAGCCGCAGATCATCGTGCCGATGAGCGACGTCTTCGTGCAGATGCCCGGCGCATCGGCGAAGGAGGTCGAGGCCCGCGTGACCCAGCCGCTCGAGCGGCTGCTCTGGGAGATCCCCGGCGTCGAGTACGTCTACTCGACCTCGAGCCCCGGCATGGCGAGCGTCATCGTGCGCTTCAAGGTCGGCGAGGACGAGGAGCGGGCCATGGTCCGCCTCACCGACAAGCTCGCCTCGCACGCCGACATCATCCCGCCCGGCGCCTCGCGGCCGCTGGTGAAGCCGCGCTCGATCGACGACGTGCCGGTGCTCGCGGTCACGCTCTACAGCGAGTCGGCCCGCGGCTACGATCTCCGCCGCCTCTCGGCCGAGCTGCGGGAGCGCATCAAGCAGGTCGACGGCGTCAGCGAGGTCACCATCACCGGCGGCGAGCGCCGGCGCATCCGCGTCGCGTTCGATCCGGAGCGCCTCGCCGCGCGCGGCCTCTCGCCGCTCTCGATCGCGGGCTCGCTGCAGGCGGCCAACCAGCGCATGGCGGCCGGCGCCATCACCCGCGACGATCGCGAGCTGCTCGTGGAGACGGGGACCGTGCTGCGCGACGCGCGCGACGTCGGCTCCGTGGTGGTCGGCGCCTCGCAGGGGCGCCCCGTCTATCTGCGCGACGTCGCGACGCTCGACGACGGCCCCGAGGCGCCGTCGACGTACGTGCGCTTCGGCGGCGGCGCGGCGGCCGAGGGGCCCGCGGCGGATCTGCGCCACGGCTCGGCGCCGGCGGTCACGCTCTCGGTCGCCAAGCACAAGGGGCAGAACGCCGTGTCGGTCGTGGCCGACGCGATGCGCAAGGTCGAGGCCGCCAAGGGGACGCTCATCCCCTCCGACGTGCAGGTCGCGATCTCGCGCAACTACGGCGAGACGGCCGCGGAGAAGAGCAACGAGCTGCTGATGCACATGGGCATCGCCGTGGTGAGCGTCGGCTTGCTCATCTGGATCGCCCTCGGCAAGCGCGAGTCCGGGATCGTGATGCTCGCCATCCCCGCGACGCTCGCGCTCACGATGACGGTCTTCTACCTCTACGGCTACACGCTCAACCGCATCACGCTCTTCGCGCTGATCTTCTCGATCGGCATCCTGGTCGACGACGCGATCGTGGTCGTCGAGAACATCACGCGCCACTGGAAGCTCCCGGAGAACAGGGGGCTCTCGCCGACCGACATCGCGATCAAGGCCGTCGACGAGGTCGGCAACCCGACCATCCTCGCGACCATGACCGTCATCGCGGCGATCCTCCCGATGGCGTTCGTCGGCGGGCTGATGGGCCCGTACATGCGCCCGATCCCGATCGGCGCCTCGGCGGCGATGATCTTCTCGCTGCTGGTCGCGTTCGTGGTCACGCCGTGGGCGACCATCCGCCTGATGAGCCACGCCGACGTGCACGGCGAGCAGGAGGCCGAGGGGGCGACCACGCGCTTCTACCGCCACGTGATGGGCGCGCTGCTGCGGGTCGCCAAGCTGCGCGTGGCGTTCCTCGTGAGCGTCGTGGTGCTGTTGATCGGCGCGATGGCGCTCGTCGGCATCAAGTACGTGCGCGTGAAGATGCTCCCCTTCGACAACAAGAGCGAGTTCCAGCTCGTGGTCGACATGCCGGAGGGGACCTCGCTCGAGGAGACCGATCGCGTCACGCAGGAGATGGCCGACGTCATCCGCGAGCTGCCCGAGGTGAAGGACTACCAGACCTACGTGGGGACCTCGGGCCCCTACAACTTCAACGGCCTGGTGCGGCACTACTTCCTGCGCAGCGGCTCCAACGTCGCCGACATCCAGGTGAACCTCGTCGAGAAGGGCGACCGCAAGGCGCAGAGCCACGCCATCGCCAAGCGCGTGCGCGAGCTCGTGCTGCCGATCGCGACGCGCCACGGCGCGCGCATCAAGGTCGCCGAGGTGCCGCCGGGCCCGCCCGTGCTGCAGACGCTGGTCGCGGAGATCTACGGCCCCGACTACGCCCGGCAGATCGACATCGCGCGGCAGGTGCGCGAGCTGATGGAGAAGACGCCCGGCATCGTCGACGTGGACTGGTACGTCGAGGACGATCAGCCCAAGACGCGCCTCGCGGTCGATCGCGAGAAGGCCGCCCTGGCCGGCATCCCCGAGTCCGACGTGGTGCGCGCGCTGCGCCTCGCCACCGCCGGCGAGCCGCAGGGGCTCCTGCACGACGAGCGCGAGAAGGAGGACGTGCCGATCGTGGTGCGCCTGACGCCGTCGGCGCGCGCCGATCTCGCGCGCCTCGAGGGGATCCGCCTCCTCGGGCGCGACGGCAACCTCGTCGCCGCGCGCGAGCTCGTGCACGAGGAGACGGTCGTCGAGGAGAAGAGCATCTACCACAAGAACCTGATGCCGGTCGTGTACGTGACCGCCGACGTCGCCGGCGCCATCGAGAGCCCGGTCTACGCGATGCTCGCGCTGCAGCCGCAGATCGACGCCATGCGCCTGCCCGAGGGCTACTCGCTCGAGCAGCGCACGGCCTCGCAACCGTTCTTCAGCGACAAGTTCGCCATGAAGTGGGACGGCGAGTGGCACATCACCTACGAGGTCTTCCGCGACCTCGGCGCCGCGTTCGCGGTGGTGCTGGTGCTCATCTACGTGCTCAACGTCGCGTGGTTCCAGTCGTTCATCACGCCGCTCGTGATCATGTCGGCCATCCCGTTCTCGCTGGTCGGCATCCTGCCGGCGCACGGGATGATGGGCGCCTACTTCAGCGCGACGTCGATGATCGGCTTCATCGCCGGCGCCGGCATCGTGGTGCGCAACTCGATCATCCTGGTCGACTTCATCGAGCAGCGCCTCGGAGAAGGCGCCAAGCTCGAGGACGCGGTGGTCGACGCGGGCGCGGTGCGCTTCCGGCCGATGCTCCTCACCGCCGCCGCGGTCGTCGTCGGCGCCGCGGTCATCCTGTTCGATCCGATCTTCCAGGGGCTCGCCATCGCGCTGATGGCCGGCGAGATCGCCTCGCTCGCCCTCTCGCGCATGACCGTGCCGATCGTCTACTTCATGGTCCGCAAGCGCGCTGCGCGACGCGCCGAGGAGAAGGCGCGTCGCTCGGATCCGGGCGCGTTCGGCGGCGAGGCGCAGGGGACGCACGCGCCGGCGGAGTGAACGGCAGCGCGTTCAGGATCGGTCGCCGCCGCCCTACAGCGGATGCACGGACACGCACGCGGCGGCGACCGTCCAGCGATCCTCCCACTTGCCGCCGTCGACGCACTGGTACCACTTCGAGTCGGACTTGCTCTGCACGCAGGTGTTCTGAACGACCTGCTTGCCGAGGGTGCTCGACCAGCACCCCGAGCTCGGAGGCGGCGCGCTCGTCGCGGTGCACGAGCCCGAGACCTCGGCGCCCCAGTACTCCCAGTGCCAGATCTCCGAGGGCACGGTGCGCTCGAAGCCGTACTCGTGCGCGTGCTTCGTGAGCCACGAGTACACGCCGCCCGACGACGTGTTCAGGTCGAGCGCGTGGCCGCTCTGGTGGTTCGAGTAGCCCGGCTTGGCGGCGAGGTTGCCGCCGTTGCAGCTGCCGGTGAGGTAGCAGTTGTACAGGTACTTCTGCTCCGCCATCGTGCGGAAGCCGCTCACCACGCGGATCAGGACGCCGTCGGCCGCCGCGGCCTTCTGCATGCGCGCGTACATCGACGCGGTCTTCTCCTCGACCGGCTTACCGTCGGCCTCGACGACCGTGATGGTGAACGCGGAGCCCGACTTGTAGCCCGTGTCGGTGTGGCGGTTCGAACAGTCGACGCCGACGTGCGCGCTCTCGGCCTCACGGCCGTCCTGCACGGGCTGCGTCTCGCCCTCCTCGCCGTCGGCCGGCGTGGTGGCGTCGACGGCGCAGCCGGACGTCACCGAGAGCGCGACGAGCGAGAGCGGAGCGAGGGAGGCGAGCGAGAGCCAGCGGCGCGAGGTCATGCGAGGGCTCTCTGCACCGGCCGGACCAATCCGCGCAGCGCGCGAATTGCCCGAGAAAATACGCCCGAACGCGAGCTCACCCGCGACGCGTCGACGCGACGGTCGTCACGCCCGTGTGTCGGCGCCGATGTGGGCGTGACGCTCGACTCGATCGCGCCGAGCGCCTTCACCCGCGGCGTCGAGGCCTCGCGCGCGTGCGCGTTGGGAGTCGCGGTCGAGCGGCTCGCTCTGCCCCCTCGCGAGCACCTTCGAGATCGTGCCCACGGCGCAGGCGAGCTTCGCGTCGGGAGCCGGCTCCGCGGAGTGAAGCGGCGCTCGTTCAAGGCTGGTCGGTGCTGTGTTTGCGCGACACGAACGGCTCGCGCGTGCGCTGACTGCCAGTCCTGCGCATCGCTTTCGCGATGTTCGAAGCGACCTCGACGAGCGAGCTGGGGCCTGAAATTTCGCGAAGAACGCGTTGTTTTGGCCTTTCGCGCCCGCCGGCGAGGGCTACGTTGCGGCCATGTCCACTTGCAGCCGCTGCGGTGCCGCGCTCGGCGCGGCCGATACCTACTTCGACCTTTCGGGGGCCATCTGCTGCAAGAAATGCGAGCAGATCGCGGACATCGGTCAGCTGACCCAGACGGACGACAAGGCGATGGACGCGATGAGCCGCGCCCACGATCGCGGCTCGCTCGCGCTGCGCGTCGTCGGAGGCGTGGTGCTCGCCGCGATCCTCGCCGGCGTGGCCCTCTTCGTCGGGCAGCGCGCCACGAAGGTCGGCGAGTGCGGCCCGTGCCAGCTCGACACCGACTGCACCACCGGGCTCACGTGCATGCAGTTCGGGGCGAAGCTCGAGAGCAAGGCGAAGATGTGCGCCAAGCCCGAGTCGATCGAGTGCAAGAAGCCTTGAGCCGCGCGGCCGGCGCGGCGGGCGTGCCCGAGCGCTGGCGGCGAACGAGCCCGACGTGCCGGTCGAGGCGACCGGCCGCCACGATCGCCGCAGCTGCGACCGCAGGCGGAGGGGGCCGGCGGTCACGCGATGCTGCTCGCGGGTTATCGGGAGCAGAGCGACGCGACCTATTTCCTCATGCACAACAGCTGGGGCGACAAGTTCGGCGATCACGGCTACGCGTGGTTCCACGAGACGACGCTGGGGAAGCTGAAGGCGGCGCGCATCGTCGACGCGGTGCCCGCCTCCGCGTCGATCGTCGGCGCCAACGCGCCGATGAAGCCGGTGGCCGTGTGCCCCAAGGGCGACGTGCCCGACGGAGCGACCGAGGCCTGCGCGCCCGCGTGCCCGGACGGCGCGCCCCGCTTCGACGATCATTGCGCCGAGAGCGACTGCGACGAGGGCGAGATCAACGTCCACGGCGTGTGCGTCGCGGCGGCGCCGACGCACAAGGGGAGCGTCGCGGCGACCAACGTCCAACGTCGCGTTCGATTGCCACGCCTCGGGCTGCGTCTACACGCTCCCGAAGGGGCAGGCGTCGTGCGAGCTCGCGTCGTGCGCGTTCTCGTGCCCTGCGCCCGCGTTCCTGCTGGCGCACGGCAAGGACGGCGTCTTCTGCAGCGAGGGAGAGACTGTGAAACAGTCTCTCCGGTGGGGTTTGGCCCCGACGAATCGCATTCGGCGGGGCGGGGCGGTGCCGACCGCTCCGGTGGGCAGTTGAAGAGCGCGGCGGTTTTCCCGCGCGATGAGCGGTGCGCGTGGCGGGGTGAAGCGCTCACGGCAGCACGCTCAGAGCGTCCCCGACAGGCCGTCCCAGAAGTCGCACTTCGCCGTGCGCACCCCCGCGCCCGCGGTGATGGCGTCGTCGAGCTGCAGGTACGGATCGGTCCCGTCCGCGAGCCACCGCGGCCACGCGACCGCGCCGCCGCCGTTCGGATCGCCTGAAGCAGCCAGGCGCCCCCAGTAGCCGTCGATCGAATCGGCGAGCGCGTGCTCGGGCGTCGTCGCCACATACCCCGCGATCGCGAGCTGCTGGAACACGAACGGCAGCTCGCCGCCGTGCCACGCGCCGAGCGCCTTCACCAGCGGCGTCGAGGCCTCGAGGGCGTGCGTGTAGAAGTAGCGGTAGAGCGGCTCGCTCTGCCCCTTCGCCAGCGCCTTCAAGGTCGTGCGCGCGGCGCAGACGAACTTCGCGTCGGTGGTGAGCGCGACGAACGCCGCGCGCGGCGTCGCGTAGCCGCTCGCCGGGTACTGCGCGAGCACCGCGTCGGCGACGCTCGCCAGAGGGAAGAGCGCGCGCACCGCGGCCTCGTACGCCGCCTCGTCGGCCAGCGCGGGCGCGGCGCGGCTCGTCTCGTCGGAGTTCGCGCCGACGATCATGGGCACGTGGTTGTGCAGGCCGGCCGCGATCACGTCGCGCGGCATCGCCGTGAGCGCCGTGCCGTCGACCACCGCGCCGTACCCCGAGGCCTTGCCGGCGATGTCGACCTTGGTCGGCACCGCGGCGACGACCTGCTCGGCCGGCAGCGCACGCATGCACGCGAGCGGATCGGCCGCGCCGTCGCACTTGGCGGCCACGAACAGCGTCTTGCCCTGCGTCTCCGCGTCGGCCAGCGCGCGCGCGGTGCAGCCTCCGCTCTCCATCAGCGCCGCCGAGAAGAGCCCCTTGGCGAGCGGCGAGGCGACCAGCGAGCAGACCGACACCGCCCCCGCCGACTCGCCGAACAGCAGCACGTGCTTCGCGTCGATCGAGAACGCCGCGGCGTTGCGCTGCACCCAGCCGAGCGCGGCGATCTGATCGAGCGTGCCGTAGTTCCCCGAGGCGCCGCCCCCTTCGGCGGTGAGCGAGGGGTGCGCGAGGAAGCCGAGCGCGCCGAGGCGGTAGTTGAACGTCACGACCACCGCGCCCGTCTGCTCGGCCAGCGCGCGGCCGTCGTAGACGTGCACCCCCTGCTGCACCTCGGCCGCCGAGCCGAGCGCGAAGCCGCCGCCGTGCACGAACACCAGCGCGGGGCGCGCCGCCGCGCCGCCGCCGGCGTCCGGGACCCACACGTTGAGCTGGAGGCAGTCCTCCGCGCCGGTCACCGGCGCCGAGCCGGTCGCGTCGCTCTGCGGGCAGATGGGCCCGAACGCGGTGGCCGGCCGCGGCGAAGCCCAGCACTCGGCGGGCTGCGGCGGCTTCCAGCGGAGCGCCCCGACCGGCGGCGCCGCGAACGGGATGGCCTTGTAGGTCCACGTCGCCCCGTCGCGGGCGCCGATCACGACGCCCCGATCCGTCGCCGCCGCACCGGCACCGGTCGCGGGGCCGACCGCGCAGCCGCCGACCTCGGTCACGGCGTCGCCGGCGGTCTCGGACGCGTCGGACGCATCGAGCACGCCCGCCGCATCGTCGGGCGGCGCCGCCGGAGAGGTCGTACCGCCGCACCCCGCCAACGCGATCAGCGCGACCCGCCAGCAGCCGGCGCGCGCGGCGGGGGCCTGCGCGCGCGGAGAGCGCAGAGAGCGCGGAGAGCGCAGAGAGCGCAGAGAGCGCGAAGAACGTGAGGCGTGGGCGGCGGGCCGAGCGGGCACGGAGGAAGGCCGGGCGGGCATGGCTCCAGCCTGACATGCGTCTCGCGCCGTCGGTCGCCGTCGGTCGCCGTCGGTCGCCGTCGGTCGCGGTTGCCGAGGTCGTGGGCGCACGCTCCGGCGAGCCGCGGCGCGGCCCGAGCGCGGTCAATCGACGCCCCCTTCCGGGCTTTGCTTGCCGGGCGGCCGCTCGGGCGCTAGGTTCCCCGGCCCTTTCCGTTACTTGCGACCGGACTCCAGGAGAGAAGACGTATGGCGCGCGTTACCGTGGAAGACTGCCTCGAGCGCGAAGACAACCGCTTCGCGCTGGTGATCCTCGCCGCGCAGCGCACCCGGCAGCTGATGCGTGGCGCCGGGCCGCTCGTCGTCAGCAAGAACAAGCCGTCGGTGACGGCCCTCCGTGAGATCGCCGCGAACAAGGTCCACTTCGACCGCACGAGCCACGAGGTCGTGGCCGAGTGGATCGCCGAAGGCCAGAAGCGTAACGGCTGAGCGCGTCGTCCGGCGCTCCTCGCGGAGAGCCGGCGAACGCGTGCGCGCACGTCGTCAGGCAGATCGCTTGCCGACGCGCCGCTGCCGTTGCAACTGACGAGATCCCATGGGCCAACGCCGTCCGACCCTCGCCAGCGCCGCGCTCGCGCTCGTCGCCGCGCTCGGGTGCGGCTGCTACCCGTCCGGCGGCAGAGGCTCGGTGCCGCTCGACGACCAGATCTATTTCCCGGTCGCGGTCGCGCTGACCCCGAAGAGCCTGGTCACCGGCAAGAGCAACTGGCTCATGCTGGCGAACAGCGACTTCGACCTCAAGTACAACTCGGGCACCATCCAGGCCCTCGCCCTCGGCGACGCGTCCAGCGGCGTCGAGCAGGCCGTTCGGCTCTGCGAGGCCGAGATGCGCTCGTCCGACTGCCTCGCCGACCCGGGCACGCCCGAGCGCCTGCGCTGCAAGGACAAGCTCGACAACCTGCTGCTCTGCTCGGGGCCGACGCAGCCCGACGGCTGGTCGGTGCCGTTCGTGAAGGCCTCGGTCCGCATCGGCGCGTTCGCCTCGGACATGAAGGTCGTGCCCCTCTTCGAGGAGCCCAGCGCCGGCACCACCAAGGGGCAGAAGCCGGTCGACGGCATCTCGCGCGTGCTCGCCCCGGTGCGCGGCGACGCGACGCTCACCTACGTCGACGCGGTCGAGAGCGCCGACGGCCAGCACATCAAGCTCGATTGCTACGCCGGCGCGGGCAACGACGAGTTCGGCCACGACTGCGACGCGAACCACCGCGTCGGTCAGGTCGTCACCGCCGACGCGCGCCAGCTGACGCTCGAGGGCGAGCCGTTCGCGCTCGCGACGCCGGATTACTGGTCGTGCGAGGCGCTCGACGCCGCCGGCGGCTGCGCGCTCGAGCCGGCGCACAGCAGCGGCATCGCGAGCGTCGTGCACCAGGTCTCGGGCGACGTGAGCGTGTTCCGCAACACGCAGCGCCTCGGCGGCTCGCCGGTGCTCTCGTACACCCTCGGCAGCCTCGCGGTGGGCGCCACCGCCATCGCGCCCCTCGATCTGAGCGACGGCGTCGACACGACCTCGTCGCCGATCGTGCCGTTCGTCCCGCGCTTCCTGGTCGCCAACCGCTCGCAGTCGTCGCTGTTCCTCGTCTCGTACCTCGGCGACGACGGCAACCCCGATCGCAGCGTGCTGAGCGCCTCGTCGCTCATCCCGATCACGACGCAGACCACCGGCTACGACACGCGCGGCGTCGTCGTCGACCCGCCCGGCCAGGGCGAGGGCGCCCGCCCGATCCGCGTCTTCCTCGCGAGCCGCTCGCCGGCCAGCATCGTGATCGGCCAGATCGATCGCGAAAGCGGCGTGCTGCACTTCTACGACAACGTGCCGCTGCCGATCGGCCCGTCGCGCATCACCCGTCGCTCGTTCGTCGACGACAAGGGGATCGCGCACACGCGCATCTACGTCGCCTCGTACGACTCCGCGTACGTCATCGCCTACGACCCCGAGACGCGCCGCCTGAGCGACGTCATCAAGGCGGGGCGCGGGCCGTACTCCATCACGATCGACGAGACGCGCCAGCTCGCCTTCGTAGCGAACTTCATCGACGGCACCGTGCAGGTGATCGACGTGAACCCGATTACGACGATCCCCGATCCGAGCGACCCGGCGAAGACCACCAAGGTCCCGAACATCTTGTACGAGCAGGTCGTCTACACGATCGGCAAGCCGCGAGGGCCGCAGTCGTGAGCGCCCACGCGCGAACGCCCGGTCGCCGCTTCGCGAAGCAGGCCACGCGCCACCTCGGCGCGCTCGCCACGCTCGCCGCGATCGGCGCGTCGGTCACGCCCGGCTGCTCGCAGACGCCGGTCGTCGTCCCCGTGCGCTCGATGGAGCGCCCCAAGGACGTCGATTTCATCTGCCTCAAGCACGTGGCCGACCGATGGGAGGGGGCCGCGCTCGAGAATTGCGCGGTCGACGACGCCTCCGACTCGGTCGCGACCGACGCCGAGTACCGCCTGCACGCCGTGGTCACGCAGGTGTCGCGCGGCGAGCTCGCGGTGGTCGACCTCGCGCGCAGCCCGGCCGACACGACGAGCAACCTGATCAAGACCGACCCGCGCACGCCGGGCTACTCGTTCCTGCCGGTGAGCGCCGTGCCGAGCGACGTCGCGGCCGATCCGGGCGGCGAGGCCATCTTCGTGGCGAGCGGGCGCGACGCGCGCATCGACATCATCCCGGCCGGGATGATCCGCGGCCCGATCGACAGCACCGACGAGTCCGGCGGGGCGCTCCCCTGGCCGAAGATCACGCTCGATCCCGTGAACGACGGCGTCGCTGCGGCGCTCGCGGTGGTGCGCGACGACGTGGTCGGCGCGAAGCTCTACGTCTCGCTCCCCGACGCGCCGAACAACGGCAAGCTCGCGGTGTTCGACCTCTCCGCGGGCGCGCTCGCCCCCACGCGCCTCGCCGACATCGCCCTCGCGCCGTCCACGACCAAGCACGCGGCGCTCGAGAGCGTCACCTGCACCACGGCGTCGAAGTCCCCCTGGTGGCTCGACTACGAGAAGTGCTTCGGCGCGGCGGCGCTGCCGGAGCCGAAGCTGGCCGAGCAGGCGCTCTACACGCGCATGCACCTCGCCGGCATCGCCGTCGCGGGGGGCAAGCTCTTCGCGGCCGACGACGCCGCCCCCTTCGTGCACGTCTTCGATCTCGCCAGCGGCACCGAGGAGCGCCGGATCGGCGTCGGCACGCCCACCGCGCGCGTCGCGGTGAGCGAGCCGGTCCCCGACGAGGTCACCCCGGCCAACGCGCGCGCCATCGAGATCTGCGAGCGGCTCGGCTGGTTCGGCGACGGCAAAGACCACGCGGCCGACTTCGTGCCGTCCGTCGGCGCCTCGATCACGTGGCGCCAGCGCGGCCGCAGCCGCACGGCGTGCAACGCGCATCGGTACGTCTACGCGATCGATCTCGTCGACGCCGACGCGGGCGACGGCAGCCTGATCGTCCTCGACGTCCCCGTCGTGCTGAAGCGCCAGGACCCGACCGACGCGACCGTGCGCGCGACCGGCGTGCCGTCGCCGATCATCGGCGAGTCGCTCGAAATCGATCACGCGAACATGTCCCAGCCGCTGGCCTGCGACTCGCCGGCCTTCCCGATGCGCCGCGTGCCGCTCTCGAACGGCGGCGTCGGGCTCGGCTACGGCAGCAACGTGCCGGTGCGCTCCGTCGCGTTCATGAAGCGCGATTTCGCGTCGTCGAGCCTCGGCCGCAAGGGGATCCGCGCGGTGCCGTGGCCCCGCGGCACGCTCGGCCCCGAGTTCCGCGACGGGGTCGTCGACAAGACGCTCTTCGGCAAGATCGACGAGGCCGCGACCCGCTCCGACGAGCTCGCGTGGGCTGGCCTCGCGGCCCCCAAGCAGCTGCGCGGCGTGTTCGCCTTCGCGGCGCTGGCGAACGGCGCGGTCATCGTGGTCGACGTCGACGACTACGACCGCCTCGCGCGCGGCCCCAAGGCCTCGCTCGGCGGCACCACCACCGCGGTCTCGACCGACGAGCTCACGACCGAGGTCGTGCTGCGCCACCACCCGCGGCTGTCGCGCCTCTACACGAGCGACGCGCAGTCCATCATCAACGTGAACCTGTCGCTGCTCGGGACCTCGCTCTCGACCGACCTCACGTCCGACGCCGGCCGCAGCCACCCGCACCTGGTGCCGCTGGCCGACGCCGCGCTCGTCGACGTCTCCGCGCAGTCACCGTTCCCGCTCGTGAGCGAGAACTGGTCGATGACGTACGAAGGGGCCCTCCCCGGCTACGCCGGCGCGGCCGGCACGCTGGTCGACGACGGCACCACGGTGAAGCTGCTCGATCCAGCCGGGCACTTCTGCCGGCGCGGCGTCGAGGCGAGCACCGCGGTCGACACGAACGACATCGTGCAGATCGTCGACGCGGTCTGCCCGAGCAGCGCCTGCCTCATCAAGGGGACGACCACCCAGGATCCGGCGGTCGTGCAGGGCTGTCTCGACGCCTACGGGCTCGACGCCGCGACCCTCACCGCCAACCAGGTCGCCGCCAGCAGCAGCGTCGTGACGCCGCTCCTGCGCACGCGCGACCTGCTGATCGGCTCCGCGTACGAAGACCACGTCACGATCGCGAAGCACGCCGAGCTCGACGGCAACGGCAACGTCCGCTGGGTCCCCGGGCTGTCGCTGACCAGCCCCGATCCGAAGCACCCGGTGCCGGACTTCAAGACGTGCTTCCCCGGCCTGACCCGCTACCAGGTGCGCGCGCACGGCAGCTGGGTCGTGCAGGGGAGCACCAGCGGCTACCTGCACCGGCGCATCCCCAGCTCGGCGCTCGATCCGAGCGCGGAGTGCGTGACCGACAACACGCTGCCGCACGTGTTCCAGGGGCGCGCCTGGGAGCTGCCGGCGCTGGTCACGGGCAAGACTTCCGACACCCAGGACACCGGCGGCAGCCTCTGCTCGGTGTCGGGCTCGAAGATCCCGATCTTCGCGAACCCGGCGGTGAAGTTCGCCATCCGCTCGGGCGCGCAGGGCTCGGTGCGCGACATGCTCTTCCTGTTCGGCCTGCGCGTGCTGACGTCGCCGCTCGGCATCGCCGCCGTGACGCTGCCGACCTCGGAGAAGACGATCGCGCGCTGGGTGAACGGCGTCGATCAGCTGAACTGGCAGCAGCTCGCGGTGATCGACGGCGTCGACCACGGGCTCAGCGTCTACTCGTACGACTTCGCGACCTCGAAGAACTTCCCGTAGCCCTGCGCGCCCTACCTTCGGCCAGGTATCTCGTCGGGGCACGCGGGCGCGAAGGGCTACTCGGTCACGCTGGGGGCGACGGCTTCGCCTCTGCCCCCAGACCCCCGCGCAGTGCCGCTACAATCTCTCGCCGAGACCTCGGTCGTTCGGCACTCATGCGATAGAGCGGAAGGAGGCGCAGTCGTGGTCCAGCCGGGCGGGCGTTCGTCACGCGGGGGCGCGAGCGAGCCGACGATGGCGCCGGCCATCCCGGGGCTCTCGCTGACCGACGCGCAGCGCGCGAGCAAGGCGCTGCAGACGCCGTTCATGCGGCAGTGGTTCGCGGCGAAGGAGCGCTACCCCGAGGCGCTGATCTTCTTCCGCATGGGGGACTTCTACGAGCTGTTCCTCGACGACGCGGTGAAGGCGAGCCAGGCGCTCGGGCTCACGCTCACCTCGCGCAACAAGGGAGAGGCCGACGAGATCCCGATGGCGGGGGCGCCGCACCACCAGGCGCACGCGTACATCGGCAAGGCGCTCAAGGCGGGGCTCTCGGTCGCGATCTGCGAGCAGATGGCCGACCCCTCGAAGTGCAAGGGGATCGTGCCGCGCGAGGTCGTGCGGGTCATCACGCCGGGGCTGGTGCTCGAGGAGGGCTCGCTCGACGCGCGCGAGAACCACAACCTCGTCGCCGTCGAGGTGCACGTCGAGAGCGGGCGCGTGGCGCTCGCGGCGCTCGATCACTCCACCGGCGAGATCACCGGCTGCGCGAGCGCGGATCTCGCCAGCGCGCTCGCCGAGATCGCGCGCATGGAGCCGCGCGAGGTGCTGCTCGGCGAAGGGGCGGCGACGCTGCGCGAGCCCTTGGCGGCGATCGCGCCGCGCGCGGTCGTCCGCGGCGACGCCACCGCCATCGACGACGTCGGCGCGCTGCGCATGCTCTCCGATCACCTCGGCGCGTCGGAGGCCGCGCAGGCGGCGCGCGACGCCGAGCCGATCGTGCGCCGCGCGGTGGCGCGCGCGCTCGCCTACGCGCAGGGGAACACCCCGGGCGTGAACGTGCGCGTCGCGCGGCTGGTGATCTACGACCCCGACGACACGCTCCAGCTCGACGAGTCGACCGCGGGGCACCTCGAGCTCGTGCGCTCGGCGAGCGCGGCCGCGGGGGGCGAGGCCGATCCGTCGACCACGCTGCTGAAGCAGCTCGACACCACGCGCACCCCCGGCGGCGCGCGCCTGCTCCGCCGCTGGCTGCTCGCGCCGCTGCGCGACGTCGCGTCCATCCGCCGTCGCCACGACGCGGTGGAGCTCTTCCTGCTCGATCCCGCGCTGCGCGAGGGGCTGCGCGAGAAGCTCGGGCACGTGGGCGATCTCGATCGCCTGGTCACGCGCGCGGCGCTCGGCCAGGCCTCGCCGCGCGATCTCGGCGCGCTGCGCGACGGCGTCGGCACGCTGCCGGCGATCGCGGCGCTGCTCGGCGCCTCGCGCGCCCCCGACGCCCGCGAGGTGCTCGGGCTCGACCGGCCGCTCGATCTGCTCGCCGACGTGCACGCGCTGCTCGCGCGCGCGCTGCTCGACGCGCCGCCGCCGGTCGCGCGCGAAGGCGGCATCTTCCGCGCGGGCTACGACGCCCCGCTCGACGAGCTCGCGGAGCTGCGCCGCTCGGGCGACGCGGTGCTCCTGCGCCTCGAGACGCGCCTCAAGGAGCAGAGCGGGATCGCCACGCTGAAGCTCCGCTTCAACAAGGTGCAGGGGTGGTACCTCGAGGTCACCCGCACGCACATGGAGAAGGTCCCCAAAGACTGGATCCGCAAGCAGACGATCGCCAACGGCGAGCGCTACACGACCGACGAGCTCGACGCGCTGCAGGACAAGCTCCTCTCGGCCGAGGATCGCCACCGCGAGCGCGAGCTCGAGCTGTTCGACGCGCTGCGCGTGGCGGTCGCGCGCGAGGGGGAGCGCATGCGCGAGGTCGCGGCGAGGCTCGCCCGCTGGGACGTGCTCGCCGCGCTCGCCGACGTCGCGCATCGCAACGACTACGTGCGCCCCGAGATCGACGACTCGCTCGCCCTCGAGCTCGAGGAGGCGCGCCACCCCGTGGTGGAGAAGCTCGCGCCCTCGCTGCCGGGCACCGCCGGGACCGCGGGCGGGCGCTTCGTGCCGAACGACGTGCGCGTGTCGGCCGAGCCCGGCCAGGAGCGCGTGCTGGTGATCACCGGCCCCAACATGGCCGGCAAGAGCACCCTGATGCGCCAGGTCGCGCTCGCGTGCATCATGGCGCAGGCGGGCTCGTTCGTGGCGGCGCGGCGCGCGCGCATCGGCGTGGTGGATCGCGTGACCACGCGCGTCGGCGCCAGCGACAACCTCGCCCGCGGCGCCTCGACGTTCATGGTGGAGATGCGCGAGACGGCGGCCATCCTGCGCCGCGCCACGCGCCGCTCGCTGATCGTGCTCGACGAGATCGGGCGCGGCACCTCGACCTACGACGGGCTCGCGATCGCGTGGGCGGTCGCCGAGCACATCCACGACGTGATCGGCGCGCGCACGCTCTTCGCGACGCACTACCACGAGCTGTGCGAGCTCGAGTCGACCTGCGCGGGCGTCGCCAACTGGTCGGTCGCCGCCAAGGAGATCGGAGACGAGGTGGTGTTCCTGCACCGCCTCGTGAAGGGGGGCGCGTCGCGCAGCTACGGCATCGCGGTCGCGAAGCTCGCCGGGGTGCCCGAGGTCGTGCTGGCGCGCGCCAAGGCCATCCTCGTGAACCTGGAGCGCGGGGCGCAGCTGCCGAGCGGCGGGCACGCGAGCCTGCGCGGCCGCAGCGCGCGCGGCACCGTGCAGCTCGACATCTTCGGCGGCGCCGAGGCCACGCCGAGCCCGGATCCGCTCGCGCCGCTCACGGCCGGAGACGCGCGCAAGGGCGCGGGGAACAAACGCGCGCACCCGGCGGTCGAGACGCTCAAGCAGGTCGACGTCGATCGCCTCTCGCCGATGGAGGCGCTGCAGCTCGTGGCGAAGCTCAAGGGGCTCGCCTCGCAATCCTGACGTATCCTCTGGCCCAACCCCCGATGCGATCCGCCCGACTTCCTCGCTGCGTCCTCGCGATCGGCGCCGCCGCGCTCGTCTTCGTCGCCGCCGGCGGCACGGCGCACGCTTCCGAAGGGGTGAAGCACGTCGGCGTGCAGGGGGGCTTCGCGGGCGTGTCGGGCGGCGACGGCAAGTTCCCCGGCTTCGGCGGCGCGATCACCGGCCGCTACGACTTCACCGACGCTTGGTCGATCGCGCTGAACGCGACGGGGACCAACAACCAGGTGGCCGCCACCGGCGGGCGCAGCTGGGTCTTCTCGCAGGCGGTCGGCGCCGTGTACTCGCTCGACGTGATCCAGATCGTGCCGTACCTCGGCGGCTACGTCGGCGTGTACGAGATCACCGGCGGCGGCGTGCCGAAGACAGACCTCAAGCTCGGCGCGCAGATCGCGGTCGGCCTCGACTGGATGGTCTCGCGCGATCTCACGCTCGGCGTCGAGCTGCGCGAGCACATCCTGCCGAAGGATCTCTTCGACTCGGGGACCAACCCGACGCCGTTCTACACGACGACGTTCGTGAAGGCCGAGTACGCGTGGGGGTGGTTCTGAGGCTCGGCGCCCCGCGTCGAGCCGAGGCGCGATCGTAGCGGCACCGTTCTTCGACCCCCGGTTGATGCCGGGATTGCGTACGTGAGCACGTCGCCGACACGGAAGTCGCGGAGAGAGCCCGCGGCCACGAAGGCACCCCCGCGGGCGGACGAATCCGGACGGTCGGGCCCGCTACGGGCAGGCGAGCGGATCGCCGGCGAGACCGCACGCCTTCGCGTAGCAGCCTTTGATCGAGCCCGACGCGTCGTCGTAGTACACGCCCGACGCGATCGCCGGGCCCGCGACGCCTGCGCCCGCGCTCGCCGGAGGCACGCACCAGATCTGGACGTCTCCGCCGGTGAGGTCGCCCTTGCCGTCGAAGCGGAGCGCCCCCGACACGCCCGCGAGGTTCACGCTGGCGTTGGACTGCAGGAAGGTGAGCGCGGGATCGATGCCGCTCGGGCCGATCGCGAACATCTGGCTCGAGGGCGACGTCTGCAGCTGCGTTAGCCCGTACTTCACGAGGTTCGCGCCAGTGAGCGGGTTGGTCTTCGTCATCACGCTCGCGTACGCGAGGAGATAGACGATGTCGTACGCACCGGCCGGTCCGAGCGTGTCAGCGCTCCCGTCGGCCCCGTGCACGCTCGCGAACGACGCGAGGAACTTGCCGTAATTCGGCCAGGAAGTCGCGGTCTCGCCCAGCACCGTGCCGCGCACGCGCTGGCGCTGATCGTCGGCCGTGAGATCGGAGGTCCACAAGCTCGCGACCTCCCCGGCGTCGGGGAGGATCCAGAAGGGCTTGTGCCCATCCGCCGGCGTCGTCCATGCCTTCTCGACGGCGGTGAAGATGACGTCCGGCGCCTCGTTGAAGCCCAGGAGGAACACGACGTCGGGCGCGAACGCGGCGATGGTCGGCACCTTCGTCAAGTCCGGCGCGGTCGAAGCGCCGTAGCTCAGGTGCAGGTAGCTCGAGCCCGTCTGGCTCACCGCCGTCGCGCCGTTGAAGGTGAGCTGCGCCTCGAGCGCGTCGGCGATCCCCGTCGCGTCGTTGTCGTTGCCGTTGACGATGGCGACCTTGATCTTCCCGCTCCCGATCATCGGATACCGCGCCTTCGCGGCCGCCTCGATCGCGGGGTAGGCGAGCGTCATCGCGCGCGCCTGGAGCACGTCGCTGGGCGCCGTGCGCCACACGAGCCCCTTGTCCGTCGCGTGGAGCGACGTGATCACTTGGCTCGTGACGGACGGCGAGAACAGGAGCACGCCCGCGGGGATCGTGACGTCGTGCGCGACGGAGACCGCCGTACCGCTGAACGGGTAGCCGATGATCGCGGGCACGCCGAGATCGACGAGGTGCTTCGCCGCTTCGTCGGCGTGGTCCTCGCTCGGGCCGTCGTTGCACGCGACGACGACGATCGGCCGACGGCTCCCGCCCGACGCCGCGGGGATCCCGGAGACCTTGCCGAAGTCGTCGAGCGCGAGCGAGATGCTGTCTTCGAGCAGCTTGCCGAACGCGCCGTCGGGACTCGACGCCGCCGGCAGGATCGAGCCGAAGACGACCGCCGAGTCGTCGAGCCACGCCTTCGCGGTCGCCGGTTTCGTCGTGTAGAGCGTCGGACACAGGGCGCTGACGAGGTTCACGCAGGCCTGCTTTCGGCACACGAACGTGTCGCCTTGCGCCGCGCAGTCCGCGTTGACCGAGCACGCGCCGCCCGCCTCGAAGCCGACGTCCGCGCCGACGTCTGCGCCCGATTCGGCCCCCGTGTCGGCACCGGGTTGCGCAGGCGACGACGACGAGCTGCAGCCGCTCGAGGCCAACAGAGCGAGCGCGAAGAGAGAGGACCACGAGCGTCGGCGCATGGTCATCGAGCGTAGGGGAACCGTGCGACGGCTGGCAACGTGGTCGAGGCCGCGTGCTCCCATCGCGCAGTGAGACGTCACGAGCGCGAAGGAGGCGCGAGCTTCCGTCCGATTCGATGCGCGCCGTGCGCGCCAATGCGCTTGCCGGACCGCACGCCTCGAGTGGCCCGAGTCCGAGAGACCCGTACCAGGTTCGACTTGCGACGAGGTACCGCGCGTGACGGCGTAGTGGCGCGCACGGCGCGCACCGCGTTCGCGCGGACAGATCCCGCCCACCCGGATAGCAGCGCCACGTGAGCAGGTTGGTCAGGCCGCGGCGGATGTTGCGTGGCGGGGCCATCCTCAGGCGTCGGCGGCTGGCGCCGCGCGGTTGCGGGAGCGCACCGTTCAAACCAAGGAGACTCAGGGACACGATGCGGGCGCGGAGGAGCGGCGAGACTCCGTCCGATTCGAACTGCGTGGTCGCCTTGTTACGTCGCCCGGCGCACTGGAGTCCGCGTAGGACGCTTGGAGTTCTTACCTTCGACGCGTCGAAGAGCGTCGGGGGCGGCGGAGCCTGACGAGGTGATCGGCGGGCTCGGGGATCTGCTGCACGCGGCGATCGAACGTTCGAGCACCGAGTGAGCTCGCGTCTCGGTCT
>CAIXWQ010000513.1 GCA_903923175.1 uncultured delta proteobacterium | reverse complement strand
GGGGGGGCGCAGCGACGCGCGGCAGCCGCACCGTCACGATCGTGCCGGCGCCGGCCCCCGCGCTCGTCGCGGAGACCTCGCCGCCGTGCAGCTCGACCAGCCCTCGCACCAGCGCGAGGCCGAGGCCGAGGCCCCCGCGGCTGCGATCGAGCGTCCGGTCGGCCTGCATGAACGGGACGAACAGGCGCGGCAGCAGCTCGGCGGTGATCCCCGCGCCGTCGTCGCGCACGCGCAGGATCGCCGCGTCGTCGGCGCCCGCGCCCGCGGCCTCGAGCTCGATCCGCGTGTGCCCGCCTTCGGGGGTGAACTTCGCGGCGTTCTTCAGCAGGTTGCCCACGATCTGCGCGAGGCGCGTCCGATCGCCGTCGACCCAGAGCGGCTCGGCGCCGAGCTCGACCGCGAGCGCGACGCCGGCGTCCGCGAAGATCGAGGCGTAGTCCTCCGTCACGGCCCGCACGAGCTCGTCGAGCAGGAGCGGCTCGCGGCGCAGCGCGATCTTGCCGCGCGTGATGCGCGTGACGTCGAGCAGATCGTCGATGAGGCGGTGCAGGTGCTCGGACTGGCGATCGATGATGCGCAGGGCGGTGAGCGCCGTGGGGCTGCCGGGCTCGGCGCGGTCGAGCACCGCGACGCCGTTGCGGATCGGGGTGAGCGGGGTGCGCAGCTCGTGCGAGAGCACTGCGAGGAAGTCGTCCTTGCGCGTGTCGGCCTCGCGCAGCGCCTCCGAGAGCGCCTTGAGATCCTGCACGTCGGTCGCCGTGCCGAACCACTGCCGGACCTCGCCGCGCGCGTCGCGCCAGGGGTGCGCGCGCGTCAGCAGCCAGCGGTACTCGCCGTCGGCGCGCAGGAAGCGGTACTCGCTCTCGAAGTCGCGGCGCGCCTTGATCGCCGCCGTCCACGTCTCGCGCACGCGCTGCTGATCCTCCGGGTGGATCCGCTGCATCCGCTGCTCCGCGGTCGCGCTCGCGAGGCCGGTGAACTCCACCCACTGGCGGTTGAGGAACGTCGCGTTCCCGTCGGCGGTGGCGACCCAGACCAGCTGCGGCATCGCCTCGGCGAGCGCGCGGAAGTGCTCCTCGCTCTCGCGCAGCGTGCGCTCGAACTCGAGCCGCACCGTGACGTCGGCGAACGTCACGACGGCGCCCGAGAGGCGGCCGTCGATGACGATCGGCGCGGCCGACGACGAGAGCCACGCCGCGCCGCCGTCGGGGCGCGTCACGCGGACGAGCTGATCGCGCACCGTCTCGCCGCGCAGCGCGCGCGCGCTCGGCGTCGCCTCGATCGTGAGCGGCTCGCCCCGCTCGGTGCGCGGATCGAGTTCGGAGATCTGCGTGACGTGCGGCGCGCGGAAGAGGCCGTTCACGAAGCCGAGGATCTCCTTCGCGCGCGCGCTGGCCGCCGCGATCTCGCCGTCGGGGCCGTAGACCAGCAGGCCGTCGGCCACGGCCTCGATCGTCGCCTCGAGCTCCGCGGCGCGCCGCTGCACCTCGACGAGCAGGCGGTCGCGCTCCTGCTCCGCGCGCTTTCGCGGCGTGATGAGCTCGCTGAAGACGATGATCCCGCCGATCCTCCCCTCGGCCTCGTACCAGGGGTGGACCGCCCAGCGGACCCAGTCGGTCTCGCCGTCGGCGCGCAGGAACGAGTCCTCCTCGGCGTGCTCGACCGCGCCGGCGAGGCAGCGGCGGTGGATCTCCTTCCAGCGCTCGGGGAGGCCGGGGAAGACGTCGTAGTGGCTCTTGCCGAGGAGGTCCTGCTCCTGCAGGCGGTAGTCGGTGAGCCAGCGTCGGCTCACCACGAGGTAGCGCATCTCGCGATCGAGCATCGCGACCGGCGCGGGCGTGTGCTCGACGAACGTGCGGAGCCGCCGCTCGCTCTCGGCGCGCGCGGTCTCGGACCGGGCGAGCGCCGTCTCGTCGCGGTTGGTCTCGAGCACGCGCTCCACGCCGTCGGCGCCCCGCACCACCTTCAGCCGCGCGGACACGGTGCGCTCGGCGCCCGACCGCGTGCGGCGCTCCACCACGCCCCGCCAGCCCCCGATCGCGCGCAGCGCGGCCTCGCGCTCGACCAGCGCGGCGGACGCGTGGGTGCCGAGCAGCGCGTCCGGGGCGCGGCCGCGCGCCTCCGCGGGCGTGAAGCCGTACAGCTCCGCGGCGGCGTCGCTCCAGAGCTCGATCCCGCCCTCGGCGCGCCACACGAAGAGCGCGTCGTGCGTCAGCTCCAGCAGCGCCTGCAGCTCGGCCGAGAGCGGGACGGGCGCGGGCGTCGGAGCGGCGCGCGAGGCCGTCCGCGCGCCGATGCGAGGCTCGGTTTCCGACGTCGGCGGCGCGGTGGTTCTCGGCACGAGTCGGCTCTCCCAGCGGTCGATTCCGTGGACTCGCCCCGCCGCTCGACGGAGCAGGGATCCCGCGCGCGCGGCTCAGCCCACCTCGACGCGGTTGCGCCCACGCTCCTTGGCGGCATAGAGCGCGCGGTCGGCGCGCGCCAGCAACTCCTCGACAAGGGAGGGGCCGAGCGCGCTCGCGAGGCCGAACGAGGCGGTCACCAGCAGCGGCTCACGGCCCGGCGGCGCCGGCCGCGCCTCGGCCACGGCGCGGCGGAGGCGCTCGGCCGCGATGCGCCCACCCGCCTCGGCCGTCTGCGGCAGCGCGACCACGAACTCCTCGCCGCCCCACCGCGCGACCAGATCGCTCTTGCGCGCGCCGCGCATCAGCGCCGCCGCGACCGCGCGCAGCACCGCGTCGCCTGCGTCGTGGCCGTACGTGTCGTTCACGCGCTTGAAGTGGTCGACGTCGATCATCAGCAGCGACAGCGGCAGCGCGTGGCGCAGCGCGCGCGAGTGCTCGCGCTCGAGCGCGGCGAGGAACGCCCGGCGGTTCATCAGCCCCGTCAGCGCGTCGGTGGCCGCGAGGCGCTGCGTGTCGTGCACGAGCGCCGCCATGCGCAGCGCTCCGCCGAGCTCGGCCGCGAGGATCTCCAGGACCTGCTCGTCCTCGCGCGAGGCGCCGCGCCCGGCGAACGAGCACGCGATCGTCCCGAGCTCGAGCGCGCCGAGCCGGATGGGCAGCACGTAGGGGG
>CAIXWQ010000512.1 GCA_903923175.1 uncultured delta proteobacterium | reverse complement strand
TCCTCACCGATCTCCTCCCGCGCCGCGTCCGCCTGCGCATGAACCCGCATCGCGTGTCGGACGAGAGCGAGATCGAGCTGCCGATCGACGCGCTGCCGTTCCCCGCCGACGGCTCGCTGATTCGCAGCATCCTGGTCGAGGTGCGCCGCGGCGTGATCGCGGCCGACGACTGGGCCGACGCGCTCTCGCGGGGCGCGCTCGCCGCCGACGGTCGCCCGCTCACGATGCCGGTCGCGACGGCTGGCGACGATCCCGACTTCGTAGGCTTCGTCGACAAGCACCAGATCCGCTTCGGCGACGCCGCGAGCTCCGTCGTGCTGCCGTGCCGCGACCTATCGAGCGTGCTCGCCGACCACTCGACGCGCGGCCGCGTGATCGAGACGCACCTCCCCGCCGACCTGGCGATCGCGCGCTTCCTGTCGACCATCCCGGCCGCGGTTGGGTTCGAGGTCGTGTGGCTAGGGGGCTCCGAGCCGCCGGTGCTCATCGAGTCGTCGTCGAAGGCGAAGGCGCCGAAGTCGGGCCCGGCGCTCCCGCGCGCGTCGCGCGACGCGCGCATGTCGTGCCTCGACGCGATCACCGACTACTGCACGCTCTGCGCGGTTACCCCGCGCTTCCGCGGCTACCGCCTCGAGCTCGGGCCCGCCGTCACGCTCGACCAGTTCAGCGCCGCAACCGCACCGCGGCTCATCTTCGGCGCCAACGTCGACGAGCTCGAGCTCGAGCACCACCTCACGCGCGCGCAGACCCGCGCCGTCGAGGTGCGGAGCTTCTCGTACGACACCGGCACGATGCTCGTCGCGCGCTGGCCCGACGATCCCGCCCGCTTTGGCCCCCTCGCGCCCGGGCAGACGAACGAGCTGCCGCCGACCGGGCCGATCGACGTGCCGCCGGGCGCGAGCGGGATCGACGAGTCGCCGCCGACGGTGATGACCGTGCAGAACGTCACCGATCCGCGCCGGCTGCAGGACATCGCGCGCAACCTGTTCGAGGAGCTCGCGCGGCAGGACGTGTCGCTGCGGGCGAGGACACGCGACGTCGCGACGGTCGACGGACGGGCGCAGGGGGTGGCCGATCTGCTGGCGCTCAACGTCGGCGATCCGATCGCGATTGAGATCGCACCGTCGGTGGAGGAGCAGGCGGGGTCGTTCGTGCAGCGTCTTGCGTCGATGGCGCCCGCCGACGCGGTCGAGGTGCTGGTCGGCGCGGGCTACCGGAAGAGCGTCGCCGAGCGGGTCGTCGATCAGGTGCTCACCTCGCGCCGGCCGCTCGTGTACCGGGTGCGCGAGATCGACTTCGAGTGGTCGCTCGACGGGGGGACCTCGACGGAGATCCGGGCGGTGAACTACGTGGAGGTCATCGACCGCGAGTACCGGCGCGGCGGGAGCGCGCTCGCGAAGCTGCCGCCGGGGGCGTCGCGGGAGGCGAAGTGGGACGCGATCGAGGAGGCGATGGAGAGCGGCGAGATCCCGGTCGATGATGGCGTTCGGCTTCAAGCCGACTTGAACTTGTGAGCGGGGTAGCGCGGCGTGGCGCTGGCATTTCGCGCCCGAGCGCGGGACCCTCGCCAGGGAACATGGCCGCAAACCCAACGAAGCCGACGATTCGCGAGATCGGCGGCGAGGTGTTCTCTGAGCTTCAGACCCCAGCCCTTTCAAGGTGACGGCCGTGTAGGTAGGTCAGATCTACTTCCTACTTTGTGGGATCAATCTTCGCGCGCCGTGGCGATGGGCGTTGCCGAGTCCGACCCCGCACAGGCATTGACTGACGATGTTGCTCTCCGGGATCTTCGAGCGGTTCGTGCAGAAGTCTCCCATCAGCGTGATGGCGCGCGCCACGATGGAGCACGCTCTCTCGGCTGATGCCCTCGACGAGCTGTTCACCCGAACGGCGGATCGGCAGTACACGCGCGAGCTGCTGTTCTCCACGGTCGTCGACTTGATGAGCGTCGTCGTCGGCAAGATCCAGCCGTCGGTCCACGCTGCATGCCAGGCGGTGTCCGGCACGTTGCCGGTGGCGATCACGTCCATCTACAACAAGCTCAACAACGTCGAGCCTGAGATCACCGGCGCGCTGGTGCGGCACACGGCGGCGCGCCTCACGCCCGTCGTTGTCGCGAGCGGAGGACAGCTTCCGCCACTGGTGCCGAACTACCGAGTTCGAATCATTGACGGAAGCCACCTCGCTGCCACGGAGCGTCGCCTGGGCGTGCTTCGGGGAAGCGTCGCTGGCCCGTTGCCGGGGCACTCCTTGGTCGTGCTGGATCCGGCCTTGATGCTGGCGACGCACATGATCCCTTGCGAGGACGGGCATGCGCAGGAGCGCTCGCTCACCTTGGAGATCCTCCAACTCGTTGAAGCGAACGATGTCTGGGTGGCAGACCGGAACTTCTGCACGGCAACGTTGCTGTTCGGCGTCGCAATTCGAAGTGGCTTCTTCGTGATTCGTCATCAC
>CAIXWQ010000511.1 GCA_903923175.1 uncultured delta proteobacterium | reverse complement strand
TGCGATATTTGATTACATAAGACTCCTTATGCGCACCGCCAGGATTCCGGTGGCAGCGCAATCGCGCCGCCCCCGCGGGCACCGCGTCGCTCTCTGGAGGACAATCCCGTTGGCGGGATACTCGCCGCCGTCGGCGGGCACCGTCGCGGCGAGACCGCCATCCGGCGGCTGGCAGGGCGTGGCGGCCGATGCGACCAGCAGCGCAGCGGCCGCGAGCCCCGCCGCGAGACCCGAGCGCGACGTCCGACGGTGCGACGACATGCCCGAGAGCGTATCAGCCGCCGCCGCGCCGCGAGGCCGTGCGTCGGCATCCGGCGCCGGATGCCGACGCGCCGGACGACGGCCGGTCGCCGCCTACCGCGTCTCGAAGCGCCACTCGGTGAGCGGCAGCTCGCCGCCGGCGAGGCTCTTCAGGCGGCAGGACTGCCAGCCGAGCGCCAGCCGGTACGCGTGGTGCGGAAGCAGCGGGTGGTCGACGCCGATGGCGAGCGTGCGCGGGGTCTTCCAGCGCGCGTGATCGTGGCACACGCCCTCCTGGCAGGGCGTCGAGAGGCAGAGGCTCGGCGCCATGTCGGCGTCGAAGGTCACCGTGATCTCGCGGAGGTCGGTGGGCGCGCCGTGCTCGTCGTTCGCCGGGCGCAGCTCGAGCACGTGCACCGGTCCGGCGGCGCCGAGGTCGACCCGCCGAAGGTACGCGAGCCACGCGGCCTCGAGCTCCGCGAGCGGGCGGCCGAGCGCCTGCCGGGACGCGGCGTCGAGCGAGCGCGTCGCGCCGATCGCGCGGAGCAGCTCGACGAGGCGCGCGTCGCCGTGCTCGGCGCGCACGAACAAGACGAAGCTCGCGCCGACGTCGTAGGCGCCGTAGTCGCTCCGCTCGCCGCCGTCGCCGAAGAACGCCGACCAGCGCTGGAGCTCGGCGAGCCCGAAGGGCGCCGCGCGGAGCCGCTCAGCCGTGCCCCCGAGCGCCTGGACCTTCCACACGGCCTCGTCGGCGGCCACCTGGTGTTCGAGGAGGGACGCGACGCCCTCGTCGACGAAGCGGAAGCCCTCGAGCGTGCTCGCGCCGCCCGTCAGCGCGGCCAGGAACAGGTGCGAGCTCTCGTGCGCGAGGACCGGCCGAAGCGACCTGCCGCGCAGCGCGCCGAGCGAGAGCGTGACGGTGGCCTGGGCCGCGTCGAAGCGCGAGGGCCCGCCGGGCGCGAAGTGGACCGCGATCGCCCCCGGCTGCGTCGCGCCATAGAACCGCGCGAGCTGCCGCCAGAGGTCGTCGTAGCGCTCGAGCGTGTTGCCGTCGGCGTCCACGTAGCGCGCCGTGGGCGCCGGCGTCTCGGCGCAGCGCGGAACCGCAGCGGGGTGCGCGCAGCCGCCGATGGCCCAGCCGAGGAGCGCTGCGGTGGTCGTCGCGGTGGTTGAGCGCCGCGCGTGCGAGCCGAGCTTGGTCACGAGGGAGAGCATAGCTCGTCGCGCGACGCGCGCGCAACGCGCGGGCGGAACCCGATGGCGCCCGCGAAGGGCGGCGAGCCGCGCGGAGAGCGCCCCGCGCGGCGCCGCGCTAGAAGCGCCCGGAGACGCCGGCCGCGATCGCGACGCCGGACGCCGTGGGCGCGAAGGCGACGTCCGGCCGCAACCCGTCGAGCAACGTCCCGTGGAAGCGGCTCGATTGACGGAGCCCGTAGAGGTCCACGCCGAGCAGGTAGATGGCCTGCGCCCCGACGGCGACCCCGGTCGCGCGCCACCGCAGCGGGTGGTCGACGCCGGAGTACGAGGCGGCGAGCGCGGTCGCGCCGACGGCGGCGTACGCGACGTCGAGGCCGAGGTTGACCGCGTGGCCGATCGACTCGCGCGCCTCGTCGTCGAGCGCGTGCGCGCGGGCCCGCTGGAGGCCGGCCGCGGTGCGCCGCGCGACCCGCGCCCCGGGGGCGGGGCTAAGAAGCGCAAACACGCACCGCATGCTCAGATGCGATATTTGATTACATAAGACTCCTTATGCGCACCGCCAGGATTCCGGTGGCAGCGCAATCGCGCCGCCCCCGCGGGCACCGCGTCGCTCTCTGGGCGCGCGGCGGCTTTGGTGCGACTACTTGTGCCAGGTAAAGACGGCCGACGACATCACAGACTCTTCGTTCCAGACGTTGCGCAATACCACGCGCGCATCGAAGGTGTAGTGGACCGTCTGCGTGAAGTCTTTGCCGGCGGGGAGCTTGAACGAGCCGGTGATCCAATCCTTGGCGCCAACCGACGAAGAGTGCCCGAGGTCGACCTCGAAGAGCTGCGACTCCATCGGCCCGGTGTCGGCATTGAAGTACAGGATGATGTGCCCGTTGCTGGCATTCGCAGGCGACTGTAGGCGGCACCCCACGTTGACGGTGACAGGCCCATCAAAGTGCGTCTGAAAGCCAGTGCTCCCACTCCCATTCGCAGAAAGGGGCTTGGTCGAATAGACGCACATGACCTGGCCGTTGTCTTTCTTGCCGAGGCCGCCATTCGCCTTGAACATCGCCGACAGATAGGCCTCGTACGCCTTTGCGACATCGTGCCCCAAGGTACGAAGCGCCTCGTTCGGCACGCGATCGTCGTCGCGGAACATTTGGAACATCTGCCCACGAGCCCACATCGGGTCGTCTTTGAGGGCCGCGCGCACGATCTTCTCGTTCACCGCGAAATCCATCTTGGCAGTGTCGGCCTGCAACGCCTCGATCGCTTCGCCAGCCTTCGGCTCCTTGCAGCGGTACTTGAGCGACGTGCCGCCACTCGCGTTCTGCACCGGATCGGTCTGGCAGCTGCACTCGTAGGTCGGACGCGGATTGACGTCCTTCCAGCGAGCCGCGAGCGCCTTGGCGTCGGCGACGCTCGTGGGGGCCGCCTGCGCGATCGCGTCGGCCTCGCTGCGCTGCTTTGCAATCCACGCGGTGCACCCGGGCTCCCCCTCCTCGCCACCGCCCGAGGCGGCACGCCCGCGCGATTTCGGCGCGGCAGCCGCGCCAGACGAGGACCCACCCGACGACGACGTCGAAGAAGAACTGGAGTTCGAGTTCGCTGCCTCTCCACCGCCACCGCTCTCGTTGCCGATCGGAATGCGTCCGCCGCTCAATTTCGAAATCGTCGCGCACCCCGAAAGGGCCGAGACCGCGGTCGCACAGACCAAGAACGACAAGCACGCGAAGCGATGTGAACGAAGCATGAGCAGGTCCCTTTCTCTCGCAGGTCGTGGCCAGGGTGCACGTGAGGCCCCCCAACCTGCGCTCGTCGAGTCGACTGGAAGAGACTTACGGCCGCACGCGCACGAGGTTTCAGGGGGTCTCGCCAATAACGATCGTTGCCAGGGGCTAAGAAGCGCAAACACGCACCGCATGCTCAGATGCGATATTTGATTACATAAGACTCCTTATGCGCACCGCCAGGATTCCGGTGGCAGCGCAATCGCGCCGCCCCCGCGGGCACCGCGTCGCTCTCTGGACGACGTTGCGCTCGTTTCCAGAGACGGTGACCTGACGACCTTCTCACGCGCCTTGTTGGCTGTGCTGGAGTCTGGGGCTCCGAACCGGCAGGCAGGCCACCGAACGGTCCGAGATGTCTTTGATGCGGTTCGGACTCAGATCGCGGCAATCGGCGGACCGCAGCCAGAGTTCTTCTCGACAGGTGGTGATCTCGATCTCGCTCCATTCTTTCCAGACACTTCGACCACGGAACCGTCGCAGAGGAGCGGCGGCCGGGCCGCACAGACAACTCGTCCGCCGCTGCGGCGAGGACTAGCTGCGCTTGTCAACCGCCTACCAGTCAAGAACCGCGGACGCGATCGGCCTCGTGTGAGGTGTGAGGCCACGCCCGTCGCCTGACGCCTCGCAGTCGCCGTCGCGTCTCCCCGACCGTCACGTGATCGCACTCCGAG
>CAIXWQ010000510.1 GCA_903923175.1 uncultured delta proteobacterium | reverse complement strand
CTGTGAAACAGTCTCTCCGGTGGGGTTTGGCCCCGACGAATCGCATTCGGCGGGGCGGGGCGGTGCCGACCGCCCCGGTGGGCAGTGAAGAGCGCGGGAACTTTCCCGCGCTCTGAGCGCGTCGTGAGGGCGCTCAGGTCCAGGCGAAGCGGAACTCGATCTGCACCGTCGCGTGCCCCGGCGTCGACTCTCGCCGCGGCTCGTTCGCCGTGACCCGCACGTCGAGCGCGCCGGCCATCGAGAGCGCGGTCGGCACGAACCCCTCGACCGCCCAGACCAGCCAGCGCGCGAGCGCCTCGGGGACGCCGCCGCGGCGCGCGAGCAACGTCTGCGGCCCGATCAGCGAGCCATCGGCGCTGCCGAACTCGAAGTAGCGCAGCGACAGCCCGGGCAGGCGCGTCGCCACCGCGTCGGGCTGCGCCGCGACCAGCAGCGCCCGGTAGACGCCCGAAAGATCGCGCCGCGCGAGGAACGCCGCCGCCTCGCGCACGACCTTCGCGTGGGTCGCGCCGCGCACGCGCGATCCGGCCTCGGTCAACGTCGCCAGCGGCAGCGCGTCGTACCAGGAGCCGGGTACGAACGACTTCGCGAGGAAGCGGCCGACGGTGCCCGTCGTGTCCTCACGCGCCGCCCGCGCGACGACCGCCTCGTTCCCGCCCGGGACCTTCTTCTCGAAGTACTCGGCGAGCCCCTGGTAGACGAGCCCCTTCACGCGGAAGGGGCTCTCTCCCGCCGGGATGACGGCAGGCATCTTCAGGGTGGACGCCATGCTGGGCGCCGAATTTACCTGACTTACCCGAAGTGACGAACTGGAGAAAACCCCGATTGCTCGCGCCGCGCCTTCGTGCTCGTACCGCGCGCTACGCCTTGCTCGCGTGCGGCACGCCGTACTCGCTGGCGAAGAGATCGTCGTAGTGATCGGCCGTCGCCGCGACGTGCTGGAGGATCTGCTCGACCTCCTCCGGATCGAGGCCGTCGGCCGGTCGTTCGCTCACCACCACGACCTTGTCGCCGAGCACGCCGAACGCGGCGTTTCGCATGATCTTCGCGTTGAGGTCGAGCAGCCGGCCGTAGAAGGCGAGCCGCGCGGCCTCCGGCGGGAGCATCACCACCGGCGCGATCGCGCGCACCCAGATCCGGCGCTCGCCGCGCGTCGCCGCCAGCAGGACCTGCGCGCTGCCACGCAGCACGCCGTAGGCGACCTGATCGGGGTCGTCGCGCACGACCGACGTCGTCGGGTCGAGCCCCACCTTCTTGAGCGCGTTCTCGAGGAGCTCGCGGGTCTTGAGCCAGAGGGCGTCCGTGGCGGGCGAGGCGGCGGCGGTCATGATGGCCCGAGAGGATCGGCGGTTCCGGGGGGAGCTGTCCAGCGATCACGAGCAAACTTGACCGGCGCACGTGGGGGGCTACCATGCGACCCCCCCCGAACCCCGGGGCCCGCGGTTTGCCCGCGGCCACAGGAGCGCGAGACATGGGCCGGTTCGATCGCCGCTGTTCGATGAAGATGCGTCAACGCAAGGCGCAGGCAAAGAAGAAGGCACGCGCGCGTCGTCGCGTCGACGAGCGGAAAACCCGCCTCGCGACGCTGTCGAAGAAGACCTCCAAGAAGGCCTCTTCCTAGCAACGCCGTTCGCCGTGCCGCCTGCCGCTCGTCCTGGGCGGTGTGGGCGGCACGCGTCGGAGCCACGCCGTGCGCGCGAGCGTGCGGCGCTGTTCGAGAGAGCGGCGCGTGTCGGTGCCTCGGCCCGATGCGCGCCGGGCTGTTTTTTGCGCGTCCGGAGGCCGGTAGCACATGAACGAGCGTCCGAGGAACGCGGCCGATGCGGGCGATCCGCTCGACGCGCGGCACTGGGAGGAGGTCGAGGAGGCGGCCGAGCTGCTCCAGGAGGAGCGCCCGATCGAGGCGATCATCGAGCTGCGCCGTGTGCTGAGCGACTCGCCGCGCAACCCGTACGCCTTCCACTTCCTCGGCGTCGCGCTGCACGAGACCGCCGAGCTCGAGGCCTCGCGCGACGCGTATCGCGCGGCCGTCGCGATCGCGCCGCGCTACCTCGGCGCGCGCATCCACCTCAGCCACGTGCTGCGGCAGCTCGGCGATGCGCGCGGCGCCATCGAGCAAGGCGAGATCGCGCGGCGGCAGGCGCCCGACGATCCCGAGACCTGGCACGCGCTCGGGCTCGCCCACGCCGCCCGCGGCGACAAGCAGGCCGCGCGGCGCTGGCTCGAGGCGTACCTCTCGTCGAACCCCGAATTCGAGGTCTCGATCGAGGTGCGCGCCACGCTCGAGCGGCTCGGCCCTGGGCCACGCGACGAAGACGAGTGAGGAAGCGCCGAGGTCGGCCGTACGCCTGGCAGCGCGTACTCGGCCCCTTCGTTTGAGAAGTTTCGCGGGAATCGCTGCCGGGGTGCTCGCGCGGGCTTAGACTCGCACGATCGTCGCCACAGGCGACGGCGAGGCAGAAGTGGCTGAAGGCGCGGCGAAGAACGGGCGTTGGGACCTCGGAATCTGGGGGCTCGCCTTCGGCTATTTCGCCGCGTACGCGCCCTACAGCGCGCTCACCAAGGCGATCACCAACGGCCTGCTGCCGTACCACCACGAGCGCATCGACGGCATCTCGCTCGTGCCGATGACCGTGATCTCGAGCTTCCTCGCGATGCTCGTCTTCCTCACGGCCAAGGGGTGGTGGGGCTACGCCGGCACGCGGCGCGTCTTCGGGCGCGACATCCCCTTCCCCTCGATCTGGACGACGCTCTCCGGGCTCTGCTCGGCGACGATCATCGTCACCACCACGCTCGCCTACACGTTCGAAGGCGTCTCGATCGTCTTCATCATGCTGCTGATGCGCGGCGGCGTGCTGATGATCGCGCCGATGGTCGATCTCGTGGCGCGCCGCCCGGTGCGCTGGTTCTCGTGGGTCGGGCTGCTCCTGAGCCTCGTCGCCGTGGTCGTCGCGGATCGCGGCGGCGACGTGCGCCTCACGTTCGCGTGCGGCGTGAACGTGCTCGCGTACCTCGCCGGCTACTTCGTGAAGCTCCAGGTCATGAGCCGGCGGGCGAAGTCGGCCGACGAGAACGCCAACGTGCGCTACTTCGTCGAGGAGCAGCTGGTGAGCACGCCCGCGCTGCTGATCTTCCTCGCCTCGCTCGCGCTGATCGACCGCGGCCACGTCATGCACCTGGTGCGCGAGGGCTTCACGACGTTCCCGAAGAAGGGCGTGCTCCCCGAGGCGTTCGCCATCGGCGTGCTCTCTCAGGGCACCGGGATCTTCGGCGGGCTGATCCTCCTCGATCGCCGCGAGAACACCTTCTGCGTGCCGGTGAACCGCTCGTCGAGCATCCTCGCCGGCGTCGTCGCCTCGTTCTCGCTCGCGTGGCTCTTCGGCAACCGGCTCCCCGGCTTCTTCGAGCTGCTCGGCGCCGCCATGGTCATCGGCGCCATCCTGTTCCTGACGATCCCGCCGATGATCGAGAAGGCGCGCGAGCGGCGCCTGCGCGACACCATCCCGAAGCCGCCGCGCATCCCCGAGGATCTCGTGCGCGCCGTGCAGGGCCAGGCCGACGGCGAGTAGGCGGCGCTACTTCTTCGCGTCCTTGGCGGCCTTCTTCGCCTTGAACATCGCCTTGATCTTGTCGGCGTAGCCCTCTTTGTTCTCCTGGCGCGCGCGGCCGATCGCCAGCGCGCCGGCCGGGACGTCGCGCACGACCGTGGTGCCGGTGCCGACGTAGGCCCCCTTGCCGACGCGCACCGGCGCGACCAGCTGCGAGTCGCTGCCGATGAACACGTCGTCTTCGAGCACCGTGACGTGCTTGTTGAAGCCGTCGTAGTTGCAGAAGATCGTCCCCGCGCCGACGTTGACGCCGTCGCCGACCTCGCCGTCGCCGAGGTACGCGAGGTGGTTCGCCTTGCTCTTCTTGCCGAGGCGCGTCTTCTTCAGCTCCACGAAGTTGCCGACGTGCGCCTCCTCGCCGAGGTCGCTCGCCGGGCGCAGGTGCGAGAACGGGCCGACCTGGGCCTTCTTGCCCACGTGGCTCTCGGTCGCGATCGAGTACGGCTTCACCAGCGCGCCCTCGTCGACCACCACGTCGCTCAGCACGCAGCCGACGTCGAGCGTCGCGCCGGCGCCGATCTTGGTCGCCCCGCGCAGCACGACGCCGCGCTCGATCACCGCGTCCTGGCCGATCTCGACGCCGTCGTGGATCTCGACGCTCGCGGGCTCGCGCACCGTGACGCCGGCGAGCTGGTGGCGGCGCGCGATCCCGAGCAGCATGCGGCGATCGAGCGCGGCGAGCTGCGCGCGATCGTTGATCCCCTCGACCGAGGCGGCGTCGACGGCGCGATCGAGCACGCCCCCCTCGGCGGCCGCCACGGCGACGAGGTCGGTCATGTAGAGCTCCCCCTGCGCGTTGTTGGGGCGGAGCTTGGGGAGGTGCTCCTGCAGGAAGCCGAGGCGCACGGCGTAGACCGCCGGGTTCCACTCGCGGATGAAGCGCTCCTCCGGCGAGCAGTCGACCTGCTCGCGCACGCCGACCACCTTGCCGTCGTGGCGCAGGATGCGCCCGTAGCCGCTCGCGTCCTCGAGGCGCGCGGTGAGCATCGCCATCGACGCCTTCGGCTCGGCGTCGCACGCGTCGAAGAGCACGCGCACCTCGTCGGCCGACAGCAGCGGCGTGTCGCCGGCGAGGATCAGCACGCGCGCGGCGGCGTCCTCGCTCGCGAGCGCAGGCAGCGCGACGAGCACGGCGTGCCCGGTGCCGCGCTGCTCCTCCTGCACGACGATCTCGACGCGATCGCCGAAGGCGCGGCGCAGGTACGCCTCCACCCCCTCGCGCCCGTGCCCGACCACGACGACGACCCGCCCGGCCCCCGCCTCCAGCGCCGCGCGCACCGGGTAGTGGATCATCGGGCGGCCGGCGATGGCGTGGAGCACCTTCGGGAGCGCGCTCTTCATGCGCGTCCCCTTGCCGGCGGCGAGGACGACGGCGGTGCGGCTGCGGCCCTGGGCGGCTTCGGTCATGCGGCGGAAGATGGCACGACGGGCCGCCCGGCGAAAAGCGTGCAGCTCGCCCGCAGCCGCCGACCGAGGGCGTGCGGCGCCGTCGGCCGGCCCCGTCGCTTCACCCCCGAGCCATCCCGAAATATGGGGCGCGGATGTTCGCTCCTCGTCTCCGCGCGCTCACCGCCGCCGTGCCCGTCGCGCTCGCGCTCGTCTTCGCCCTCGCGTTCGCCGAAGGGTGCAAGCCCAAGCTCGGCGATCGCTGCAAGGGGGCGGCGAAGGTCTGCCAGGACGGCAAGACCATGCTCGTCTGCGCCGACGGCACGCTGCAGCTCGCGCCCTGCAAGGGCCCGAAGGGGTGCGAGGCCAAGGGCGAGGACGACGCCACCTGCGACTACACGGGCAACGCCGCGGGCGATCCGTGCCCGGGCTTCCGCGGCTTCAAGCTCTGCACGCCCGACGGCAAGTCGCTGCTCGAGTGCCCCGCCGACAAGTGGAGCACCGACGTCTGCAAGGGGCCCAAGCACTGCTCGATGGACTCGGACGGCGCCTTCTGCGACCGCACGCGCGCCGACGTCGGCGACGCGTGCTCGACGACCAAGCCGTACCTCTGCTCGGTCGACGAGAAATCCGAGCTCTGGTGCGACGCCTCGAGCCGCAAGTACGTGGTCTCGCGCCTCTGCTCGGGGAAGAACAAGTGCGGCACCGAGACTGGGGCCGTCTTCTGCGACGACAACGGCCCGCACGACGCAGGCGAGCCGTGCAAGGCCGACACCGAGTTCTGCACGGCCGACGGCAAGCAGAAGCTCGAGTGCGTGAGGTCGAAGTTCGCGGCCAAGGACTGCCCCGGCATGCACGGCTGCAAGGCGCGCCTCTGCGACACCGGCAAGGCGTTCGAGGACCTCGGCTGCGACGAGGGCGATCTCGCCTGCACCGACGACGGCAAGGCGCGCCTCGCCTGCAAGAAGAAGAAGTCGAAGGACGCTGACGGCAACCCGCAGGAGACGTGGGTCTACGCGAAGGACAAGGAGTGCCCCGGCGGGTGCACCGCGAAGGCAGGGAAGATCGAGTGCAAGTGAGTCAAGGCGAGCCGCGAGCGCAAGCGAACGGGGATTGGCGTAGTCCCCGCTCGCTGACGCGCGCGGCTCGCTTCGTCGTGCGCATCGCCGCGCGCCGCGTGCGTGGGCTACAGGTGATGCGCGAGCGCCAGGATCGCCTGCGGGCTCGAGGGCTCCTGGTTCACCAGGAACGGCAGGTACGACGTCGGCAGCTTCAGCGTGGCGAGCTTCGCGAGCGCGTCCTCCTGGATCTGCTCGCGCGAGGCGCGCGCGTGCGCCGAGGTGAGGCCGAGCGGGAGCTCGCGCGCCAGCAGCAGCCCGCGCTGCTCGTGCTGGAACAGCGGCGGCAGCAGGCCGTTCACCACCAGGCGCGGGATCGGCAGGTTCATCTCGCGCACCCCCTCGGCGAGCTCCAGCGTCTCGTTCGCCGGCATCTCCTCGGGGAGCGTCACCATCACCACGCCCGCGTGCGACGGGTCCTGGAACAGTCGCCACGCGCGCTCGGCCTCCTTGCGCATCGGCCCCGCGGGGGCGACGTCGAGCAGCACGCGCGGCACGCGCAGCATGTCGAGGCCGTGGCCGGTGGCCGGGCCGTCGACGATGACCGTCTCGTACTTCCAGCCGTCGGCGTAGGGCGCGTCGACGTCGTCGCTCGTCTTGCCCGAGAGCAGCTCGGTCGTGTGGTACCAGGCCTTGCCGAGCATCGACCACTCGTAGAGCCCGGGCACCGCGCGGAAGAACGAGTCGACGTAGCGGTTCTCGAAGAGCGCTTTGTAGAGCGCTTTGACCTTCAAGATCATCACGCCGTACTCCTCGAGACACTTGCGCGGCTCCATGTTGACCGCGTCGATGTTGGGCGCGGCCGACACGATCTCGGGCCCGATCGGCGGCGAGCCGAGCATCCCCGACATCCGCTCCTTGGCGTTGGTCATGCACACGAGCACGCGCCGCCCGCGCGCCGCCATCGCCCGGGCGAGCGCCGCGGTCGCGGTGGACTTCCCCACGCCCCCCTTGCCCGTCACGTAGATGAACCGAAGCGCGTCGAGGCTCGGGAGGCCGTTGGACCCGAGCGAGCCGGGGGCGCGGGACGTCGACGTGGGCATGGCGGCCGGACGCTAGCACGAGGTGCGGCAAGCGACTCGCGGCCGGGCCCCTCGGGCTCGGAGGGGCCGGCGCGGCCGCTCAACGGTGCGCGGGGGCGAACACGCGCAGCCGATGGCCGTCCGGATCGAGGGCGACGAACGTGAAGCCGAAGTCGAGCTCGGTCGGCGCCTGCGCGATGGCGAGCCCGCGCGCGCTCCACTCGGCGTGCTTCGCGCGCACCGCGGCCGCGTCGCCCACCGTGAAGGCGAGCTCGGCCCCGCCGCCGCGCGTGGCGGTGGCCGGCGTCACCTCGGCGCGCGCCCAGAGCCCGAGCATCACGCCCGAAGCGAGCGCGAACATCGCGAAGCCGCCCGAGGCCTCGACGGGCGGCTTGCCGAGCAGCGCCTGGTAGAACGCGGCGCTGGCGGGCGCGTCGTCGACGTAGAGCAGCACGAAATCGGGATCGGACATGAGGGGCTCTCTCCTTCTCGGGTTCACGTGCCGCGACGTGCGGCCGGGAGAGACCCTACGAGCGGGCGCTGTCAGTTCTCGTCAGGAGCGTTTCGGGCCCGCTTCCCCGCCGGCGCGAGCTGCTCCGGGATGGCCTCGCGCGCCTGCCACTCGCGCAGCAGCGCGGCGCGCGGGCGCGGCATCGGGGCGCCGGTCGGCGTCCAGCGCGCGATGCGGTCGGTGCGGAAATTGCGAAAATCGCCGCGCGTCTCGCAGAAGGCGACCACCAGCCGCACGCGCGCGAAGAACGCGAGCGCGAGCGGCCAGATCGTGCGCTCGCTCGGCCGGCCGCTCGCGTCGGCGTAGAGGATGCGCGCCTTCTCCTGCGCGCGGATCGCGCGGCGCACCTCGCCGAGCTCGATCTGCTCGGCGGGGCGCGCCTGCGCCGGGCCCGCGAGGAGCCCCGTGCCGTCCACGAGATCGCGCGCCTCGGCTGGCAGCACCGCGCGCAGCTTCGCGAGCGCATCCACCGCCGAAGCGCCGAGCTCGGCGTCGCCGTGCTCCTCGGCGAGCCGGAGGCCGAGCACCAGCGCCTCGAGCTCGCCCGCCTCGAACATCAGCGGCGGCAGCAGGAAGCCCGGGCGCAGCACGTAGCCCACCCCCGCCTCGCCTTCGATCGGCGCCCCCTGCGTGCGCAGCGTCGCGATGTCCCGGTAGAGCGAGCGCACCGAGATCTCGAGCGCCGCGGCGAGCGCCTCCGCCGTCACCGGGCGGCGGTGGCGCCGGAGGAGCTGGACGAGCTGGAGCAGGCGGCGGGCGCGGGACATCGGTTCGGCGTGGCGAGCCTACGTCGGCGTCGCGCGCCCGCGGAGACTCGGAGGCGGCGCGCAAGGCCGCCGCCGGGCCGAGCCGCGGTCGCGCGGTCCTCACGCGGGAATTTCCGTCCCGGGGGGCCTCGGGGTCGCGGCGTTTGACCCGCTCTCCCCCCGTCACCTACCCTGCCGATCCTTACCGATCCGAGCGCCATTCGCCGATGAAAAGCTGCCCCAAGTGCAACCTGCGGTACCCCGACGAGAGCACCTTCTGCTTCGTCGACGGCGCGACCCTGGAGCCCCTCAAGGATCCGCGGATCGGCACCACGATCAACGGCCGCTACGTGATCGAGTCCGTGCTCGGCGAAGGCGGCATGGCGACCGTGTATCGCGCGCGCCACGCGCTCGTCGATCGCCCGTGCGCCGTGAAGATCCTCAACCCCGCGCTCGCCCGCGACAAGCTGGTGCGCGAGCGCTTCCGGCGCGAGGCCAAGAGCGCGAAGAAGATCGCGCACCCGAACGTCATCGACATCTTCGACGAGGGTGACACCGGCGACGGCACCGCGTTCATGGTCATGGAGCTGCTCGACGGCGAGCCGCTCGACAACCTCGTGGTCAAGGGGCCGATGCCCCTCGCGCGCGCGCTGCCGATCATGATCCAGGTCGCCCGCGGCATCGCCCGCGCGCACGACCTCGAGGTCATCCACCGGGATCTCAAGCCCGAGAACATCTACATCGCGCACCGCAAGGACGGCACCGACCTCGTCAAGCTGCTCGACTTCGGCATCGCGCGCTCGGCCCAGGACTCGCGCCTCACCGGCGTCGGCGAGGTGTTCGGCACGCCGCAGTACATGGCCCCCGAGCGCATCACGTCGATCGACGCGGGCGGCTCGCAGGACCTCTACGCGCTCGGCATCATCTTCTTCGAGATGTTGACCGGCGAGCTCCCCTTCGACGCCAACGACATCCCGAGCTTCCTGCTCAAGCACCTCAAGGAGCCGCCGCCCACGATCGCCTCCAAGGGGATCAAGGTCCCGCCGGATCTCGAGCAGCTGATCATGTCGCTGATGGCGAAGGATCCGAAGCAGCGTCCCGTCGACGCGCACAAGGTCCACAACGATCTCGTCGCCATCTCGCAGCGCAACGGCATCGCGCCGCCGCCCGAGGTCGAGGACGAGCAGCGCAGCGCGCGCGCCCCCGCCGCGACGCTCCCGCCGGTCACGCTCGATCGCTGGGTGCGCCGCCTGATCGTCTTCGAGCAGATGCTCGGCGCCGCGTTCCCCGTCGGCGCGCCCCCGGAGCTGCGCAACCTGCTCGAGAAGGCGCGCACGCTCGTCGCCGAGATCACGCAGATCCGCGCGGCGAGCATCGAGGTGCAGCGCAACCTCGAGGGGGTCGAGCAGAAGCTCCGCGAAGGGCGCGAGCGCTTCGGCCGCGCGGTCGACGCGCTCGGTATCGACGCCTCGAAGGCCCGCGAGGAGGCCCGCAAGGCGCGCGAGGGGGTCGATCCGTACACCGCCGCCGTGAAGCAGGCCGCCGAGATGGCCCGCGGCATCCACGCCGACGTGCTGCACTGGGAGGGGCGCTGCGGTTTCCAGATGCCGTCGCGCGATCTGTCGGCCGCGTACCGCAAGATGGCCGATCTCGTCGACCACTGGGTGCAGACGGTCGACCTCGACAAGCAGGCGATCGCTTGGGCCGAGGCGAAGGAGCAGGAGGTCACCGACCTCGACTTCCAGATCCAGGAGCTGCGCACGCAGCTGCAGAAGTTCGAGGCCGGCATCGAGCAGGAGCACCAGAACCTCGAGCAGTCGGTGGCGACGCAGGGCAAGCGTGCTGGTGAGCTCGAGCAGGCGCTCATGGAGGTGGCTGCGCACTTCTGCTCGCCGCTGCGCGGTCGGCCGGAGCTCGCGCCGCTGTTCACCGAGCTCGAGCAGGGCACGCCGCAGGCGTAGGGACCTCGCACGCGCCATCGACCCGGGTTGATCGAACGCCGGTTGATCGAACCCCGATTGATCGAACCCCGATTGATCGAACCCCGATTGATCGAACCCAGGTTGAAACCGGGGCCTCGCTGGGAATGCCCGCTTTGCGGGCTTGGAGCTCACGCGAGCACTCGATCGAACTCGCGTTCGCGCAGGCCCGGAGGGCCGTTCCCGTCGAGGCAGGCACCTCGGTGCCGGCTCTCAGCGACGCGGTGGTGCGGCGATCTCGAACGCCAGCACCCGCACGAACGCGATCAGCATCGCGGCGCCCGTCGCGACGAGCCCGAGCCCGGCGGCGAGGCCGAGCGGGCGCCACTGGGTCGCGATCGCGAGCGTGCCGACCAGCGCCGTCGCGACGTGCAGGACGAGCCCGATGCGCGCGCGCGCGTCGGGGAGCAGCTCGCGCATCGACGGCGTGCCGGGCTCGCCGATCCGCTTCGAGTACCGGTGGAACCAGGCGAGGAACGGCACGATGCGCGTCAGCATCCCGTGCACGATCAGCGTCGCCCAGCCGACCAGCGCGAGCCAGCCGAACAGCTCGACCCAGCGCGGATCGTCGAGCAGGAAGCCGCAGACGCCGGCCGCGAGCACCAGCGGCGCGGTCGCCATCGCCGCGAGCCAGAAGCGCACGCTCTCGCCGACGCGACGCCGACGCCGCGCGCGGATGCGCAGCACGGTGAGCGCGGGGTGCAGCGCGAACACCACCAGCGCCGCGGGGGCGAGCGCGCACGCGACGGCGAGCGTCGGGTTGCTCGCCGACGACGAGGGCGGCAGCGCGAAGAGCGCGAGCAGCGTCGCGAGCGTCGAGCCGCCGAGCGCGACCAGCGAGCCGAGGCGCGCCCAGCGCGGGTAGGGCTCGGTCAGGTAGAACATCGGCACGACCTGCCAGGAGATCGGCACGATCAGCCCGCCGACCCAGCACACGAGCCCGAGCCCGACGTGCGCGAGGTGATGGCGCGCGAGCTCGCGCACGTAGCCGTGGCCCGCGCGCCCCATCGCCATCTCGAGCCCGAGCCCGATCACGGTGAGCAGCGCGGGGAGCACGAGCCGCATGCCGGGCACCGTGTCGAGCTTCACCTTCGCGCGCAGCGCGGCGGTGCCGGCGGGGACGAGGAAGCACAGGAACGCGAGCAGCAGCAGCGCGCTGGCGAGCTCGAAGGCGAGGGTCGAGCCGCGCGTGAAACCGACCACCAGCGAGAGCGTGCCGAGCACGAGCATCGCGTGGACGCCGTGGGCGAGCCGGACCGCCGGCACCGGCGCCCCCGCGACGACGGGGAGCATCTGGTAGAGCGCGCCGAACATGGTCATGGCGAGGCAGCCGAGCGTGCCGAAGTGCACGGCCGCGGCCGCGCTCGGCGCCCAGCGCGTGGCGAACACCGTCTGGCTGTCGAGCGCCACCACCACGCCGCCCGCCGCGAGCGAGAGCGGCGCGGTCAGGAAGAAGCTCATCGGGATCGAGAGCGGCGGCGCTTGCTCGAGCGAGAGGCCGCGCATCCCAGGGTCGAAGGCCATGCGGGGCGCACTCTCGCACTTTCGCCGGCGTCGCGCGCGCGGCGGGGCGCAGCGAAACGACGCGACCTGACCGACGTCATGGGCGACGGCGCGCCGCGCGTTGCATCCTCTGCCGCATGACCGTCGCCCCCGATCCTCGCACCGGCCCCGACAGCTTCTTCCCCGCCGACCACCGCCACTGCGACGAGCTCTGGGCGAAGGTCGAGGCGGCCGCCGACGGCGCCGGCCCCGAGAGCGTGAAGGCGGCCGCGAGGGCCTTCGCCGACTTCGACGCGGCGATGCGCCTGCACCTCGACATGGAAGAGGAGATCCTGTTCCCCGAGATCGAGCGCGCCATGAACATGCACGGCATGGGGCCGACGCAGATGATGCGGATGGAGCACGCGCAGATGCGCGGCGTGCTCGACACGATGGCCCGCGCCGCCGCCGCCGGAGAGCTCGACGGCGTGCTCGATCACGGCGACACGCTGATGATGCTGATCCAGCAGCACAACCTGAAGGAAGAGGGGATCCTCTATCCGATGGCGGCGCGGGCGCTCGGTGGAGCGTGGGCGGGGATCGGAGAGAAGCTCGCGCGGATGTACGCGCGCTGAGCAAGCCGGACCAGGCGATCGTCCGGTCAGACCGGGCTCGCGTCACCTCCAGACGCTGCGATCGCCCGCTCGGCGGCCTCGTCGCGACTCACCCACCGTCGTCGGGCGCGTTCGGCGCGTCGGGCGCGTCGGCGTCGCCGCGGCCGGCGTCGCTCGGTGCGGATGGGCAGGTGCAGCCGGCGTCGGCGCCGCTCACCGAGCAGGTGACCTGCCACTTGTTGCCGTTGTTGCTGCAGTACGCCTCGACCTGGCAGCCGACCGGCCCGTACTCGCAGATCGTCATCGCGTTCGCGCAGGACTCGCCGGCGGAAGGCGCGCTGGCGGGGCACGGGCAGTCGTCGGTGCAGTGTGGAGGGGTGCCGCAGCCCCAGCCGTCGAGATCGGCGGCCGAGCAATCCCAACGTGCCGACGCGAGGCAACCGCAGGTCGTGACGCTCCCCCAGCCGCACGCGGCCGCGCCGGTCTGACAGAACTCGTGCGGCCCGAACGCGGCAGGGTCGCAGCGCTGGCCCGAGGTCGGGAAGCCGCCGGACCCGCACGTGACGAGGTCGTCGGCGCCGGCGGAGCCGCTCGAGCTGCAGGCCGTGAGCACCGCGGCCGCGGCGGCGAGCAGGAGGACTTCGATCGAGCGCGCACGCCGGGCTGCGACGACGAGCATGGCGGCACTCACCCCCCCGCCCGCACGCGGCTCGGCCCGATCCACTCGTCGTACGCGGCGCTCGTCGCGGCGAAGCGCACCAGGTGGAGCGATCCGTCGCGCTCGAGCACGCGCGCCTGCGTCCACGCGCCGGTCCACGACGACTTCGCCTCCACCGTCGTGCCCGGCGCGTACGCGGTGAACGCGAGCGGTCGCACCCGCTCGGCGGTCACCGTCTCGTCGTCGGAGGCGGCGTAGCCCTCGTAGTGCACGCGCAGCGCGTCCGCGCTCGGCGCCGCGAGGATCTCGCCCTTGTACCACTTGGCTCCCCAGTGGATCTCGACGAGCTCGCCGACCCGCGCGCTGCCCTTCGGCGTCGCGTCGTCGGCCAGGCGCAGCGCGCGTAGCGCCTCGCCCGCTTCCCCCGCCGCGCCCGCCGCACCCGCTTCACGCGTGGCGCCCGTGGTCACCGCCTCGGGCCGCCCCTCGGCCACGAACGCCATGCGGCGCGCGGCGTAGCGCGCGAGCTCGTCGAAATCGACGTGGCCGTCGCCGTCGAGATCGACCGCGGGCGCGCCGGAGAAGCCCCGGATCAGCACGTCGACGAAGCGCCAGCCGCTCCACGCGACCTGCCGCGGCGACGTCGAGCCGAGCACCGCGTACGAGATGCGCGTCTTGCGCGCGCGCGCGAGCTCGACGAGCCCGCCGGAGTAGCAGCTGTCCGCGAAGAGCAGCGCGCGCGAGCCCTGGAAGTCCTGCTCGATCGACTCGAACGCCCACTGCATCGGGACGGTGCCGTCGAAGGTCGAGAACCACCAGGTGCCGCGCTCGGGATCGTGGCCGCCGTGGCTGCCGAAGTAGAAGATCAGCGTCTCGTCGGGCGCGCTCCGCTTCAGCAGCTCGGTGAGCCTTTCGCGGACGCTCTTCGCGGTGGCCGCGCCGTCCATGAGGAACGTGATGTGGTCGGCGGGGACGCCGCGCGCCTTGAACAGCTCCACGAGCGCGACGTCGTTGCGGTCGCTCGTCGAGAACGAGGTGTGCCCCGCGCGCTCGCCTTCGAACTGCGCGAGGCAGGCGACGAACACGCGGGTCTTGGCGGGATCCCACGCGCCGGCGGCCGCGCGCGTCACGTT
>CAIXWQ010000509.1 GCA_903923175.1 uncultured delta proteobacterium | reverse complement strand
GGTCGCATGAGCTTCGACTGCCGCGTATCGCCGGCGCCCAATTCGGCCGAGCGGCGCTCTCGAACTTCCGGCCGGCGCCGACTCGTGGGCATCGCCGCCGTCGTCGCGGCTTCGATCGGATTCGCCACGCAGCCTGCGGCCCCGGTCGCCCACGCCAGCGCGCCAGCGGCCGACGCGTCCATGCGCCTGGTGCTGCTCCGAGGGAGCACCGCCGAAGTCGGCTCGCTCCCCAAGGACTTCAAGGAGCTTGCGAGGCCTCCCTGGAGCGCGTTCAACCGCTACGAGATCGTCTCTGACGAGAAGCTCGGAATGACGCTCAACGCGTCGGTTCAGAAGCCGCTCCCCGACGGCTCTTTGCTCGACCTGACGCTCCTCGCGAGCGTCGACAAGGGGGCGTCGCTGAAGCTGTCCGTCGACGTCCACGACAGCACCGGGCGACTGACCTCGAAGGGGCGGTACCAGGCGCGCAGGACATCGCGCTTCATGCCGGTGTCCCTCCCATACAAGAAGGGGCTCCTCGTCGTGAGCCTCGAGGCGCTTTGAAGGCTGCGAGCAGCGCGGTCGTGACCGAGCCGGTGTCGCCCACCGGAGCGACCACTCGCAGCGCGCTCGGCGCCGGCGTCGCCGCTTTTGGGCCCGGACGCGTCGCTCGCAAGCGGCGCGGCCTTTGTACGTCATGAGCGAATCGCTCCGCGCGTTTCGAGCGGCGCGCTTCGGGTGGGCGGTGCTCGCGCTCCTCCCGCTCTCGCCGACGGCGGGTGGGGGGCTCGTCGCGCCGATTCGACCGCGAGCACCGGCGGGTCGGCGATGTCCCACGCGCCCATCGGAACTTCGCAGGCGCGCGTCTCGGTCGCGAGGGCACACATCGCGTCGTCGTCCGACCGAAGAGACAGTGAGATTCTGGGTGTCGATGGCGGGCTGTCGGCCCCCTTCGAGCCATTGGCGGGGGCGTTGCAGGAGGACGCGATGCCCGCGGCGCTGACTCGTCGGAGCTGGTTCGTCGACGCCGCCGTGGGTGCGTTGCGGCACCGCGTGTCCGCGACGGCCGCGGGGTCACCGGTGCTGCGCGAGTTCGTGGCGTACCGTCGCGTGTTCATCGAACAGCGCGGCAGCAGCCGGGCCAGCTTGACATCGCTCTCCTAGTTACTATCGTCGATGGACGATGAAAAGGGCGCCGGCGAACGAGCTGTGCGGACGCCCTCCGAGCAGGCCGATCTCCGCCCCATCGAGGGGACGGACGCCGACGATGAGCTGGCCTCCCTCGCGAAAGCCGTCGGGCACCCGGCTCGGGTGCAGATCTTGCGCCTCATCGCCCGCAATACGGCCTGCATTTGCGGCGATGTCGTCGACGAGCTCCCGCTCGCGCATCGACGGTGTCGCAGCACTTGAAGGTACTCAAGGAGGCCGGGCTGATCCGGGGCGAGGTCGATGGGCCGCGGGTTTGCTACTGCCTCGAGCCGCGTGCCCTCCGGCGCTTCAAGGCACTCGTTGGAGGGCTCTGAGGCCTTCGCCTCGGTACGTGTACATCGCATAACGACGATGTTTCGGCAGGGCATCGGGGGTGGAATCTGGAGGGTTTGGCGATGAAGACGGGCGAGAAGCCGTGGTCTGTCGGTTTGGTGGCGCTGGTCGTCGCCGTGCCGCTGGCGCTGAAGCGCGGAAGCTCCGCCGAGGCGCGCCCCGGCCGCGATCTCGATCGCCACCCGGGGCTCATCTCGGTGGCCGAGACGGATGTCGAACCGCGCGGAGCTCTCTCGGGCGAACCCCACGCGCGCGACGAGCTGGTCCATGGCTCGGTCGACCGTTCAGTGTGCGTTCGCATTGCGCGTGAGCGCGTAGCCGAGCTCGCCCCACTTCTTCACGATCGCCGCGGTGCGCTCGCGTGGGCGTCGCTCTCTTCCATGGCGTAGACGTCACGAAATCGGAGTCATGCGGCATGTCCCAAGTCGTAGCGAATGCAGCCGGGCCGCTCGCACCACGTGGCGGCGCGGCGCCCGAGACGCCGCCGCACCGGCGCCTCACGACGCTGCGAGACTTTCCGAATCGGCACCCGCGCGTCTTTCTCGTCGTCGCCGCGTTCGCGTGGTTCGCCCTCTATCGAACGCTGATGCCGGCCTCGACGTGGCTCGTGGGCCGAATGCCCATCAAGCAGTCAGGGCACCTCGCCGACGCACTGCGGTTCTTCCTCTACGACACGCCGAAGGTGATCCTGCTCCTCACCGGCATCGTCATGGTGATGGGGATGATCAACTCCTACTTCACCCCCGAACGCACGCGCGCGTTGCTCGCCGGGCGTCGGCAGGGGGCGGGCAACGTGATGGCGGCGACGCTCGGCATCGTCACACCGTTCTGCTCCTGCTCGGCGGTGCCGCTCTTCATCGGCTTCGTGCAAGCGGGCGTGCCGCTCGGCATCACCTTCTCGTTCCTCATCTCGGCCCCGATGGTGAACGAGGTCGCGCTCTCGCTGCTGTTCGGCCTCTTCGGCTGGAAGGTCGCCGCGCTCTACCTCGGCCTAGGGCTCTCGGTCGCGATGTTCGCCGGCTTCATCATCGGGCGGCTGAAGCTCGAG
>CAIXWQ010000508.1 GCA_903923175.1 uncultured delta proteobacterium | reverse complement strand
TCGGTCCGACCGACGAGATCGCGGTCATCGCGCACCTCGCCAGCGCCGGTGCAGCGACGCGAGCTCCGCGTCGAGCACGTCGGCGAGCTCGAGCCCCTCGAGCGCCTCGACGTGGGCGCGCGCCTCGTCGTCGCGCCCTTGCGCGGTGAGCAGGCGCGCGAGGAACACCCGCGCGCGGTCGCGATCGGCGTCGCCGAGCGGCGCGAGGAGCGCGGCCTCGTAGAGCGCCTCGGCCTGCTCGGCCTCGTCGACCGCGTCGTGGCAGGCGCCGAGCGCGGTCCAGCCGCGCGCCTCCTGCGGGCGCGTGAGCACGAGCAGGCGGAAGACGTCGGCCGCGCGGCGGAAGTCGTCGCGGGCGTAGTAGGCGTGGCCGATGGCGTAGACCGCCTCGGCCTCTTCGCGGCGCTCGAGCGCCGGCGGGTGCTGCAGCCAGGACTCGAGGAGGGCGCCGATCGGCGCGGGCTCGCTCTGGGTGAGGACGTTGTGAACCAGCATGGCAACCCCCTCAGACGCGCATCGCGCCGACGATGTTCTTGTTGGTCTCCTCGAAGGCGGAGACCATGTTGGAGATCATCTGGATCATCTGCCCGCGCGCGGAGATCGCGCTCTGCAGCTTGATCATGTCCATCTCGTTGCGCGACGCGCTCGCGTTGATGCCGTCGGACAGCGCCTCGCCGAGGCACTTGATCTCGTCGCCGGTCGCCGTCGTGACGCCGTCATGGGCCCCGAGGAAGCGGTCGACCGCGTCCTTCGTCGGGCCGGCCGCGAGGTTCTTGTACCAATCGGAGCCGGCGATCGCGTCGGGGAGCGCGACCCCCTCGAGGTGCTTGGGATCGCCCGACTGGGTGAGCGCGAGGTCGAGCTGCGACTTCACGCTCGCCATCGCGGCGCTCTCGTCCTTGGCGCCCGCGAGCGAGCTCATCTGCGCCCGGATCGCGTGGTCCGACTGATCGAGCTGGGTCGCGAGCCAGCCGAGCAGCTCCTGGAGGCCCAGCTCGGGCGGGAGGGTCGTGCGCGCCGCCGCGTCGGTGCTCGCGAGCGCGGCGGCCTTGATCGCGTCCGCCGCGCCGGCGTGATTCAGGGGGGAGACCGTGAGGGTCATGCTGCGCCTCCCTTCACGCCCGCACGCCGACGAACGTCGGCCGCGGGTGGTGCTGCCTCGCGCTCGCCTCGATCCGCTCGAGGAGCGCGCCGATCTTCTCGTCGACCTCGGCGCTCGGCGCGAGGACGACGTCGTCGTGCTCGTTCGCCACCGCAGCGCACCGCGCGCGCTCCCTGTCCTGCCGCGCGAGCTCCGCGCGCAGCTCTTCCAAGCTCGGTCCCAGCGTCTCCATCTCGACCTCCTGCCGCGCCACTCTCGGGCGGTGACCAGGGTCGACGGGCGCCGCGCGCGGGTTGCGTGCCCCGCGCGCTTTTCGAAATCAGCGCGAGATCACGGCACGGGCGTCGTCGCCACCGGCCAGAGTGGCTTGCCGTCGTTGCCGCGATCGAAGCGGAAGGCGCGCGGGAGCATCGGCTGCGCGATGCCGTAGAGCGTCGTCTGCGGGTAGGTGTGCATCGGCTGCTCCGCGGTGCCGGCCCGCGCGACGAAGCCGTCGACCGCGCCGCGGGCGCCGATGGCCCGCACGCATCCCGCGGCCAGCAGCGCGTCGACGAGCTGCTGCTCGGAGACCTTGCCGCGCGCGACGATGACGCGCCCCTCCTTGTTGACGCCGACGCCGACGCGCACGCGATCGGCCGCGCCCTTCGCGTCGCTCGCGCTCTTGCCGTCGTTGACCAGGAGCGGCCCCTGCACGACGTCGACGGCGCCGGTCAGCGCCTCGCCCTCCGTGCGGATCGACGCGCGCCCCGCGCCGTCGATCACGAGCGAGCCCTCGCCGGTCGCCATCGCGACCACGGGCTTGCCGGCGAGCGTGAGCCCGAGCGGGCGCCTCGGGTCCGCCACGCCGAGGCCGATCGCCGCGATCACGCGCTTGGAGTCCTCGCCGTCGATCTCGCGGGACGCCGCGGCGCCCTTCTGCTCGTCGAGCCCCGCGCGCACCGTCCAGCGCACGCGCCCCGCCTCGAACGAGGTGAGCGTCACGCCGCCGCTGGTCGCGCGCTGGATGCCGGGGAGCCACTTGGGCGGCGGCTGGATGCCGTCGTCGGCGCTCCACGTGGGGCCGACCCCGCCGGCGGCGGTGGTCGAGGCCGCGGGGCCGACCTCGCGCAGCATCGCGAAGAAGAAGTCCTTCGGGTTGTAGTCGATGTACCTGCGGTTCGCGATCGCCATGAGCGGCGTGAGCGTCTCGCTCTTGCCGCGCTGGTACTGCGCGTCCTCGAACGACATGAACACGAAGCCGGTGTGGAACGGGTTCATGTCGAGGTGCATGCCGAAGTCGCAGCCGGCGAGCTGCATCCCCTTGGCGAGCGCTTCGGGGCCGACGTCGTCGCCCCACACGTAGAGCAGGTGGCGCGCCTTGGTGATGCACAGCCCGGAGCGCTCGGTCTGCTGGCCGCTCAGGTGCGGCTGCCCCATGAGCACCGCGCCCCAGTTCGGGCGCTTGCGCGGGTTGACGATACCGTCCTCGATCATGGGATCCATGTTCTGGCGGTACGAGAAGATGTCGGTCGGGATGTCCTTGGTGGGCGACCACGCGCCCATGCCGAAGCGGCCGTCGTCCATCACGACCGCGGTGGCGCCGGTGGGCACGGGCGGCAGCAGCACGCGCTTGTGGAGCATCATGCCGTAGTGGCCGTGCTCGGTCTTGAAGCCGCCGTTGAAGGCCGCCACGACCTTGCGCGCGATGATCGGATCGCGCGGGATGCGTCCGGTGCCGTGGAACGAGCCGACGGTCGGCTTCGGGTCGTCGACCCCCGCCTCCATGTCGAAGTCGAGCTGGCGGGTGTCCATCGCGACCAGCAGCACCTTCGAGTACGGGCGCTGCGGATCGGGGCGCACGAACGTGCGGTAGAAGGGCGGCGGCGCCCCTTCGATGGCGTGCATCCACGGCTGCACCGCGGAGACCCACTCGCCCTCGCCGGCCTCGGGGGTCTTGAAGATCGACGGCACCGTCTGCGGCGGCCAGTAGCCGCCGTCTTCGCCGGCCTGGCTCGCGTCGAGGGGGCGCGGGACGACCTTGTCGACGTCGGCCTTGACCTCGTCCTGGGGCTTGGTGCTGCCGAGCGTCTTGTGCGTGAACTGCTTCCAGCGGTCCTTGTAGAACCAGACGCGCTCCTCGAGCCACGCGATCGGCTCGGAGCCGATCCAGGGGATGGCGCGCACGGTGTCGACCGCCCAGTGGATCGGCTTCTTCGGCACGCGCACGAGCAGCTGCGCGCTCACGCCGTCGACCGGCGCGACGAGATCGCCCTTGTCGACGTCGACCTTCGCGACGCGCGTGCCCGTCGGGCCGCCGAGCTGGGCGACGAGGAGCGTCCCCTCGAAGCGGAGCACGGCGACCGAGGCCTCCTTCTCGAGCGAGACCTGCACGCGTGCGATGCCGCGCCCGTCGCCCGCCTCCTGGAGGTTGGTGACCCAGAACATCGCGCGCTCGACCGCGCTGGTGGCCTTGGCGGCCCGTCCTTCGCCGCGCAGATCGAGCACGGTGACGCCCTGCATCTGCCCCATCGCGAAGGTCGCGAAGGCCGCGCGCTCGCCCGCCTCGTCGCGCACGAGCCCCTGCTCGTCGCCGTAGGGCGTGGCCGTCAGGTTCACCACGTCGTGAACCTCGAGCGGGCGCCCCTCGGGGGTGAGCCGCACGCGCGCGCGGAAGAGATCGCGCGGCGCGCCCGGCTTCTCCGAGCCGAGGAAGAGCACGTGGCGGCCGTCGACGAAGTCGCCGATCACCCCCTCGCTCCGCTCCCAGACGAAGTCGGTCGGCTTGATCGTGACGCGCGCCGCGCCGCCCAGCGACTCGAGCAGGCCGTCGAGCGTCTTGGGCGGGGTGGCCGGCGCGGCGCAGGTGCGCGCGAGCGACACGACGGCCGCCAGCGCGACGGCGCGCCAGGAGACGTTCGCCACGCCACGGCCGACCTCCGCCACCTGCGCGGCGCGCGCGCGGTCGAGGACCGGGCGCTTGCGCGCGGCGCTCGGCGAGCGCGAGGAGGGCGGAGGGCTTTCGGCGGACGACATGGGCGCGCTCCCGGCGCTACATGAACGCGCGCGAGCGGGCAATGTTCCTACCGAAGCAGCGTCCGGCGAGCGTCAGCCCGCCCGGGCGACCGGCGCCGGTGCGCGGCCGCGCATCCCCGCGAGGTACAGGCAGGCGGCGAGCCCGAACCCGGTGAACCACGCGTAGGGGTAGATCGTCACGAAGAGCTCCGGCACGCCGCGCACGAGCTTCGCCGACGCGAGGAACCCGGGCAGGTTCGGCACCACGCCGATCACGAGCGCCACGATCGCGACGGGGTTCGTGCCGGCGTAACGGCCGTCGCGACGGTAGAGATCCGGCACGTCGAGCTCGCGGCGGCGCACGAAGTAGTAGTCGGCGATCATGATCCCGGCGATCGGCCCGAGCAGCGCCGAATAGCCGATGAGCCAGTCGAAGATGTACGACTCGGCACTCGACAGCAGCTTCCACGGCATCATCACGATGCCGAGCACGCCCGTGATGAGCCCGCCGGTCTGGAACGAGATGCGACGCGGGGCGAGGTTCGCGAAGTCGTTCGCGGGCGACACCACGTTCGCCGCGATGTTCACCGACACCGTCGCGACGCCGACGCCGAGCAGCGCGACGACGGCGATGAGCGCGCGCGAGCCGGAGGAGGCGATCAGCGGCGCGCTCAGGCCGGGCGGCGGCGTCGCCGAGGTCAGCTGCGCGAGCAGGAAGACCGGATCCCACAGCTTGCCGACGTCGACCCCGGTCAGGATCGCGCGCGACGCGCTGGTGATCACCACGCCCATCGCCGAGAACGCGATCATGGTCGTCGGCAGCCCGAGCGCCTGACCGAGCATCTGCTCCTTCTGTCCGCGGCCGTAGCGGGTGAAATCCGGGATGTTCAGCGAGAGCGTCGCCCAGAAGCCGACCATGCCCGTGAGCGAGGGGACGAAGACCTTCCAGAAGGCGCCGAAGGTCGCGAGCTTGCTCGGCTGCGTGAGCATCGGCCCGACGCCGCCCGCGCGGTGCACGACCCACGCGAGCAACGCGGCCGCCATCACCAGCACGATCGGCGCGGCCCAGTTCTCGAACACGCGCACGGCGTTCATGCCGCGGTAGATGATGGCGATGTTGAGCGACCAGAACGCGAGGAAGGTCAGCGCCGACGGCACCGAGAGGCCGAGCAGCGAGGCGCCCCCGCCGAGCTTCCCGTAGGTGGGCCAGATCGCCTCCAGGAAGGTGCGCACCGCCTCGCCGCCGATGAACGTCTGGATGCCGAACCAGCCGCAGGCGACGATCGCGCGCAGCACGGCTGGGACGTTGGCGCCCGACGTGCCGAACGACGCCCGAGCCAGCACCGGGAACGGGATCCCGTACTTGGTACCCGGGTGCGCGTTGGCGAGGATCGGCACCAGCACGATCAGGTTGCCTAGGCCGATGGTGAAGAGCGCCTGCCACCAGCTCATCCCCACGGCGATGAGCCCGCCCGCGAGCATGTACGTCGGGATGCAGTGCGCCATGGAGATCCACAGCGCAGCGAAGTTGTAGGTCGTCCAGTTGCGCCGAGCCGCGGGCACGGGCGCGAGATCGGCGGAGAAGATGGGGCTGTCGCGCAGGTCCGCGGGGAGCCCTTCCAGCGCTTCGTCGAGCGTCGGGGTCCCGTGCATCGGGAGACCATACCAGGGCATCCCGGCAGCCCGTGCGTTCGCCGTGCGCGCTCGCGCGCTCGTCCATCGACTACGCGCTGCGCCATCGACGCACGAGCAACATCGGCCTGTTCAAGCGCGCCGCTTGGTTTATGTTCCTTCGCTCGTTTTCGGAAGGTTTCCGAGCCTCTCGCCGGCTTCGCGGACCGCGGGTCACGGGGCGGTGGGGGCACGAGAGGGAGCGGCAATCGCTCCCCCTCGCAGGGCGCGCCCCGCGCGCCCGTTTCAAGGAGCGGAGGCGTGATGCCGAGTCGGCTGGACGCGGAACGATCCGAGGTCGTCTTCGAGGACTACAAGGGGGCGTACACCCCCGCGCAGGCGGTGCTGGAGGCGAACCGCTGCATCTACTGCAGCGACGCTCCGTGCGTGCAGGCCTGCCCAACCCACATCGAGATCCCCGAGTTCATCCGGAAGATTTCGACGGGCAACGTGAAGGGAGCCGCGCGGACCATCTTCGAGGCGAACATCCTCGGCACGAGCTGCGCGCGCGTGTGCCCCGTGGAGGTGCTCTGCGTGGGCGACTGCGTCTACAACGAGCTCGGCGTGCCGCCGATCCAGATCGGCAAGCTCCAGCGCTACGCGACCGACGCGGCGCTCGCGGGCGGGGAGCGGTTCTTCGAAGCGGGGACCGAGTCCGGCAAGCGCGTCGCGCTGATCGGCGGCGGGCCCGCGAGCCTCGCGTGCGCCCACGAGCTGCGGCGCCTCGGGCACCGCTGCACCATCTTCGAGAAGCGCGCGGTGCTCGGCGGCCTGAACACGACCGGCATCGCGCCGCACAAGCTGAAGGCGGACACGAGTGTCGAGGAGGTCGACTGGATCCTCGGCATCGGCGGGATCGACGTGCGCGCCTCGGTCGAGGTCGGCAAGGACGTCGCCCTCGAGGCGCTCGAGCGCGAGCACGACGCGGTCTTCTTCGGCGCTGGGCTCGGCGCCGACACGCTCATGGGCATCCCGGGCGAGGAGCTCGCGGGCGTCGAGGGCGCGGTCGCGTGGATCGAGAAGATGAAGCTCGGTCGCGTGGCGACGGGCGAGGTGAAGCGCTGCGTGGTCGTCGGCGGCGGCAACACCGCGATCGACGTGGTCCGCGAGGCCCGCACGCTCGGCATCCCCGAGGTGACGATGGTCTATCGCGGCACCGAGCCGAAGATGCCGGGCTACGCGCACGAGTGGAAGGCGGCGCTCGGCCAGGGCGTGCGCGCCGAGTGGCAGACGCTGCCAGTCGCGTTCGAGGGCGACGCGAGTGGGGCCGGCGTGAAGCGCGTGAAGTGTCTGCGCGTCGACGACGCCAAGCGCCCGATCGCGGGCTCGGAGGTGACGCTGGAGGCCGATCTGGTGCTCCTCGCCATCGGCCAGTCGAAGCTCGGCGAGCTGCTCGCGTCGCTCGCGGGGATCGAGATCGCGCGCGGCGTGGTCGTCACCGACGCGGCCGGCCGCACCGGTCGCAAGAAGTGGTTCGCCGGCGGCGACGCCAAGAACGGCGGCAAAGAAGTGGTCAACGCGGCGGCCGAGGGAATGGCCGCGGCGCGCGCGATCCACGCGTTCCTCGCAGGAGTCGGCAATGCCTGATCTGTCCACCAATTGCGCAGGCATCCGCTCGCCGAACCCGTTCTGGCTCGCGTCGGCGCCGCCGGCGAACTCGGGCGCTCAGATCCAGCGCGCGTTCGACGCGGGCTGGGGCGGCGCCGTCTGGAAGACGCTCGGCCAGCCGATCCAGAACGTGTCGAGCCGCTTCGGCGGCACCACCATCCGCGGCGTCCAGGCGGCGGGGTTCAACAACATCGAGCTGATCACCGATCGCTCGCTCGAGACGAACTTCCGCGAGATCTACGACACCAAGAAGAAGTACCCGAAGCACGCGGTGGTGGTCTCGCTCATGGTCGAGACGCGCGACGAGTGGCGCGACATCATCAAGCGCTCGATCGACGCCGGGGCCGACGGGCTCGAGCTGAACTTCGGGTGTCCGCACGGCATGTGCGAGCGCGGCATGGGCTCCGCGGTCGGGCAGGAGCCGCGCGTGAACCAAGAGATCACCTCGTGGGCGGTCGAGTACTCGACCGTCCCCGTGCTGGTGAAGCTCACGCCCAACGTCTCGGACATCGTCCCGCACGGCCTCGCGGCCAAGCGCGGCGGCGCCCACGGCGTCTCGCTGATCAACACCATCAAGAGCATCATCTCGGTCGACGTCGACAACTTCGTGCTCGAGCCGCGCGTCGGCTCCCGCTCGACCAACGGCGGCTACTGCGGCGCGGCGGTGAAGCCGATCGCGCTGCACATGGTCGCGTCGCTCGCGCGTCACAAGGACTTCGGGATCCCGATCAGCGGCATCGGCGGGATCTCGAACTGGCGCGACGCGGTGGAGTTCATGCTCCTCGGCTCGAGCTCGGTGCAGGTGTGCACCGAGGTCATGCTCCGCGGCTATCGCGTGGTCGGCGACATGATCGAGGGGCTCGAGGAGTACATGCGCACGCATGGCTTCGAGACGCTCGACCAGCTGATCGGCAAGGCGATCCCGAGCTACTCGGAGTGGGGCGATCTCGATCTCAACTACGAGACGGTCGCGAAGATCGACGCCAAGAGCTGCATCGGCTGCCAGGCGTGCGTGGTCGCCTGCATGGACGGCGCGCACCAGTGCATCTTCCCGCAGAAGCCCGGGGACGAAGCGCACGTCGTCGAGGGGAAGCCGCGCGTGCCCTGGATCGACGAGTCCGAGTGCGTCGGCTGCAACCTCTGCAAGATCGTGTGCCCGGTCCCGGGATGCATCGACATGGTCGCCGTGGAGAACGGCTTCAAGCCGGCCACGTGGAACCAGCACGTGCACGAGGGGGCCCAGCTGCGGCCGAAGAAGGGCGCGCACTAGGCCCCCATCCCCGGCCCTTCCCCCGCACGGCGGGGGAAGGGAGGACGTACGCGCGACTCGTAGGTGTTTGCCGAGGCCTCCCGCTCCCTTTCCCCGCACCGCGGGGCAGGGCTGGGGATGGGGGCCGTGAGAAAGGGACTCTCGTCATGAGCAGAATCGTCCGCTGTGGCCTCATCCAGTGCTCGAACCCGCTGAACGACGAGAGCAAGTCGGTCGCCGAGATCCAGCGGGCGATGCTCGACAAGCACATGCCGTTCATCGAAGAGGCGGGGAAGCAGGGGGTGCAGATCCTGGGGCTGCAGGAGATCTTCAATGGCCCCTACTTCTGCCCGAGCCAGGACACGCGCTGGTACGACGCCGCGGAGCCCGTGCCCGGTCCGATGACCGAGCGGATGTCGGCGATCGCGAAGAAGTACCAGATGGTGATGGTCGTCCCCGTCTACGAGCAGGAGATGCCCGGCGTCTTCTACAACACGGCCGCGGTCATCGACGCCGACGGGACCTACCTCGGCAAGTACCGCAAGCAGCACATCCCGCAGGTGCGCCCGGGCTTCTTCGAGAAGTTCTATTTCAAGCCCGGCAACGGCGGCTATCCGGTCTTCCAGACGCGCTACGCCAAGGTCGGCGTGTACATCTGCTACGACCGCCACTTCCCCGAAGGGGCGCGCTGCCTCGGCCTCAACGGCGCCGAGATCGTGTTCAATCCCTCGGCCACGGTGGAGGGGACTTCGAAGTACCTCTGGAAGCTCGAGCAGCCGGCGCACGCGGCGGCGAATGGCTATTTCATGGCCGCGAGCAACCGAGTCGGCACCGAGGCGCCGTGGAACATCGGGAAGTTCTACGGCACGAGCTACTTCTGCGATCCGCGCGGGCAGATCGTGAAAGAGGCGTCCGACGACAAGGACGAGCTCCTCGTCGCCGACCTCGATCTCGACGTGATCGCCGAGGTCCGCAAGGTGTGGCAGTTCTACCGCGACCGGCGCCCCGAGGCGTACGACGAGATCACGAAGAAGTAGCGAGCGCGTCGCCGGGCGAGCCCGGGTGAAGGCACGCGAGCGACTCAGGAACAACCAGGAGACACGCGCATGTCGACGATCCTGATCAAGGGTGGAACGGTCGTCACTGCCGACGCGGAGCGCCGCGCCGACGTGCTGATCGAAGGCGAGACGATCCGCGCGGTGGGGCTCGACCTCGAGGTCCCCGCCGGCAGCAACGCGCGCGTGATCGACGCGAGCGGCGCGTTCGTGATGCCGGGCGGGATCGACCCGCACACGCACATGCAGCTGCCGTTCATGGGCACCGTCGCCTCCGAGGACTTCTTCACCGGCACGAGCGCGGGGGCCGCGGGCGGCACCACGACGATCATCGACTTCGTCATCCCGGACCCCAAGGAGCGCATTCTCGACGCCTACAAGAAGTGGCGCGGCTGGGCTTCGATGTCGGCCTCGGACTACTCGCTCCACGTCGCGATCACCTGGTGGGACGACACGGTGCGCGAGGACATGGGGACGCTCTGCAAGGAGCACGGCGTCAACAGCTTCAAGCACTTCATGGCGTACAAGAACGCCATCATGGCGGACGACGAGATCCTCGTGAGCTCGTTCCTCCGCGCGCGCGAGCTCGGCGCGCTCTCCACGGTGCACGCCGAGAACGGCGAGCTCGTGTTCCGGCTGCAGAAGGAGATCTTCGAGCGCGGCATCACCGGTCCCGAGGGGCACCCGATGTCGCGTCCGCCCGAGGTCGAGGGCGAGGCGTGCAACCGCGCGATCCGCATCGCCGAGGTGCTCGGCGTGCCGATCTACATCGTGCACACCTCGTGCAGCGACGCGCTCGACGCCATCGCCCGCGCGCGCGGCGAGGGGCAGCGCGTGTTCGGCGAGGTGCTCGCGCAGCACCTCGTGATCGATGACTCGGTGTATCGCGACCCCGACTGGAACAAGGCCGCTCACTACGTGATGAGCCCGCCGTTCCGCCCGAAGGAGCACCAGGCTGCGCTCTGGCGCGGGCTGCAGGCGGGCATCTTGCAAACCACCGCCACCGATCACTGCTGCTTCTGCACGCCGCAGAAGCAGGCCGGCATCGACGACTTCCGCAAGATCCCGAACGGCACGAACGGCGTCGAGGATCGCATGGCGGTCTTGTGGCACCACGGCGTGCGCACCGGACGGCTCACGCCGTCGGAGTTCGTCGCGGCGACGTCGACCAACGCGGCGCGGATCTTCAACATCCACCCGAAGAAGGGCGCGATCTCGCCCGGCGCCGACGCCGATCTGGTGGTCTGGGATCCGAACAAGAGCCGCACGCTCTCGGCCAAGACGCACCACCAGAACATCGACTTCAACATCTACGAAGGCATGACGGTGATCGGGAATCCGGCCGTCACGCTCAGCCGTGGGCGCGTGCTCTGGGAAAAGGACGAGCTACGCACCGAGAAGGGGTGGGGGCGCTACGTGGACCGCCCCTGCTCGGCGGCGTACTGGGAGGCGCAGCGCATCAAGAACCGACTCGCGGAGCCGACCAAGGTCGAGCGCGTGCGCCCCGTGAAGGCGTAGTGCGAGACCTCACCCCAGCCCTCACCGCAGCGATTCGACCTTCCCCCTCTCCGCCAGCGGAGAGGGGGCCAGGGGGTGAGGTTCCCGAGATGAGCTGGCCGAAGTCAGTAGGAGACGTCCGATGATCCCGAGCTTCAACGCCAAGAGCAACGACTTCCAGGGTTACGTCGACGCGAAGAACTACATCGCCGGCGAGTGGCAGAGCCCGCTCACGTCCAGGGAGACGCTCGACGTGCTCAACCCGCGGCACGGCAAGGCGATCGCGAAGGTCACCCTGGGTGGCCGCGACGACGTGGACGCCGCGGTGAAGGCGGCCGAGGCGGCGTTCCCGGCGTGGCGCAAGGTGCCGATCCGCGATCGCGCCGCGGTCTTCTACGCGCTGCGCGGCCTCATGATGAAGAACATCGAAGAGCTCTCCTGGCTCGTCTCGCACGAGAACGGGAAGATCTTCTCGGAGGCGAAGGCCGAGGTCGAGAAGGCCATCGAGTGCATCGAGTTCGGCTGCTCGCTGCCGAACCTCGCCGCGGGCTCGCAGCTCGAGGTCAGCCGCGGCGTTCGCTGCGAGGTCGTCTACGAGCCGCTCGGCGTGGTGGCCGGCATCGTGCCGTTCAACTTCCCCTGCATGGTGCCGTTCTGGATGCTCCCGCAGGCGATCGTCGGCGGGAACACGTTCGTGCTGAAGCCGAGCGAGCGCGTGCCGCTGACCATGATGCGCATCGCCGAGCTGATGCGCGAGGCGGGGCTCCCCAATGGCGTGTTCAACATCGTCAATGGCGGCCGTGAGGTGGTCGAGGCCATCTGCGACCACGAGAAGATCAAGGCCGTGGGCTTCGTCGGTTCGACGAAGGTCGCCAAGCTCGTCTACGGGCGGGCCTCGGCCGAGGGCAAGCGCGCCCTCTGCCTCGGCGGCGCCAAGAACCACCTGATCGTCGTCCCCGACGCGGACGTCGCGGTCACGGCCGACAACGTCGTCGCGAGCTTCACGGGCGGCACCGGGCAGCGCTGCATGGCGGCGAGCGTGCTCGTCGCGGTGGGCGACTGCGAGCACGTGATCGACGCGATCCGCGAGCGTGCAGCCAAGATGGTCACCGGCACCGACATGGGCCCGGTCACCACCGAGGCGGCGGCGACGCGCATCAAGGGGTACATCGACGGCGCCGAGAAGGCCGGCGCGAAGGTCATCCTCGACGGCCGCGCCGCCGATCCGGTCAAGGGCGGCTTCTGGGTCGGCCCGACCATCATCGATCACGCCACCACCGACATGCCCGCCGCGCGCGAGGAGATCTTCGGGCCGGTGCTGACCATCGTCCGCGTCGCGAACCTCGATCGCGCGATCGAGATCGAGAACGCGAACCCCTACGGCAACGCGTCGTGCATCTACACGACGAGCGGCGACATCGCGCAGCGCGTGATGCAGCGCGTGGAGGCCGGCATGTGCGGCGTGAACGTCGGCGTGCCGGTGCCGCGCGAGCCCTTCGGCTTCGGCGGCTGGAACGACTCGCTCTTCGGACACGGCAACATGACCGGCTGGGACGGCTACCTCTTCTGGACGCGTCAGCGGAAGATCACTTCCAAGTGGGCGCTGCAGAAGGACCAGAACTGGATGTCGTGAGCCGCGCGCCCCGATCGTCCTCGACCGAATCCGATCCTCGCAGCCTCGCACTCCGACCTCCCAGCGAGGTCGCACACCATCGACCGGAGAGCTCACTCATGCAGATTCGCACCGCATCCCCCATCCTCGCTGGCTTCGTGCTCGCCGCCATCGCGCTCGCGGGCTGCAAGACGCAGATCGATCAGGACAAGGTCCAGGCGCTCGTGAAGTCCGTCTGCGAGGAGAAGAAGGTCAAGGTCAAGAGCGTGAGCTGCCCCGCCGGCCGCGAGGCCAAGGAGGGGGACGAGTTCGAGTGCACGGGCGAGCTCGAGGACGGCTCCAAGTTCGCCGCGAAGGTCAAGCAGACCGACGCCAAGGGGACCGTGCTCGCGACGGTCGTCGGGCGCTTCGTGAACCTGAAGGAGCTCGGCGACTCGATGGAGAAGAACGCCGGCCCCGGCGCGGACGTGAAGTGCGCCGACAAGACCATCCTGCTGCGCAAGGGCGACTCCTTCACCTGCGACATCACCGTGGGCGACACGAAGGGGAGCGTCACGTACACGGCGAAGGACGACGAGGGGAGCGTCGACAAGAAGGTCCAGGTCGCCGGTGGCGGCGCTGCGGCGCCTGCCGCGCCCGCGGCGTCGGCCGAGCCCCACGCGGAGTAGCACGGACGCGACTCACGCCGCTCCGCCGATCGCGCCGCGCGCGGTCGGCGGTCGCGGCGGCATCGAGGGATCGCGGCACGCGCGATCGCCCCACGGCGACTCCGGGGGGCAGAACGGAAGAGGCCGGAAATGGACTCCAAAGAAATGATCGAGCTGTGCACCAAGCACAGCCTCTTCTCCTGGTCGGCCACGGGCAAAGTGGATCCGATGCCGATCGCGCGCGCGGAGGGGGTGTACCTCTACTCGCCCGAGGGCAAGCGCTGGCTCGACTGGAACAGCCAGCTGATGAGCGTGAACATCGGCCACGGCCACCCGAAGGTGATCAAGGCCATCCAGGATCAGGCGGCGACGCTCGCCTACGCCTACCCGGGCATGGCGACGGAGGTGCGTGCGCGCCTCTCGAAGCGCCTCGCGGAGCTGCTCCCCGGCGACATCAACACGTTCTTCTATACGCTCGGCGGGGCCGAGGCGAACGAGAACGCGCTCAAGGCGGCGCGGCTCTTCACCGGGCGCCACAAGATCATCGCGCGCTACCGCAGCTATCACGGCGCCACGCACGGCGTGATGTCGCTCACGGGCGATCCGCGCCGCTGGCCGAACGAGCCGGCGATGAGCGGCATCGTGCGCGTGATGGATCCGGAGCCGTACGACTACTCGTTCGGCTCGACCGACGAGGAGAAGACGGCGAACAACCTCACGTACCTCGAAGAGGTGATTCGCTACGAGGGGCCGCACACCATCGCCGCGATGTTCATCGAGACGGTGACCGGCACCAACGGCATCCTCGCGCCGCCGAAGGGCTACCTGCAGGGGCTGAAGAAGCTGCTCGAGAAGTACGGCATCCTGCTCGTGTGCGACGAGGTCATGTGCGGCTTCGGGCGCACGGGGAAGCTGTTCGCCTTCCAGCACGGCGACATCGTCCCTGACATCGTGACGCTGGCGAAGGGGCTCACGAGCTCGTACATGCCGCTCGGCGTGATGGGGGTCTCGGACAAGATCGCCAATCACTTCCGCGAGAACGTCTTCTTCGGTGGGCTCACCTACAACGCCCATCCGATGTGCCTCGCCGCCGCGCTCGCGGCCGTCGAAGTGCTCATCGACGAGAAGATGGTCGAGAACTCGGCCAAGATGGGCGAGGTGATGCGCGGCCACATGGAGCGCATGCAGCAGAAGCACAAGTCGGTGCGCGGCCACCGCAACATCGGGCTGTTCGGCCTGATCGACCTGCGCAAGAACTCGAAGAACGAGCGGCTCGTCCCCTATGCCGGCGCGCACCCGGTGATGGCGAAGCTCGGCAAGTTCTTCAAGGACGAAGGGCTCTTCACGATGCTCCAGTGGAGCACCGTGATGTGCAATCCGCCCCTCTGCGTGAACGAGGCGCAGATCGCGGAAGGGTTCGAGATCATCGATCGCGGGCTGTCGCTCGTCGACGAGGTCTTCGAGGGCTGAGGCCGGTTCGGCGCCCGCATCGATCGATGCGGATGCTCGACGCAGCGAACGTGCGCCCCGGGCGTCCGTTCGCTGCGGCGTTTTTGTTGGTCCGACCACCTTGACAGACTCGGCCGTGCCGCCGAGCCTCGTCGCTCCTCGCCAGTCGACCGGCGGTCTCCGCGACCACCCAGTCGAGGCCGCTGCCCTCGCAACAGGAGCCCACGTGAATCGGCGACCGCTTCTTCGGCGTGCGCGCGCGCTGCCGGCCTCGTTCGTGCTCGCCCTCGGTGTCCTCGCGCTCGGCGTGCTGCCCGACTGCGCGCCTGCGCCGCCGCGCCCGACCTACGCGGTCGCGGATCGCGGCGTGGACACCGACGGCGATGGGATCGCCGACGTCGACGACGCGTGCCCCAAAGACCCCGAGGACGGCCTGCCGCCGAAGGCGAACGACGGTTGCCCGGCCGACGATCCCGATCAGGACGGCATCGGTCGCCTCGCCGACGAGTGCCCGAGCGCCAAGGAAGACGGCCTCGCGCCCAAGCCGGCCGACGGTTGCCCGGCCGACGACGCAGACCGGGACGGCGTCGCCGATGCGCTCGACAAGTGCCCGAGCGAGCGCGAGGACAACCTCCTCCCCGATCCGAACGACGGCTGCCCCGCGCCCGATCCCGACAAGGACAGCATCCGCGGCGCGCTCGACGCGTGCCCGAACGATCCGGAGACCGTGAACGGCTTCGAGGACGAAGACGGCTGCCCCGACCTGCTCCCCGGCAGCACCCGCGTGACCTACGACGAGAAGAGCCACACCATCTACATCCCCGACTCGATGCGCATCGAGTTCGAGACCGGCTCGGCGACGATCACCGTCGCGACGCGACCGACGATCGTGGAGATCGCGAAGGTGCTGCAGGCCTATCCGCAGATCTCCCGCGTCGAGGTCGAGGGGCACGCGTCGAAGCAGGGCGATCATCAGACCAACCTCCAGCTCACCCAGCAGCGGGCCTACGCGGTGACGCAGGCGCTGGTGGCCGAGAAGATCGACGCGGGGCGCCTCTATCCGATCGGCTACGGCGAGTACTGCCCGGCCATCGAGACCGCCGACGGCGTGGACGAGCCACGCAATCGACGCGTGCTCGTGAAGGCCGTGGTCGTGAACGGCGTCTGGCAGTCGGTGCAGCGCGGGTGCTGGCTGGCGACGCGCGCGGGCGCCGACCCGACCAAGGCCAAGCCGACCACGCAGGGACCGCCGCGCGTCCTCGAGACGCAGGGCGGAGGGGTGTGATGCGCGCGCGCGGAGCTGGGCGCGGGGAGACGCAGGCGATGATCGACACGAACGCACGTCGGGCAATCTCGGGCGGTCTGTTCTCCGTCGTGCTCGCGACGCTCGGGTCCGGGTGCGGCCCGACCAAGATGGAGATCGATCCGAAGAGCGTCGTGAACGTCGACGTGAGGCCGGCGTCGGGGCAGCGCCTCTACTGCCCGGGCGAGGCGTTCCAGGTCGAGCTCGTCGCGAAGCTCCCCGACGGCTCGCAGTGCAGCAGCACCAACCGCGCGCTCGGGTGCAACGGCAAGTCGGACGCGGTCATCGATCCGAAGCTCGTGCGGCTCGAGGCGGTCAACGGGACGCGCGGCGGCGACGCCGACGACTTCGTGGTCGTGCCGAACCCAAACCCCCTCGACACCGCCGGCACCGGCGTCACGCTGCGCGGCTGGCTCGAGTCGTCGCTCGGCGCCTCGCAGAAGGGCGAGACCACGCTCAAACCGGTCTACCAGTGCATGAGCCGCGCGGAGCTCGGCGTGCCTGGCGCGGGCTCGCTCGACGGGCTCAATGGCGCGGCCGGCCCGGCGCTGCGCGTGTACGCGACGCCGATGTCGACGCCGTTCTACGCCGATGCCGTGCTCGTGCGCGTCGAGTCGTCGACCGGCGAGGTGCGCTACCTGATCAGCCCCTCGTCCGATCAGCCCGTGTCGATCGTCTCGCGCGGCCAGGACGGCGCGGCGGGCGCGGCGGGCGCGGCAGGCAAGGCGGGCGCTGCCGGCG
>CAIXWQ010000507.1 GCA_903923175.1 uncultured delta proteobacterium | reverse complement strand
GCGCTCGCCGGCGCGTCGGCGAAGCGCTAAGGGGCGCCCCGTGCTCGTCCTCGCCCTGGATACCTCGAGTGCCACGACCTCGGTCGCGGTGCTGCGCGCCGCCGGCGATCCGTGGGGCGCCGAGATCCTCGCCGAGGCGTCGGCGCTGCTCGCGAACGCCGCGGGCGAGCGGCTGATCGGCGTGGTCGAGCAAGTGCTCGGCGCGGCGGGGGTGACGCTCGCGGAGGTCGAGCTCGTCGCCGTCGGCGTGGGGCCGGGCTCCTTCACCGGCACGCGCGTCGGCGTCGCGACCGCCAAAGGGCTCTGCATCGCCACCGGCAAGCCGCTGCGGGGCGTGAGCGCCTTCGACGCGCTCGCGGTCGACGCGGGGGCGCGCGCGGGCGAGCGCGTGCTCGTCGCGATCGACGCGCGCAAATCCGAGGTCTACTGCGCGCTGGTCGCCTGCGGCGTCGACGACGTCGTCACGCTGGGCGAGCCCCGGCACCTCCCGCCCGAGCGAGTCGAGGCGGCCTTCGCGCTCGACGAGGTGGCGCGGGTCGCCGGCGACGGCGTGCCGCTGGTCGGCGCGGTCGCTCCGCGGCGCACCTACCGGATCGCCCCCCACGCGCCGCGCGCGGCGGCGATCGGCGCCCTCGCCGGCGCGCGGCAGCGCCACGGACCGCACGACGAGGTCGACGTCCTCGAGCCGCTCTACGTGCGCCCGCCGGACATCACGCTGCCGAAGTCCCCGCCGGGTATGCCGGGGCGTTTCAGGTCACCGGCGTAACCGGCTCGTTACGCGGATATCGACGCACTTCGTGAAGTCGCGACAGGCGCTACGCACTCGCAACCGCCGGGAAACCCCTCGGGACAACGACGTGCAACGTTTTACAAGTCGATGACAATCGCCGCGGTGCGTCTTGCTACTCCTCTCCGCGGTACACGCGATCAGGGTGTCTCCCGAAGTCCATCGTCGCGCGCACCGACCCGGTAGATGACGCTCCTCTCAGCCGCCTCCGACGCCACCGCCTCTCTGCTCGGCAACCTCGGTCACCTCGGCGAGCTCGTCGAGCGCTCCGGCGCGACCCCCGAGGGGTCGGCCGCGCTCAACCCGCAGCTCGCGCACGGCGCGTGGGGCCTGGCGATCTGGGCGCTGATCGGCGCCTACGCCGTGCTCGTCGGCATCCTGAGCCTGTACGGCATGCACCGCGGCATCATGGTCGCGACCTGCCTGCGGCAGGCCAAGAAGCTGAAGGCCGTCGAGAGCACCATCGTGCTCACCGACGACCAGCTCCCGGTGGTCACGCTGCAGCTGCCGCTCTTCAACGAGGCGACGGTCGCCGCGACCCTCATCGAGGTGTGCGCGAAGCTCGACTACCCGCGCGAGAAGCTCGAAATCCAGGTCCTCGACGACTCGACCGACGAGACCATGACGATCGCTCGTCAGGCCGTCGAGCGCGCCGCGGCGACCGGCGTCGACATCAAGTACATCCACCGCACCGACCGCACCGGCTACAAGGCGGGCGCCCTCGCCGCCGGCCTCAAGGTCGCGCGCGGCGAGCTCGTCGCGATCTTCGACGCCGACTTCACGCCGCAGCCGGGCTTCCTCCGCTCGGTCGTCGGCAACTTCCAGGATCCGAAGATCGGCTGCGTGCAGGCGCGCTGGGGGCACACCAACCGCGAGCACTCGATGCTCACGCGCGTGCAGGCCCTCATGCTCGACGGCCACCATATGGTGGAGAACCGCGCGCGCTGGTCGACCGACCACTTCTTCAACTTCTCGGGCACCGGCGGCATCTGGCGCATCAAGGCCATCGAGGAGGCCGGCGGCTGGGCGCACGACACGCTCACCGAGGACCTCGACCTCTCGTATCGCGCGCAGATGAAGGGCTGGAAGTTCCTCTACCGCGCCGACGTCGTGACGCCGAGCGAGCTCCCCGAGGAGCTGAGCGCCTTCCGCGCGCAGCAGCACCGCTGGGCCAAGGGCACCGTGCAGAGCGCGCGCAAGATGCTCAAGGGCATCTGGGCGTCGGACCTGCGCATCTCGCAGAAGATCGAGGCGACGTACCACCTCACGCCGCACTTCACCTCGCCGCTGCTCGTGACGCTCTCGATCCTGCTGCTGCCGATCCTCGCCATCCTGCCGGGCACCGACATCCGCACGATGTTCATCATCGACGTGCCGCTCTGCTTCTGCACCAGCGGCTCGCTCGCGGCGTTCTACATGCACGCCGAGGCGGCGCAGGGGCGTTCGGCGTGGATGGGGCTCAAGCGCCTCCCGCTGCTCATGGCGCTCGGCACCGGCATGGCGCCCTGGGTCTCGCGCGCGGTCTTCGACGGCATGCGCAACATGGCCGGCGAGTTCGTGCGCACCCCGAAGAAGGGGAACGAGCAGGGGCGCTACCGCGCGATGATCAACCTGCCGTGGATGGAGATGGTCCTCGGCCTCGTCTCGGCGTGCAGCACGGTCGCCGCGGTCGAGAACGGCCACTGGTTCGCCGCGCCGTTCGCCGCGATGTTCACCTTCGGGTACTCGTGGGTCGCGACGCTGCTCATCGGCGAGGAGCTCGAGCGCCGTCGCGCCGCTCGCCGCTCGCTCGTCCCGAACGCGATGGCCTGATCGGCGTCGCGCCCTCGTGGGGCACACGAAGCCCTCTCGCGCAGGCGAGGGGGCTTCGCGCTTTTGTCGGCTCGCGATCCGACGCGCGTCAGTCGCCGGCGGTGCCGAGCAGCTTGCCCGTCACGGCGTCGAACGCGACGACCACGGCGTACGGCTCGTCGTGCCGCGTGAGCCACACGCGGCTCGACGTCAGGCTGAGCGTGACGGGGTGCGCCCCGCCTGCGCCCTCGAGCTTGGTCTCCCAAGATTTCTCGCCGGTCTTCGCGTCGAGGGCGACCACGGCGGCGTCGCCGCGCAGGAACACGAAGCGCCCGAAGCCGAGGTCCTTCCGGTGGTGGTCGCCGGTGAGCCCGATCGTCGCGCCGGCGACCTGGTAGGTGAGCGCGCCCTTGGCGTCGAAGCCGAGCAGGACGGCCTCGTCGCTCCCCTTCAGGGAGCCGAGGGCGACGGTGAGCGGACCGTCGGCGAACGCCACGCTCACCGACGTCTTCGGCGGAGCCTTCAGCGCCGCGAGCCGCTCGCGCGAGTCGCCGAAGTCCTGCAGCAGCTCCGACTGCACGCCGTAGTAGCCGTTGAACGACTCGCTCGGCCGGCGGCGGAAGTAGCGGTTGTTCGCGCACCACGCGGGCGGGGCGCCGGCGCGCCCGATCCCCGTGGCGGTGTCGATGATGAAGTCGCCGTTGCCGACGCGCACCAGCACCTTCGGCTCGGCCGCGGGCGGGCCGCACATCCCGCGTGTCTCCTCGCGGAACGGGAAGTCGGTGACCAGCTTGCCGGAGTCGAGCTCGTAGAGGTGCGCGTCGCCCTTCGGATCGAGCACCACGAAGCGCTTGCCGGCGACCACGACGGGGAGCTTCATCTCGACGTCGCCCGCGCTCTTCACCGCACCGAAGGGCCCGACGCTCCAGCGGACGTGGAAGTCCTTGCCGTCGAAGGCGCTCACCCAGAGCTGGGCGTTCGCGCCGTCGAGCCGCACGGTCGGGCCGACGAGGTCCTCGACGCCGTCGCCGTCGACGTCGGCGCCGACCGGGAAGACGCGATCGCTCGCCCAGCGCGGCCGGCTCTCGTCCTTCGGCGCGGCGCTCTTCGCCTTCGACTTGCTCGACTTGCCCGCCTTGCCGGGCTTCGCCTCGGCCTCGTCGTCGAGGCTCGGCGTGGTCGCGATCTGCGCGGTCTCCTTGCTTGCGGCCTTCGGCGACGTCGAGGGGGCGCCGCGGAGCAGCAGCATCGCCGCGCCGGCGCCCGCCACGACGACGATCGCGCCGCCGACGACGAGCGGGAGCGCGCAGCCGGCCGAGGAGGGGCGCACGACCACGACGTTCGCGGGGGGCATGCGGGCGGGGGGCGGCGCGGCCTGCGGCGCGTCGCGGTAGCTCGTTCCGCAGAACGGACACCGGAACATCCCCGGGCTCACGGGCTGCGGCGGCGCAGAGCTCCCGCACGTCGGACAGCGGATCGCTTGCATCGAGGGTGAGTCTATCGCCGCCGCGAGCCGTGACCTCGCCCATCGGCGCCATGCCGGCGCGCGAACCCCTCACCGGTTTGCGGATCCCGGGATTACCATGCCGCTCGTGGCCCCCGAGACGCTCCCCATCGAGACGCCCCGCGGGCACTTCATCGCTCGCTCGTACGGCGACGCCCGCGCGCCGGTCGTGCTGGCGCTGCACGGCTTCCCCGACACCCCAGCGAGCTTCCGGCCGCTGGCCGACACGCTCGCGCGCGCCGGCTATCGCGTCGTCGCGCCGTTCATGCGCGGCTACTCGCCTTCGACCCTCGAGGGGCCGTTCCACCTCGATGCGCTCGCCGAGGACGTGAAGGCGATCGCCGACGTGGTCTCGCCCGCGCGCTCGATCGTGCTGCTGGGGCACGACTGGGGCGCCGCGACCACGTACGTCGCCGCCGCGCGATTTCCGGAGCGGATCCGCTGTGCGATCGCGCTCTCGGTGCCGCACCCGATGACGTTCCTGCGCGGGCTGCTGAGCTCGCCGTCGCAGCTGCGTCGCAGCTGGTACATGGCCTTCTTCCAGATCCCGTTCGTCGCCGAGATCGCGCTCGGGCTCGACGACTTCGCGCTCGTCGAGCGGCTCTGGCACGAGTGGTCGCCCGACTACCACCCGAGCGCGGCGGAGTGGAGCGAGCTCAAGGGGTGTCTGCGCGCGAGCCTGCCGGCGCCCATCGAGTACTACCGCGCGATGGCCTGGCCGCCGCGCGAGGCCCTGGCGCGCGTGCGCGAGAAGAGCGCGCCGCCGAGGCGCGTGAAGGTGCCGCTGCTGCACCTGACCGGGGGCGACGACGGCTGCATCGGGCCGCACGTCGGCCGCGGGCAGGGCGAGTGGTTCGACGGGCCGTTCCGCAGCGAGACCATCCCCGGGGTCGGGCACTTCCTGCACCTCGAGCGCCCGGAGCTCGTCGCGCGGCCGATCCTCGGCTGGCTCGCGAGCTGGGCCGGCATCGGCTCGCTCGTGCCGCCGCCCATGCGCTAGGGCGCGAGCTCGAGCGCGCGCGCCTTCGCGGACGCGCGCGCTACGGCGTCGGCTTCTTGTGCGTCTGCACGGAGGCCCAGAGCGAGCGCTCCTTGCGCGCGCGCTCGGGCGGCGTGAAGCGCGCGGCGCGCACGAGGTCGAGCACGCAGGCCTTCAGGTCGGGATCGAGCGGGGCGTCCTCCTGGGTCGCCTCGACCTTCGAGCTCGCGCCGCCGCGATCGATGGTGCCGTGCACGGTGAACCCGATGGGCTGGACGGGGGCGCGCCGCTCCGCGCGATCGACGCAGAAGTCGACGCGAGCCTGGACCTGCGCGCGGTCCTTCTCCTCGGCGGCGAGCTCGAACGGCGAAGGGCAGTCGCCGCCGCAGGCGTAGCCGCTGTTCAGGTCGAGCGGCTGGTCGTCGACCGGGAAGCGCGAGGCGTTCGGCGTCACCCACGCCGGTGAGGTCGCCCTCACGGGGACCGTCGCGACCTGCGCGGGCGCGGAGGTGGGCGCCGTCGCGTGGGTCTGCGTCTGGCAGGCGGTGGTCGCCGCGAGCGCGCAGACCGCGGCGAGCGCGGGATACGCGGGGTACGCGGGCGTGCGGCGGAGGTCGAACCGCCGCGGCGGCTGCGAGGCGAGGCGCATCGCGCCAGCATACGCGCTCAGAGCAGGCTCGGCCCGTCCGGCGCGTCGACGCTCGCCCCCTCGTCGCGCAGGGCCGAGAGGAAGAACTCGACGTGCTCGGGGCTCACGACGATGCGGGACTCCCCCTCGACCAGCACGGTCCGCTTCAGGTCGGTCGCGTAGACGCGGGTGTTCTTCCCCTCCTCGCGGAACAGCCCGGTGTAGTAGCCGGGCATCGCGCTCCCCGCGACGCGCCAGAGCTTGGTCGGGACGTGGGCGCGCGCGTGCGCTCCGGCCAGCGGAACGCGCCTCTTGCCGAACATCGTGCGGACCTCGAGCGCGCCGCCGCCCACGAGGTAGCGCATGCGGCTCGGCCCGAAGAGCATCAGGGCGCCGACCATCAGCGTCACCAGCACCGCGACCGGCGCGCTGATGGCGGCGATGAGCGTGAGCGGCCCCTTGTCGGGCGGTGGGAGCGTGACGCTCGTCTCGGTGCCGGCGGCGAGGGCGGCCTGGAACCCTTCGAGGTCGGGCGGCGTGAGCACGAGCACCGGCGTGCCGACGTCGCGCGAGCGGACGACGAGCGCGCGCCCCGCGCAGTTGGTCGCCTGCCAGACACCGCCGAGCCCCTCGTACGAGAAGTGCCCCGCGCAGTAGCCGGGGAGGGCGGTGCCGCTGGTGCGGCGGCCGCCGCGCAGATCGGTGACGCGCACGTCGGTCACGTCGGCGAGGCGCACGGTGCGCTCGCCCCACGTCGGATCGCCCGAGCGGACCGTCAGGGCGCCGCCGGCGATCGCGTACGACACCTGCGACAGGCCGGTCACCACGCGCAGCAGCAGCCCGGTCGGCACGAGGGCCACCGCCGCGATGACGACGGCGAGGATCGTGCGCACGACGCTGGGGCGGACCGGAGGGCGGAACTCGCGCATGCCGGGATCGTCGGACGGTTCGCGCGAGCTGTCACGCCCCCACGCCACGCGGGGCGCGACTCCGGCGCGACCTGGCGAGGCATGCGGTATCGTGCGCGCATGCAAGACCGTGTCGTCGTCGTCACCGGGGGAAGCGCGGGCATCGGCGCGGCGCTCGCGGAGCAGCTCGCCAAGAAGGGCGCGAAGCCCGTGCTCGTCGCGCGCAGAGCGAAGGAGCTGCGCGAGGTCGCGGCGCGCGCCGGCGACGCGCAGACGATCGTCGCCGACGTGACCGTGCGCGCGGACGTCGAGCGCGCCCGCGACGAGGCCCTCGCGCGCCACGGGCGCATCGACGCGTGGATCAACAACGCTGGCCGAGGGATCACGCGCCTCCCCTCGCAGCTCACCGACGACGACCTCGACGACATGATGCGCGTGAACGTGAAGTCCGCGCTCTACGGCATGCAGGCCGCGCTCGCGGTGTTCGAGAAGCAGGGCGACGGAAAGGGCGCGGGGCACGTGATCAACGTGTCGTCGATGCTCGGCCGCGTGCCCTTCGCGCTCGCACGCGCGGCCTACTGCGCCGCCAAGCACGCGCTCAACTCGCTGACCGCGAGCTTCCGCATGGAGCTGCGCGAGCGGCTGCCGGGCGTGCACGTCTCGCTCGTGCACCCGGGCGTCGTCGCCACCGACTTCGGCCTCAACGCGCTTCACGGCGGCTTCGACTCGCGTGACTTCCCCGGCGCCCAGAGCGCCGACGAGGTCGCGGCGGTGATCGTCGACGTGCTCGAGCGGCCGCGCGCGGACGTGTACACGCGCCCGGGCGCGCAGCAGCTCGTGGTCGGGTACTACGCGGCCGAGGACCTCGGGCTCGCCGAGACGCGGCCGCCGTTCGTGTTCCCGCCGAAGCCCTGACGCGCGCCCCTCACGCGCGAACCCCGTCCACGCACGCCACCACCAGCCGCTCGATGCTCGAGCGCTGGGGAACGCCGAGATAGCGAAGCGACCACTCGGGATCGCTCGCGTCCTCCTGGATGTGCAGCCCGTGGCGCGCCAGCAGCGCGGCGACCTCCGCGGACGTGAAGGTCGAGCGCACGGGCTCGCCCACCGTCGAGACGAGCAGCCGCACGGCCCGCTTCAGCGCGCCGATCGCGTCGCTCGAGAAGTAGGTCGCGACGAGCGAGGAGCCGACGCTCGCGCGCGCCCGGACGCCGGCGAGCGTCGCGTCGATCGCGGCGGCCGAGAGGTACATCGTGACCCCCTCCCACACGAACACCGTCGGCTGCGCGGCGTCGTGCCCCGCGTCGGCGAGCCGCGCGTCGAGCGTGCCGTGCTCGAAATCGCTCGCGACGAAGACCACCTCGCGTGCGTGGCGCTCGAGGCCGGCCACGCGCGATCGCTTGTAGCGTTGGGTGCTCGGGTGATCGACCTCGAACACCGTCGCTTCGCGCAGCGACGGTAGGCGCCACGCGCGCGCGTCGAGCCCGGCGCCGAGCACCACCAGCTGCCGGACGCCGCGCGCCGTCGACGCGGAGATGGCCTCGTCGATCGCGCGGGTGCGAAAGGGGAGGTGCCGGCTCTGTCCGCGCGTCACGACGTCGGCGAGCGACTGCACCGCGCGCACGATCGACGGGGCGCGATCGGCCGCGCGCAGGATCGACGCATACGGCTGCGGCACGAGCCTCGCGGCCACCGGGTCGACCGCGATCCGCTCCTTCGCGTGCTGCGAGAGCGATCGCCAGGCTGCCACCCACGCCGCGGTGGTGCTCGGTCGATCACGGCGCATCGAGCGAGCGTAGCAAAGATTCAGACGCGTCCGCGCCAGAGCAAGGCGAGGAACACCGGCCCGCCGACGAGCGCGGTGATCGCGCCGACGGGCGGCTCGGTGCCCACCCAGCGGAACGTCGCGCGCGCGAGCAGATCGCAGAGCACGAGCGTCGCCGCGCCGAGCACGAGCGACATGGGGACGAGCACGCGGTGATCGGCGCCGAGCAGGCGGCGCACGATGTGCGGCACCAGCAGGCCGACGAAGCCGATCATCCCGCAGGTCGCGACGATCGCGCCGACGATCAGCGAGGTCGCGGCAAAGGTGCGCCGCTCGAGCGCGCCGACGTCGACGCCGAGGTGCGTCGCGTGCTCGTCGCCCAGCGCGAGGAGGTTGAGCCGCGGCGCGTCCATCACCAGCACCGCGGCGCCGAGCGTCACGCAGACGGTGAGCACGACGAGCGTCGAGGTCGTCGGCACGTCGAGGAACCCCGCGAGCCAGAACAGGAGCTGCTGCGCGGTCGACGCGCGCACGAGCGTCTTGACGAAGGTGATGGCGGCGCTGGCGATGCCGTTCACCACCACGCCGGCGAGGAGGATGGCCGTGGCGCTCCCCGCGCTCCCGCCAGGAGCCGCGCCGAGCGCCGTGCCGCGCGAGGCGAGCGCGTAGACCAGCGCGGTGGCGAGCGCGCCGCACAGCGCGGCGGCGACCGACACCACCGCGACCAGACCGAGCCCCGAGGCCGGCGTCGCGAGCCCCGCGAGGGCGAGCGCGATCGTCGCGCCGAGCGCGGCGCCCCCCGCGACGCCGAGCACGTACGGCTCCGCGAGCGGGTTGCGCAGCAGCCCCTGATACGCGCTCCCCGACACCGCGAGGCCGGCGCCGGCGATCACGCCGAGCAGCACGCGCGGCAGCCTCGCGCGAAAGAGGATCGCGTGATCCAGCGAGCCCGGGTCGGCGAAGGCGCGCGCCAGCGAGATCGGCTCGCCCACGCGCAGCGCGAGCAGCACCGCCGCGAGGAGCAGCAGGACCGCGAGCGCGAGGCGGGGGGCGGTCGGCCTCGCGGGGGCGTGGCTCGCGCGGGGCACGACGCTCACAGGATGAAGTCGGTCGACAGGAACGACGAGAGCCGCCCGGAGATGATCCCGGACACGAGCTCCTTGTTCGGCTCGGTCGAGGAGGTCGCGACGACCGTGCGGATCGAGAAGGCCCGGAGCGCGTCGAAGACCGAGAGCGTCCCCTCGGCCGAGTCCTTGCGGCCGGTGAACGGGAAGGTGTCGGGGCCGCGCCGGCACTGCGTGTTCAGGTTGATGCGCGACACCTGGTTCACCAGCGCGTCGATGAGGCCGGCCATGCGCTTCGGATCGCGGCCGAACAGCGCGACCTGCTGGCCGTAGGCGCTGTCGCGCATGAACGCGTCGATCTCGGCGTCGTCGCGGTAGACCGCGATCGGCACCACCGGCCCGAACTGCTCCTCGGTGTACAGGCGCATCCCCGGCTTCACCGGGTAGACCACCGCGGGCTTGTAGAGCGTCCCCTCCACGACGTTGCCGGCGTTCACCACGCGCGCCCCCTTCGAGGTCGCGTCCTCGACGAGGCGCGCCAGCAGCTCCGGCTTCCCCTCCTCGGGCAGCGGCGTGATCTGCACGCCGGGCTCCCACGGCATGCCGATCTTCAGGGCGTCGACCGCGGCCGAGAACTTCTCGACGAAGGCCTCGGCGACGCTCTCGTGCACGAAGATCAGCTTGAGCGCGGTGCACCGCTGACCGTTGAAGGTGAGCGCGCCGCTCACGCACTCCTTCACCGCGACGTCGAGGTCGGCGTCGGGGAGCACCACCGCGGGGTTCTTCGCTTCGAGGCCGGTGATGCTGCGCAGGCGGTTCGGGCGCGGGTGCTGGCGCTTGAGGATGTTCACGACGCGGCTGGTGCCGATGAAGGCGAGGCAATCGACGTCACCCGACGCCATGATCGGCCCCACGGTCGTCGGTCCGTCGCCCTGGATGACGTTCACGACGCCGGCCGGGAAGCACTCGGCGAGCGCGCGCAGCAGCGGCAGGTGCGCCATCGCGCCGTACTTCGGCAGCTTCGAGACGATGGTGTTGCCCATGATCAGCGCGGGGATGAGCGTCGTGTAGGTCTCGTTCAGCGGGTAGTTGAACGGGCCCATGCAGAGCACCACGCCGAGGGGCGAGCGGCGGATCTGCCCGAGGAACCCCTCCTCCATCACGAACCGCGTCGAGTCGCGATCGAGCCCTTTGAGCGACTCGATGGTGTCGCGCACGTACTGGACGGTGCGATCGAACTCGGTCTCGGCGTCCTTGCGCGTCTTGGCGATCTCCCACATCAGCAGCCGCACGACGTCCTCGCGCACCTCGCCCATCTTCGAGGCGAAGGCCTCCATCGCGCCGATGCGCCGGGCGACCCTCGTGGAGGCCCACGGTCCGCGCCCTTCGTTCCAGGCGCGGCTCGCCGCCTCGAGCGCGCGCCTCGCCTCCGCGGCGTCGAGCTGCGCCATCCGCCCCACGACCACGCGCTCGAGCGTGCCGTCGGCCTTGCGCACGCAGATCGGCGAGCGGACCTCGGCGGACCCGCCCGACCAGGTGCGCAGCTCGCCGTCGACGAGGTAGCGGTCGTCGAGCGTGCGGGTGTCGACGCGGACGTTGGCGGGGAGGGTGCCTTCGGTGGGGAAGCTCGCGCGCATGCGGCTTGGTACGACCGACCGCGCGGCGCGCAAAGCGGCCGCGCCCGGATCGCCCCCGCGGGGGAACGGTGAAACGGGAGCGGCGGTCGGGCATGACGAGCTCCTGTCGGCTCAGGTAGAGTCGACCGTTCGAGCCGCGTCTGGGCGGCGGGGGGGGACGGCCATGACGAACTCGAGAAACGCGCCTTCGGTGGGCGCTCTGGCGACGCTCCGTGCGCGCACTTCGCTCCGTGCGCTCCGTGCGCTCCGTGCGCCCACCGCGCTCACCGCGCTCACCGCGCTCACCGCGCTCACCGCGCTCACCGCGTGTTCGGGCCGCGAGGTCGAGCTCGGGGCCGACGCCTCGCTCCCCGCCGACGCTGCGTCGTCGCCGGCCGAGAGCCTCGATCGGGCGAGGGCCAGCGCGCGCGCGGAGGCCGTCGTCGCGCGGCTGGGCGAGTGGGCGATGCTGCGCGACCGGCTCGGGCGCGGCGCCGTACTCGCGGCGGGCGACGGTGGATTCGGACCCGCGCGAGGCCTCGCTGCGGGCGCGCGCGCGGTCGCTGCCG
>CAIXWQ010000506.1 GCA_903923175.1 uncultured delta proteobacterium | reverse complement strand
GGCGCGAAGGCGACGCGCGGCACCTGATCGCGCAGCACCGCGCTCGCCGTGGGCGCCGCGCCGCGCCCGGCGCGCGGCAGGTTCACCCAGAGCCGCAGCAGGTGCAGCCGGCCGCCGCGCGTGCGCAGAGGCTTGCCGGGCAGCTCGCGCACGACGACGCCGGTCCCCGCGCTCCGCCAGAGGAGATCGCCCGCGCCGAGGCGATCGCGTCGCCCGGTCGAGTCGCTGATCTCGACGTCGCCGTCGAGCACGAACGTCGCCGTGTCGAAGCCGCGCAGCGGCAGCTCGGGCCCCCACTTCGCCTCGCCGGCCTCCCAGTCGACCGGCCCGACGTGATCGATTTGAAGGAAGGGGTCGACCTGCTCGAGCGTGGTCGTCGGCAGCGGGCGGCGGACGACGACGCCTCGCGCCTCTTCGTCCTGCACCGCGCCGAGGATGCGGTCGACCGAGCGGGGCCCCACGCTCACGGCTGCCCCGGGGCCGGGCGCTCGAGCAGGTTCACGACCGCGCCGCTCACCATGCGCCCCGCGTCCGACGCGAGGTGCGCGACGTACGCGCCCACCTCGTCGGCGCCGAGCCACTCCGGCATCCCCGGGCCGCGCGTGTTGCGCGTGCGGACGGGGCCGAGCACGAGCGTGTTCACGCGCAGGTGCGTCCCCTTGGCCTCTGACGCCAGCGCGCGCGACATCATCAGCAGCCCCGCCGACGCGATCGAGGCGGGGCCCGCGTCGATCACGGGCTCGAGCGCGGCCGAGCCGTTCAGGATCGTGTAGCTCGCGCCCGGGATGGCGTGCAGCGCGTCGACGAAGGTGCGCGCGACGATCCACGGCGTGCGGAGGTTGTTGCGCAGGACGCGATCCCACGCGTCGACCGGGACGTGCCCGAGCCGCGCCCCCTGCCACCAGCCGCCGATGGCCGACACGACGCCGTGGATCGGCCCGTGGCGCCGGATCTGCTCGTCGCGCAGGCGCTCGCACTCGGCGGCGTCGCCCACGTCGGTCTCCACGAGCTCGAGCCGCTCGGCCGACGCGCCCTTCGCGGCGTGGGCGGTCGACCCGGCGTGCGGCGCCACGAGCGCGCGCAGCGCCTCGAGCCGGGCCCGCTCGCGCGACGGCACCACCACGCGCGCGCCTTCGCCGAGCAGCGCGCGCACGATCCCTTCGCCCACGCCGCCCGCGCCGCCGGCGACGACGAAGCTCTTGCCCTCCAGCGTGTTCATCGGCGCGCACTATAGAGCGGCTCGGGGCGCGCCCGGGGGAGGGCGTTCGATTGGCTGGCTGCAAGCCGCGAGCGACCTGCTACGCTCGCCTTGGTGCGCGCACCCCTCCGCCCGCTCCTGTTCCTGTTGCTCTTGGTCGGTGTCGCCACCCCTGCCGCGCCAGCGCGCGCGCGGGCCCCGGCCGAGCCCTCGCGGGCGCAGATCCGCGACGGCGACGGGCAGGGGCTGATCACGCTCTACGGCGCGACCTGGTGCCCGGCCTGCAAGGCGCTCGAGGCGACGCTCCACGAGCGCGGCATCCCGTTCGAGCTCGTCGACGTCGACCGCGAGCCCTCGCGCTACGAGATGGCCCGTAAGGCCTCCGGCACCAACGCCATCCCACTCACGAACATCATCCGGGGCCCGCAGGTCTCCTGGATCGTCGGCAACGATCCCGACGCCGTCGAGCGCGCGTACAAGGGGACCTGAGCGCCCACCCTCGGCGCGCTCGAGCTCACGCGCGCGCCGCCGAAAGTTGCCCCCGCGTGGCGCGAGCCGGTACCCGCGGAGCATGGCCGCTTTCGCAATGCCCCGCTCGCGTTCCAGTCGACCGCCGCTCGCGCTCGAGCGCAGGTCGCTGCCGCCGCTGAGGCCGCTCGACGGGGCGATGGACCTGGCGCTCCAGCTCGCGGTGCTCCGCGCGCGTCACGAGCTCTGCGTCGTCGCGGTGAGCACCGTCGACGGCCGCCTCCTCGCGTCGTGCGGCGACGCCGAGAGCAGCCGCGCGCTCGCGGCGTTCGCGCAGCTCGTGCTCGGGCGCGCCGGGCGCGACGCCGCGCGCACCATGCACTGCGGTCGCATGCACCTCGAGCGGATCGATCTGCTGGGCGAGGCGTGCGTGGTCACGGCCATGGCGACCAACGTCCTCGTGGATCCGCAGGCGATCGCCGAGTCGCTGCGCGCGCTCTACGACGAGCCGCGCCCGACGCGGGCGGACGAGCCCGAAGAGGACGAAGGCGACTGGTCGTTCGAGGCCGATTTCCTCGCCTGAGTCGCGATCGCGCGGGCCGAGCCGCGCGAGCCGCGCGAGCCGCGCGAGCCGCGTGAACGACGCGTTGGCGGCGCTCAGAGCGCGCCGCGCAGGATGGCGATCAGCGCGTCGGGCGCGTCGACGTGGACCCAGTGACCGGCGCCCGGCACGACGTGCACCTCGACGCGGGTAGGCGCCGCGTCCGACGCGAGCGCGAGGCGGCTGCGGTCGTCGTCGGAGATGACGTTGGAGTCGCCGCCGACCACGAAGCCGATGCGGGTCGAGCCGGGGGGCGACTCGACCGCGGGCCAGAGGTCGCGCGAGAAGTAGTCGGCGATGAGCTCGCGGATCGCGCGCAGGTCGAGGCGCAGCGAGACCGCGTCCCCCTTGCGCTCGAGGTTCATGGCGAGCCACTGCGCGAGGGCGTCGGGGTGGCCGGCGGCGCGGATCTGCTCGACGAACGCCTTCCGGCTCGGGAACGTCGGCGGCAGCGTCGCGAGCAGCTCGATCACCGCGAGCGTGTTCTCGGAGCCGCGCCCGTCGGGGCGCGCGCCGGGGGCGGTGTCGACGATCCACGCCCGCGCGAGGTCGTCGCGGCGCTCGGCGCGCTCGAGCGCATACTCGAGCGCGACCTTGCCGCCGAAGGAGTGCCCGACCACCGCGTCGACGCGACCCGGCAGGTGCGGCTCGAGCCAGCCGAGGTCGCGCGCGGCGCTCTCGACCGTGTGCGGCGCCGTCTCGGACTGCGAGCCGCCGTGCATGCGCAGATCGACCAGGACCGCCCCGAGCGACGGGTCCGCCTCGACCAAACGCTTGGCGATCGAGCGCCAATTCGCGCCGGTGCCCAGGATGCCGTGCAGGAAGAGGACCCACCGCTCGGGCGGCGGGCCATCTGCCGAGGCTTGAACGATCGTGTGCGCGAGCACGGGCGCGCTCCATAGTGCCGACCCCTCCCGCTGTCACGCGATCGGGTGTGCGGGCAGGTGTGCGCCGCGGGGGCGACCCATGGCGACCCGTGCAACGCGAGTACGCACCCCCGGCAACCGACGCTCGAAGCGGCCGGCTCGACGCACCGGAGCATCGCTTGCACCGGCGGATCGACGGCGACGCCGACCATGCCCGGCGCGCGCCGCGAGGTCGACCATGAAGCACGTGCTCTATGCGCTCTTTCCCAGCAGAGACGACGCGTCCGCCGCGATCCGGGAGCTGTCGAGCGAGGGGGTGTCGCGCGAGCGCTGCCGCATCGTCGTGGCCGAGCGCGCCCCGCGGCCGAGCGAGCTCGACCTCGCGTTCACGGGCGCGCGCAAGGCGGTGGGCTTCGGCGTGGTGGTCGGAGCCCTCTTCGGCGGGCTGGTCGGCGGCGCGCTCGCCGGGCCGCTCCACGTGACCGCGATGGGCGTGCTCCCCACCGCGCTGTTCACGGCGGTCGCCGGCGGCGGGATCGGCGCCCTCGGCGGGGTGCTGACGGGGAGCATGAACCCCGATCCCACGCTCGAGAAGCTTCGCGACGACATGGAGCCCGGCTCGGTGATGGCGAGCGTCGAGGTCGAGGCGCTGACCGTCGCGGAGCTCGTCGAGCGGGTCTTCCTCGAGCACGGCGCGCAGCAGCTCCGCCGCTCGTTGATCTGACGTGTGCCGGCCGCGACCGCGCCCGGCGCGCCCGCCGCGCGCACGCTTCCTGCTCCTCGATGCTGCATGGCCCAAGGAGCCCACGGCGCCCCCGCGCACTCGCGCATCGTCGGCGTCTACCCGCGTCGCGATCCGATCCCGACCCGCGTCTGGGCGCTGTGGCTCGCCAGCCTGTCGCTCGTCGCCTGCGTCGCCCTCGCGATCCTCGCGGCGCGCTGACCCTCGCGGTGACGCGGTCGCGCCGAGGACGAGGGAATGGAGCCAGCCATGGCGAAGACGATGGTCGCGGTGTTCGACGAGCTGCTCGACGCGGAGCGCGCCGTGCGGGGGTTGATCGAGCTCGGGCTCCGCCGCGACGACGTCGGCGTGTTCGCCCACGAGGCGGCCGCTGAGGGGGCTGGCGGCGCCGAGGGCGCGCCCGGCCTCGGTGACGACGCGCCCCCGCCCACGGCGACCTCGTCGTCCGCGCGCACCCGCGCGCGCGAACGGCTGGGGGCCCAGGTCGACGCTGGCAACGCCGTCGTCGGCGGCATGACCGGGGCCTTCCTCGGCCTCGGCCTCGCCACCGTGCCGGTGATCGGCCCGATCCTCGCCATCGGTCCGCTCGCCCTCGGCGCCCTCGGCGCGAGCCTCGGTGAGCGCTTCGCGACCTGGTTCGGGGCGCTCATGGCGTTCGGCATCCCGGCGCAGGACGCCGGCGAGTACGCCGAGGCGGTGCGGCGCGGCGGCGTCGTGGTCGTGGCGCGCGTGCACGAGGACTGGTGCCGCCGGGCGGCCATCGTGCTCGAGCGCGCGAACCCCGTGGACGTCGGCGCGCTCGCCGAGGCGTGGCGGCGCGACGGCTGGGACGGCTACGACGAGCACGCCCCGCCGCTCAGCGAGGGCGAGGTCCGCCTCGCGCACGGAGCGCACGGCCGGCTTGCGTCGCCGATCCCGCACGCGCGCATCTCGATCGCCCCCGATCGCCCGTCGCGACCGAGCCTCCCGATGTGAGCGGCGCGCGCGGGGCGCGCGGGGTGCGGCCCGAGGACGCGCGCTAGAGCGAGCACATCTTGATCGGCGTGCCGTCGTCGGCGCTGATCCCGAGATTGACGCAGCTGAGCCCCGTCGGGCAGAGCCCGTCGTTGCAGAGGCGCGTGCAGTACGCGCTGGTCGCACTCGCGCCACGGCAAAGGCCGGTCGCGCAGTCGCTGCCGTGCGAGCACGGATCGCCGAGCCACGCGCTGCCGGTGGCGCGCGCGCAGGTGAGCAGCACCACGCCGCCGCTCGGCTCCGGCCCGCAGCCGAAGCCGGTGGGGCAGCCGCCGGCCAAGGTGCATCGCTGCCCGCACGAGGCGGGCGTCGTGCCGTCGTCGCACGCGCCGCTCCGACAGCTGTTCGTCGCCGCCGTCGCGTCGCAGGAGGCCCCGAGCGGCGAAGCGCCGAGCACGTCCGCGGGCGGCACGCAGACCTGCTGCCCGTCGTTCACCGCGCACGTGTACGCCGAGAGCCCCGAGATGAGCAGGCGGTTCGGGCAGTCCGCCGCGGTCTGGCACTTCGCCGTGCAGCCCACGCCAGCCCCGCCGCAGAAGCCGAGGCCGCTCGGGCACTCGTCGGCGCTGCCGCACGGGATCTCGATGTTCACACAGATCTTCTTGCCGGAGACCAGCGAGCACGCGAAGCCGGCGGCGCAGTCGCTCGCGCTGCTGCACTCGTGCGTGCACTGCGCCGACGTCGCGCTGCCGGAGCAGTACTGCGCGCACGGGACGGCGGTCGTCGGGTTGCACGGAGTACCGCTGTCGTCGAGCACGCACGTGTGGGCCGAGTCGCAGATCTGGCCGTAGGCGCAGTCGCCCTTGGTGGTGCACGCCCGGGTGCAGAACTGCGGCGCGCTCGCCGTGCAGAGGCCCGAGGCGCAGTCGGAAGCGGCGGTGCAGCGGTCGAGGTACGCGCGCGTGCCCGGCGCCGTGCCGTCGGGCGGCGGCGTCGAGGTGTCCGGAGGCGGGCTCGTGGTGTCGGGCGGGGGCGTCGACGTGTCGGGCGGCGTCCCGGTGTCCGGCGGCGGGGTCGTGGTGTCGGGCGCGGCATCGGCGCCGTCCGCTCCATCGGCGCCGCCGTCGACCTTGGTCACCAGACACCGGCCCGCCACGCAGTGGGGCGCGGCGTCCGGGCAGTCGCGGTCGGCCAGGCAGTTGGTCACGCACTCGCCGTTCACGCAGATCTGGCTCTCGCCGCACTCCGAGTTCAGCTTGCAGGTGCTGGAGGCGCAGTCGACCGAGCTCGCGCCCGCGAGGGCGAGCGCCGCCCCGACGAGGAGCCCTCGGAGAGGCCGCGGCAAGGAGCGTGTGCGGGCCCGGCCCGAGGGAGACGGCGTGCGCATCGGCGTCGGTCAGCCTAGCAGGTCGCGCTGGGCCACGTTGCGAGAGGCCGCCTTGCAGGCTACGGTCCGCGCCATGACGACCCCCCAGAAGCCCATGGTCCGCAAGAAGCTCAAGGCCCGTCGGACCAAGCAGCTCGCTCAGTGGCGCGCGAAGCAGGAGGCCTCGAAGGCCGCCGCTCCGGCGACGAAGTAGTAGCGCGACGGCCGCGTCGACGCCGACGCGGCTCGCTACCGACACGCGACGCGCCCAGCTGGGCACGTCGCGTCGTGCGTTTTGTGCCCGGCAGGCCGGTCAGCCGCCGATCTCGCGCAGGAAGCCCTCGGCCTCCACGAGCGTGGGATCGTCGGAGATCGCCTTGCGGGCGAGGTACGCCGCGCGCTTCGCGTCGCCCTGGTGATACGCGATCTGCCCCTGGCGTAGCGTCGCCAGGGCGCGCGACATCGGGCCAGGGTTCTTCAGCAGCGTCACGGCCTTGAGCGCCTTGAGCGCGATGTCCCACTGCCGCAGCTCCATCGCCACGTCGGCGAGCTCGCTCGCGACCTCGCCGTTCTGCATGTCGCTCTCGAGCGCCTTCAAGAGCCACTGCATCTCGACGTCGCGCCCGCCGCCCGCGTTCGCCGCGCGCGCCATACGGTGCTGGAGCGCCGAGACCTCGCGCGAGCGTCGCCCCTTCTGGGCGTTGATCGCCGGCGTGAGGACCTCGATCGCCTCGTCGACGCGCCCGCTGGCCGTGTAGGCGTCGGCGAGCAGGCACACCACGTCGATGCTCGCCGGCTTGATGCGTGCCGCCTGGGCCAGCGGCTCGATCGCGAGCTGGACCCCCTCGCCGGTGCGCACGAACCACTGCCCCGCGGCGACCAGCGCCTCGAAGCGTGCGGCGTCGTCGTGGGCCTGCGCGGCGTCGAGCATGCACAGCTCGCCGAGCTCGCGGTAGGCCCCCGCGGCCTCGTACACGTGGCGCAGCTGCACGCGCAGCTTCGCCTCCTCGGGGTTCTGCTGCGCCGCGTACTCCAGCGCGTCGCGCGCGCTCTCCAGGAAGCCGCCATGGGCGCACGCGTCGACGAGCCGCAGCGCGGCCGCGACCTGGGCCGGCCCCGGCTCCTCCGCGATCACCAGCCGGTGCAGCGCCTCGGCGGCGCTCGTCCAGCTCGCCGCGCCCACCGCGACGTTCGCCAGCACCCCGAGGGCCTCGACGTCCCGCGGCGAGCGCTCGACCCAGTCGGCGAGCGTGGTCTGCGCGCGCTCGGTCTGGCCGCCTTCGCCGAGCAGCGTCGCGAGGCGCAGCACCACGGTGCGCTCCGCCGCGCCGTCGCCGCGCGTCTGCTCCGCCGACCGCAGCTGCTCGAGTGCCTCGATGAGGGCAGGGCGGACCGGCGCCCCCTGCAGCGCGAGCGCCGCCTCGAGATCTGCCACCGCCGCTCCGGGATCGCCGCTCGCGAGCGACAGCGCCGCCCGCTGGGACAGGAGCCCCGCGCGCGCCGCGCCCTGGATGCCCGCGTCGAGCGCGGCGCCCAGCTCCTCGACCGCCTCGCGCTCGCGGCCCACGTCGGACAGCGCGCGCACCACCTCCTGCAGCAGCGCGAGATCGTCCGGGGCGTGCGCGCGGGCGCGGCGCACCAGATCGAGCGCGTCGGACGCGGCGCTCAACCGGTCGCGCGCGATCGCCGCGGCCTCGCGCAGGCGCGCGATCGCCCCCTTGCGGTCGCCGCGCTCGGCGCGCTGGTCGGCGTCGAACGCGACGACGTCGACGAGCTTCGACCACGCCTCGCGCGCCTCCAGCCACTTCTCGAGGCGCAGCCGCAGCTTGTCGCCCGCGGGGAACGCCCGGAAGCCGCGATCGAGCGCGCGCTCGACGCCGTCCTCGTCGCTCAGCTGCTCGCGGATCTTCGCGAGATCGACGGCGAGAACCGCGGCCGTCTCGCCCTGCTCGAAGGCGAGCAGACGCTCGAGCACGTCCGCGCGATCGACCGGATCGTCCTCGCTCCGATAGAGGCGGATCATGGCCCTGAGCAGCTCGGGGCGGTCGGGGACGTTCGCCGAGGCGCCGCGCAGCACGTCGAGCGCGTCCTCCCGGCGCGAGCCCTCGATGAGGCCCGCCAGTCGCAGCGACAGCTCCACGATGCGCTCGGCGTCGCCGCGCTCGCGCGCGAAGTCGAGCCGACGCGAGAGGAGATCGGCGAGCTCCTCCGTGCGGCCGGCCTCCTCGAGGATCTCCGCGAGAAGGCTCGCCGCTTCGGCGTTCTCGGGCTCGCTGTCGAGGATCTCGCGCAGCGAGGCGATCGCGTCGTCCCGGCGCTCCGGCTCCGCGCGCAGCAGGCGTGCCCGCTCGAGGTAGAGCATGTTGCGCTCGCCTGCGTCGAAGACCGAGTCGACGGTCGCCGCGATCAGCGCGTCGAGGCGCACCCGATCGCCGAGCTTGCGATAGACCTCGAGCAGCGGCGCCCAGACCGTGCGATCGGCCGGATCGCGATGGCGCAGGCGATCGTAGATCTCCGCCGAGCGGGCGAGCTCGCCCGCGGCGGCGGCGGTCTGCGCGGCGTCCAGCGAGAGCTGGAACGACTCGGCCGCGTCGTTGTTCTCGGCCGCGGTCGACGCCGCGAGGAGCGCGTCCACCGCTGCGCCGAGCGCGCCCTCGTTCTTGCGTCGCGTCGCGATCGAGACGTGCGCCCACACTGCCTCGGCGGGGCGACCGTCCTCGAGCGAGGCCGCGATCGCGCGCGCGAGGATGGCCTCGACGCGCGCCGGCTCGCCCAGCGCCGTCGCGAGATCGACCGCCTCCTTCATGGCGTCGGGCGAGGGCTCGGGGAGGGCGGCGCCTCGCTCGAGCGCGTCGAGCAACAGCGCTGCGTCGCCGAGGCCGCGCGCCACGAACTCGTAGAGCCCCGCGCCGCGCGCCGAGCCACGCACGCGCTGCAGCAGCGTCGCCGCGCGTTCCAGCTGCGCCTCGCGATCGAGCGCGAGCGCGAGCACCTCGAGCCCCTCCTCGCACACGGCCGGCTCGCGCCCCGCCGCGGTCGCGAGCTCGGCGAACCGATAGGCGGCCTCGGTCTTCCAGCTCGGATCGCTCTCGTCGGCCGCCTGCGTGATGGCCCGCAGCGCGCGCAGGCGCTCCTCGTCGTCGCCGAGCGCCGCGGCCACGCGCTCCAGCGCCCGCAGCGCTTCGAGCGTGCGCTGGCCGGTCGCGGCCGCACGCCCGTAGGCAGCGCGGGCCGCGGGCAGGTCGCCGAGGTCCTCCTCTGCGATCGTGCCGAGCAGCAGCAGCACCGACGCCTGATCGTCGGCCGCGCCGCGATCCTCGGCCTGTCGCGCGATCCCCTCGAGCAGCTCGGCGTAGCGCGCGAGCTTGCCGGCCTTGCGCGCGAGCGCGCGCGACGCCTCGAACTGCGGCGAGCCCGCGGGCTCCCCTTCGAGCGCCCGGACGCGCGAGTCGAACGCCTCGTCGAGGCGACCGAGGCTCTCGTAGAGCTCCGCCATCTCGCCGTGGATCTTCGCGGCGGCCTCGCCCCCTTCGCCGAACGAGAGGCGCGCAGAGAGCGCGCGCAGCAGCAGCTCGTGCTCGCCCGCGGCGCGCAGCGCGCGCGACAGCCGCGTCGCCTCCTCGTCGCTCTCCGACGCCGCTTCGAACGCCGACTCCAGGGTCTCGCGGGCGCGATCCTCCTGCGACATCGCCGAGGCGATGCGGTGCAGGCGATACAGGACCTCGCTCGGCCCCAGCACCTCGCCGACGACCGCCGAAGGCCGGCGGACGATCACGTGCAGCGCGCGATAGGCGCGCTCGGCGCGCGGCAGATCGCCCGCCTCGTGCGCGAGCGTGGCGAGGCGCTGCAGCGTCAGCGGCTGGCCCATGTCCACGCTCGATGCGAGCTCCAGCTGCGCGAGCGCGCCGGCGAGGTCGCCGCGCGCCTTGGCGATCTCGGCGAGCTGCACGTGCACGAAGGCGCGCTCCGGCGGCCGGCGACGGCCGTACTCCTCCACGAGCGCGTCGAGCAGACGCTGCGCTTCGTCGAGCCGATCCGCGAGCCTCAGCGCCTCGGCCCAGCGCGTGCGCAGCGCGCGGTCGGTCGGGTGCAGGGCCACGGCCCCCTCGAACAGCGCCACGGCGCCCGCGGCGTCGTCGAGGTGGCGCAGCCGCACGTCGGCAGCTTCGCGCAGGTAGGCGACGCGCGCGTTCGCGTCGTCGCCCGCGTGATCGCCCGTCGCGCCGCTCTCGAGCACGCGGGCGAGCGCCTCCCAGGCGCCGGCCTCGCGGTGCAGCGTCGCCACGAGATCGCGCACCTTGCGGGCGGTCGGCTCCTCGGCGAGCCCGTTCTCGAGCACGCGTAGGGCCTCCTCGCGGGCGCCGCGCGCGATCTGCTTCTCGGCCATCGAGACGACGGTCTCGGCCCGCGCGCCGGCGGGCGTCTCCGCGAGCCGCCGCTCGAGCCAGGACACGGCCTCGTCGAGCTCGCCGCGCAGCGCGTGGAGGCGCGCGAGGGCGTCGTAGGTCTCGAGGGTCGGCGCGAGCGCGACGACGCGCCCGTGGCTCTCGAGGGCGCGCGCGAGGTCGCCGAGGGGCTGCTCGGCGAGGTGCGCGACGCGCGTCCAGAGGTGGGCCGCGGAGTGCGCCTCACCTTCGGTCTCCAGGCGCAGCGCCTGCTCGGTGAGCACGTTCGCGAGCTGCGCGTGGCGGCCGAGGCCGGTGAGCACGTCGTCGATCGCGTCGACCGAGTCGGCGTGGCCGGGGCGCTCGCCGAGGTTCTCGAGGAGCGCCTCGACGCGCTCTTCGGCCGCGCCCAGGCGACCGAGGACGGAGGCCAGCCCGAGCCGGATGGCCAGCCGGTGAGCGAGGTCCGAGGTGAGCGCGAGCTCGTCGCGCCGGAGCTGCGCGAGCGCGGGGAGCTGCCCTTCGCGCTCGTAGAGCGCGGCGAGCGCCTCGATCGCGCGCGCGTCGGCCGGCGCCTCGACGAGGATCTCCCGGTACAGCTCGATCGCCCCGCGGGCGTCGTCGTGCTCGGCGCGGATCAGCGCCGCGCGGTGGCGCATGTCGCGCGCCGTCTCGGCCGCGAAGGGGAGTCGCGAGGAGTCGACCAGCAGGTCGGCCGCGCGCGCGGCGTCGCCGTCGGCCAGCGCGATCTCGACGAGCTTGCCGAGCGCCCACGCGGTGAGCGACTCCGCCGACAGCGAGAGCGACGCCTCGCCGCTCGGATGACGCGGCGCGGACATCGGAGGCAGTGTCGGCAGCGAGTGCGGCGCGGTCCAGCGATCGCCGGCCGCCTGCAGCAGGCGCTCGAGCACCGACGCGGCGAGGCGCCGATCGCCGAGCTCGTCGAGCGCGACGCCGGCCGCCTCGAAGAGCACGCCGAGATCGCTGCGCGTGGCCTGCGCGAGGCGCAGGAGCGTGTCGAACAGGGCGCGACCCGGCGCGCGGCGCTGCAGCACGGCGAGCAGCCGGAGCGTCTCGGCGTGCGTCGGATCCGCCGCGACCGCGCGGACGAGGAGCTGCTCCGCGGCGGTCAGGTCGTCGCGCAGATCGCGGTGCCAGAGCGCGATGCGCACGAGCAGCTCGCGGGCCGGCTCGGCGGCCGGCGGCG
>CAIXWQ010000505.1 GCA_903923175.1 uncultured delta proteobacterium | reverse complement strand
CCTCCTACCGCATCCACATCGCCGCGCGTCACACCGCCGCGACGACTCGGTGCGGGAGGGGGCGCTGCGAGGCGGCGCGGGGCATCACGCAGGCGGCGCGGAGAGCGGGGGATTTGGGGCGGAGAGGGCGAGCGTTAACAGAAGCGATCGTCGACAAGGGCGCCGACTACATCCTTGCCGTGAAGGAGAACCACCCGCATCTGCATGTGGCGCTCGAAGTCGCGTTCGCGGAAGTGCCTGGCAAGGAAGATGAAAGCCTCGTCGAGGGCGAGCACGTGACGGAGGGCACGGCGCACGGACGCATCGAGCGTCGCCGAGTTCGAGTGACGCGCAACATCAACTGGATCGACGGCATCGACGCCTGGAAGGGCGTCAAGACCATCATCGAAGTCGAACGCACGCGAACGATCGACGGAAAGACCTCCTTGGAGCGCTCGTACTTCATCAGCAGCCTGAAGCTTGCGCGAAGGCGATCGGGCACCGTATTCGCGCTCACTGGGGGATCGAGAACTCCCTGCACTGGACCTTGGACGTCACGTATGGCGAGGACAAGTCCCGTGTCCGCGATCGGAATGGCGCAGCCAATCTAAACGCGCTCCGCAAACTGTCTGCCTCGCTCCTGTCGCGAACGCCCGGGCACGGAACCAAGAGCATCGCCCAAAGGCGCAAGCTCGCAGGCTGGGTACCTGACTACGCCTTCGACGTTCTGGCCTCGATTTCCGCCACGTAAGATGCGGTAGCCCTGCGCTGACCCTGAGGCCGAGTCATGTGCGTCGCGCCGAGGGAAGCGCAGGCGTGTCGGTTCGGATCGCGCGCTCGCAGGGCAGGGCTTCGCGCGGCGGACGCGGCGGGCGCAGAAGGCACCGTCTCGATGAGCGTGCAGTAGTGCACCTTCGATCTGACGCCCGGAACGATCGTGCTCGCTCGCTGCCACCCCTCCCAAGCCCCGCCGTCGCAATCACGACGGCGGCCATGCGCGGTGCGGCATGCCGCACGCGCGCATCGCTCAGGCACATGGACCGCAACAGCCGCAACATCGCTGATATTATTGGCATTTGCGCATCAATTGCCCGCAACGGCCAGAAGCCGGCGCAGGCGCCCCCCATTCGCCGCTGGTTTCGCGCCGATCGCGACCACTACGTCCCGCCGGAATCATCCCAACCGCGCCGCAATGGCGCTGCGAATCGCTGGCGCCCGTGACTTGAGCCAAGCCAGGTCGACCGGCGCGACCTCAGGGTGCTCCGCGAACCAGCGCCAGCGCGCTACGGCTCCGCTCAACGAGGCGCCGCTGTTGCCGAGGCTCCACCTCGACGCTCTCTCGCGCGCGGCCTTACGTTCTTGCGGTAGGGGCGGCTCGACGTCGAGAGCCGCACCCGATCGCTTGCCGGCGAGCGAGACCGCCGATCGCTGCGCTCGAATCCGCGACGATGCCGGCGAACGCGAATGACGCGGCGGACGCGAAGAAGGCACCAAGCGACGCGAAGGCGCTGGCAGATCAAGTCGAGCCGAGGGTCCCCGTCCATCACCGTGAAGCTCACCGACGCCCCGGATTGCACGAGCGTCGTCGTCACGACAGACGGCGGAGCTGCCGACGGACGCGTTCGCCGCGCCGCGCAAGGTCAAGCCCGGCAAGCACACGATCGTCGCGAAGGTCGCGGGGTGCGACCAGCATGCCGCAGACGAGGCACGCCGATTGGGCGCACGGCACGAAGATCGGCCTTTGCTGGTAGGCACGCGGCGCAACGGCGCTCGCGCGCCATGGCAAGCTCGCGACGGGCCTACGAGCCGTCGGTCAGCCTCCGCTCGCACGCTCTCGTCGGCTTGCGGTAAGCCCTGTACCCGGGCGGGGGCGATAAGGCCCCTAGATCCGCAACCCAGCTCAGCCATGCTGCGAACCGCAACCGACCATCGCAACGGCGCCCGCTCCCAACCTCGCCTCGATGCAGGGTGCAACACCCGCAAAGTGGCCGCGCTCCTCGGCAATTCGGCGCGCCTCTGCCCGCAACATCCCCCGCCGAGCCCGCGCGCCCGTCACCGCTTCCCCCTGGCCTTTCGCTTTGTTGCGCCCGTTGCACCCTGCGACCCACTTTCCTCCCGCGCCGGCAGGTACCGCTCGAAGGCGTCGGCGAACCACTCCAGCTTGTAGCCCCTGAGCGGCGCCCCCTCGATCCGCATCGTCTTCGGAAGCACGTCGAAGCTCTTCAGCATGGCAGCCAGGCCCGCCTTCGTGAACGTCCGCCCGTAGGTCGTGTCCGCCCACGGCCGCCCCTCCAGCTTGGTGAGCTCCTCGACCAGACCTTCCGACGACAGGCGCGCCGCGCACAGGCGCTCGAAGACGTCGCGGACGTCACCGAGTAGGAGCACGTGGAGCGCGGTGCCATCCTCCCCGACGCCTGCGCTCAACGCGACGGCCGCGACGCTCGCCGCCTCGACGCACCCGCTGCCCGCGGCCTCGGCGATCGCGAGCAGCGGCATCCAGACCTCGGCTTGGCGCGCGTCGAGCCCCTCGGGCACGGCAGGCTGCACATGCCTGAGCGTGGCCCGATGATCGGCCGCCCAGCGGACGCACTTCCGTCGAAGCTCGCCGACGGCGGGCGCGCTCGGGTCGAACGGCTCGATCCGCTCGCCCGGCGTGCAGCGCTTCATGCGAATCAAGATGGCTCGCTCCACCAGCGTCGTCGGCAGCGTGCCAATCGCGGCGATCGCGACGG
>CAIXWQ010000504.1 GCA_903923175.1 uncultured delta proteobacterium | reverse complement strand
GGCCGGCGCCTGCGCGCGCGGCTCCTTCTCGGCACGCCGCTCGGCCGGCGGCTCTCCCTCGGTCGTTCGAACGGGCGCGAGCCGGCGGCGAACGCGGCGATCGACGTCGTCGCGACCCTCGCCGCGCGGGGACCCACCGCGGGGCCCGCCTGCCCCGCTCGGCCTCGGGCGCGTCGCTCGGGCTCGTTCCCTGGGCGCCCGGCGACGCGACCGTGACGCTGCTGCCGAGCGCCGGCGCGATCGAGGTGGTGGAGCTCGTCGAGCGGCCAGATCCGGGCGAACGGCGCGAGAAGCACGAGAGGGGCGAGCCTGGCGCGTCTGGCGAGCCCGACCCTCGCCGCGTCGGAGCGCGTCGCGCCGCCGCCGGCCTGGCCCGCGCGCTCTCGGTGCCACTGGTGACGACCGGGGGCTTCGCGTCGCGCGCGCGACGCGCGCTGCTCCTCGAGGTGATGCGCCTCACCGACGAAGGGGTCGCCCCGGCGGCGATCGACGACGCGCTGCTCGCGTGGGGTTGGGCCGCGCGCGCGACCGCGACCCTCGCGACGATGGGCGAGGAGCTGGGCTGGCCGAACGTCGAGCGGCTGCTCGGTCGCGTGACCATCGGCACCCGCGGCGACATCCAGCAGCGCACGGCGCTGGCGCTCGCCGTGGAGGCCGTCCGGGCCCTCGACGAAGGCGCGCTCGGCGACGTGCGCGAAGGCGATGCGCTCGCCGTCCTCGGCCTCGGGTTTCCGGCCCCCCGTGGCGGCCCGTTCCGCTGGCTCGACGCCCTCGGCGCCGAGGAGGCCGCGCGCAGGCTCACGTCGTACGAGGCGCGCCTCGGCGCGCGGTTCGCAGCGCCCGCCGGCCTCGTCGCCCGCCGTGCGACGAAACGGACGTTCCACGGCTGAGAGCTTGCGATGCAGTCTCTCCGGCGGGGCGGGGCGGGGCCGACCGCCCCGATGGGAGGTGAAGAGCCTGCGAGGCATCGACTCACAGGCTCCGAAGCCACGGACGCCTACCCACCGGCCGAAGTCGTCCTATGCTCGCTCGGACGTGGGACGGGCGGGGCACATCGGAGCGCGGCCGTGAGCGGCGGAGGAACGCCGCGAGGCGGCGATCCGCGCGCGCCCCACGCGCCCCACGCGCCGCACGCATCTCCCGCGCCGCGCGCCCCGCGCGAGTCTCGCGATCCGCGCGTCGGCACGCTCATCGGCGGCAAGTACCTGGTGCTCGAGCGCATCGGCGCCGGCGGGATGGGGCGCGTCTACCGCGCCGAGCAGCGCCCGCTCGGCCGCGTCGTGGCGCTCAAGATCGTGGCCGTCTCGAGCCTCGCGGTGGCCGCCGGCTCCGAGGGCTCCGAAGGGGACGTCGTCGAGAAGCGCTTCTTCCGCGAGGCGAGCATCCTCGCGCGGCTGTCGCACCCGAACGTGGTGACGGTCTACGACTTCGGCCGGATCGACCCCGAGAGCGACGATCCCGACGCCGACCGGCACTACTACATGGCGATGGAGCTCGTGTCGGGGCAGAGCCTCGAGGCGCGCCTCCAGTCGCGCGGCGCCATCCCCTGGCAGGAGACCGTGCGGCTCGTCCGCCAGATCGGGCGCGGGCTGCACGAAGCGCACGCGCTCGGCATCGTGCACCGCGATCTCAAGCCGGCGAACGTGATGCTCACGCGCGCGCGCGACGGCAGCGAGGTCGTCAAGCTGCTCGACTTCGGCATCGGCAAGATCCTCGCCGACGAGTCGGAGCAGAGCGAGGAGCCGGCGCTGACGATGGACGGCATCTTCGTCGGCTCGCCGGGCTACGTGGCGCCGGAGCAGGTGATGACCGGCGCCGTCGACGCGCGCTCGGACATCTACTCGCTCGGCGTGCTGACCTACCGCTGCCTGGCCGGGCAGTCGCCGTTCCCCGAGCACCGCACGGCGATGGCGCTCATGACGGCGCACGTGCACGAGACGCCGCGCTCGCTGCGCGCCGCCGCGGCCGGCGTGCCGACGTGGCTCGCGGGGCTGGTGCACCGCTGCCTCGAGAAGTCGCCCGATCGACGGCCGCAGAGCGTGGAGGACCTGCTCGCGGAGCTCGGCGAGCACCCGACCGGGCAGATGGCCCTCGATCGCGAGCGGATGCTGCACGATCCCAAGGCGCCCACGCTCGACGACTTCGACTCGCCCGCGCGCGTCGGGCTCGAGTCGGCGCCGGAGCCGCCGACGGTCGCCGATCGCTCCGTCTCGATCAGCGGCCCACGCTCGATCCCCGCGCCGGTGAGGCGCAGGCGCGCCTGGCTGTGGGCGCCGCCCATCGCCATCCTGCTCCTCGGAGGCGGGCTCGTCGTGCTGCTGCGCCTCGGCGAGCGCCCCTCCTCGACGCTCCCGGCCGCCGGGCAGACCGCGGCGGGGTCGGCCACCCGGACGCGCCTCGAGCCCGCCGCTCCCGTGCCCGCCGCCGCGAGCAAGCCGGCCGCGGCCGCGAGCGAGGCGAGCGG
>CAIXWQ010000503.1 GCA_903923175.1 uncultured delta proteobacterium | reverse complement strand
CGCGGCGGCGGGCGATCTCGCAGGCCAGCTGCTCCTGCGCGCGTTCCGGCGCGGTGGGGCGCGCGACGAGGCCGACGCCCAGCGCGCTCGCGAGCTCTGGGCGAAGGCCTCGGAGCGACCCGAATTCCCGTCGTCCTGCGCGCCGGCGCGGCGCCTCGCCGAGCTCGAGGGCGAGCTCGCGCACGACGCCCGCGTGACCTACCGCGCGCTCTGGGCCGCTCGCAAGCGGCTCGCCACCGCGCCTGCCGCGTGCCTGACCGACCTCGACGGAGCCCTCGCGCGCGCCGCGCCGTTCCGCCCCTCGCCGGCCGAGCTCGAGGCGCTCGATCGCGCGCTCGCGGGGCAGGGGGTCGCCGGCGCGCTGACGCCCGTCGCGTCTGCGGACGGCGGCGTCGTGAAGGTCGCCACGAAGCCCGCGCGCGTCGTCCGCGTCTCGCGCTGGTCGACCTCGGACTCCGCGCGCGTCGTCCTCGAGCTCGACAAGGCCGCGAGCTGGCTGCTCGAACCGGCCTCCGAAGGGCGGGTCGCGCTGCGGCTCGAGGGGGTCGAGCTGGGCGAGCTCGACAAGACGATCGAGCCCTCGAAGGGGCTCTTGCTCGGCGGCTCGATGGCGCCGGCCGAAGCGGGGCTTGCGCAGGGTGGGCAGGGGCCGGGCACGCTCGTCACGCTCTCGCTCGCGCGGCCGGCGTATCGCCGCGTCTTCTTCCTCCCCGATCCGTTCCGCGTCGTGATCGATCTCGGCACGCAGCCGCCCCGCGCCGACGCGGCCGGCGGCCCGCGCGCGCTTCGACGCGTCGTGCTCGATCCCGGGCACGGAGGGAGCGATCCCGGCGCCATCGGCCCCTCCGGGCTGCGCGAGAAGGACGTGACGCTCGCGGTCGCCAAGGCCGTCGCTCCCACGATCGCGCGCGAGCTCGGCGTGGAGGTGCGGCTCACGCGCGGCGCCGACGCCTACGTCTCGCTCGAGGAGCGCGCCGCCGCCGGCAACGCGTTCGAGGCCGACGTCTTCCTCTCGATCCACTGCAACGCGGCCGAGACGAGGCTCAAGCGCGGCGTCGAGGTCTACGTGCTCGACACCGAGCGCGACGAGCTCGCCAACCGCGTGGCCGCGCGAGAGAACGGCGGCGGCAGCGCGGCGCCCGGCGAGCTGCGCGCCATCCTCGACGATCTGAAGCTCGCCGAGCTCGGCAACAAGTCGCACCACTTCGCCGAGCTGCTGCTGCGATCGACGATGGCGTCGCTCCACGGCGGCGACGGCAAGGGCTTCGGCGACGTCGCCGACGGCGGCGTGCACGGCGCCGGGTTCTTCGTCCTGGTCGGCGCGCGCATGCCCGCGGCGCTGATCGAGCTGTCGTTCATCTCGAACCCCGTCGAGGAGGGCTACCTCGCGCGCGCCGACTACCGCACGCGCCTCGCCGACGCGATCGTGAACGCGCTGCGCGCCTACAAGGACGGCAAGTAGTGCTCACGTTCGTGTTCCGACGCGTGCTGGTGGCGGTGCCGGCGGCGCTGGTGCTCGCCCTGCTGCTCTTCCTCGCGCTCGCCTCGGCGCCGCCGCCGCCCGGGCTCGAGGGCGAGGCGCTCGCGCGACGCTTCCTCGGCCTGCCGCTCGTCCTGAACTTCGACCCAGAGGATCGCCCGAAGCTCGTCGCCTCGACCGTCGAGCGGCTGCACGGCGAGGAGGGGGAGCCGCGCGCGCGCGACGTCGAGCTGCTGCTGCGCATCGGCGCCGCGGGGCTCGAGAACCTCGTCGAAGCGCTCGAGCGCGAGCCGCAGGCGCAGCGCGTGCGCCTCTCGCGCGAGCTCGCGCCGCTCGCCTTCCGCATGGAGGTCGAGGACGTGCGCGACCTCGACGTACCGCAGAAGGCCGATCGCTTCTGGCACCGCGTGCTCGACGATCGCGGCCCCGATCTGCGCGGCGCCATGGTTCGCCGCCTGCTCCGCCGTCACCTCGCCGATCGGCGCGAGGCGCTGTACGCGCGCCAGCTCCGCATGGCCGACACCGCGGCGCTGGTCCCGATCTTCGAAGCGCTCGACGCCGCGAGCCCCGAGAGCCGGGCCGAGCTCGAGACGCTCGCGATCGCGGCCGTGCGCCGCGCCGGCGCGAAGGTGTCCGACGGCGCCTCGCTGCGGGTGTTCTGGAGCGTGCACCGCGCCGAATTCGTCGAGTACGACGCGCTCGAGCGCGTGGTCGCGCGCGTCACCGAGACGCGCTTCGGCCGCTGGGCCGGGCTCGCCGTCACGCAGCGCTTCGGCCTGTCGTGGCGAGACGGCCGTCCGGTGCTCGACGATCTCCTCGCGCGGGCGCCGATCTCGCTCCGTCGCACGCTGCTCGCCCTCGCGATCGCCCTCGCGCTCGGCCTGCCGCTCGGGGCGCTCGCCGCCGCCCGCCGCCGCGCGCCGCTCGACGTCGTCACGCTCCTCGGCGCGGCGCTCGCGCAAGCGTTGCCGGCCTTCGCGCTCGTCGTCGCCGCGCGGGCGCTGCTGCCGGCCTCGCTCGACGGTGGCCTGCTCCTCGCCGTGAGCGTCGGCGTGGTCAGCGGCGCGCCGCTCGCCCGCGCCACGCGCGCGGCCTTCCTCGACGTCGCCAAGCAGCCCTTCGTCACCACCGCGCGCGCGCTCGGCGTGCGCCCCTTCGCGCTGCACGTGCGCCACATCGGCCGGGTCGCGATCGTCCCGCTCGTCGCGCAGATCGCCGTGCTCGTGCCGATGGTGTTCTCGGCGGGGCTCGTGGGCGAGGCCATGCTCGGGCTCTCGGGGCTCGGGCGTGCCACCATCGACGCCGTGCTCGCGCGCGATCTCCCCTGGCTCATGGCGCTGACGCTGCTGCTCGGCGCCGCCGTCGCCGCGCTCCTCGTGCTCGCCGATCTGATCGTCGCAGCCCTCGATCCGCGGGTGCGGCGCTCGCTCGCGATCGCCCATTTCGACGACTGAACGAGCGCAGCGCAGAGGCCACGAGCGAGCGATGCCGAGCGACCCGACCCAGCCGACGATCCCCCCGCGCGCACCCTCGCGCGCGCCGGGCGGCTCCGTGTCGAGCGCGTCGCGGGCGCCGAGCACGTCGAGCGCGCCGAGGCCGCCCATCGTGCAGAGCAAGCGCCCGCCGCCGTCGGTCGTCGTGCGCCTCGCCGAGCGCGCCGAGCTCGTCCGCGGCACCACGGTCGCGGCCCTGCGCGATCCGGCGCGGCTGGCGGCGTCGGCGTGGTGGACGGCCGTCCATCGCGACAACCGCGCGCGCGCCGGCACGCTCGTCCTGGTCGCGCTGGTGGCGCTGACGCTCGTCGGCGTCCTGCTGTCGCCGCAGCTCGGTCGCCCCGAGGAGGCGCTGCGCGCGCCGTCGCTCGCGCACGCGCTGGGGACCGACGCGGCGGGGCGCGATCTGCTCGGGGCGCTGATCCGCGGCGCGTGGCCCACGCTCGGCGGGGGCGTGCTCGCGGCGCTCG
>CAIXWQ010000502.1 GCA_903923175.1 uncultured delta proteobacterium | reverse complement strand
GCTCCCCTGGACGCGGCACTTCGGCGGCACCGGCGACGATCACCCCCTCGGCGTCCTCGCGAACGCGGCGGGAGAAACCATCGTCCACGGCTTCTCGCAGTCGCCCACCATCGACCTCGGGAACGGTGCGGTCACGTTGCCGCCAGGGGGCACGAGCGGATTCCTTGCAAAATTGGACGCTGGCGGCGCGACCCTTTGGACCAAGAGCTACTTCCAGGAGGGAGGCGGTGACGTGTTCCCTGTCACGCAGGCGTTGGACGGCGCGGGGAACATCTTCGTCGGGGGCGGGCTGTACAAGACCACGAACTTCGGAGAAGGGAAGTTGACGGTGACTGGCTGCGCGGCGAGCAGCGGGGCGGTTCCATGCGGCTTCGTCGCCAAGCTCGATCCCGATGGAAGGTACCTCTGGGCGAGGTATTTCGGTGGCTGGTACGGCTCGGTGGATGGTATCGGACCCGACGGCACGAACGTCGTGGTGACCGGTGCGTTCCGAGGTTCTGCCGACTTCGGTCTCGGTCCAATCGCCGGTGGAGCTACCCAAATCGATGTGTTCGTCGCGAAACTCGACGCGACGGGCTCGGCGGTCTGGAGCAGAGGCTTCGTGGGAGGGGCTGCCGGCTCGGGCGGCGCGGCCGTCGCCGTCGACGCGGCGGGCGGGACCCTCGTTGCCGGAGGCTTCAGCGGGAGCATCGACTTTGGCGGAGGCATGCTCAAATCGGCAGGCGGACAAGACATCTTCTTGACCAAGTTCGACAAGGCTGGCGCGCATCTCTGGAGCAAGCGCTTCGGCGACTCTCTGTATCAGGATGCAGCCTCGGTCGTGGTCGACGCTGTCGGCAGCATCTTCCTCGCCGGCCAGATGGTCGGGACTTGTGACTTTGGCGGTGGAGTTATCACCGCGGCAAGCTCGAGCCCGCACTTCTACGTCGCCAAGTTTGCCTCCGACGGGAGCCACGTCTGGAGCAAGGTATTTGGCAGCGCCGGCGGCGCAACAGCCTCGGCGCCGCTCGTGCCCGATGGAGAGGGCGGAATCCTCCTCACTGGGCGTTTCGTAGATTCGCTGGACTTTGGAGGCGGGGCGTTGGTAGCCGCGCCTGGCAAGGGAGAGATGTTCGTTGCGAGGCTTGGATCGAGCGGCACCCAGGCCTGGAGCCACCACTTTGGTGGAACGTCCGCAGCGTATGCCCTTGGCGTTGGCGTCGACCTTGATCCGTCCGGAACTGCGGTAGTTCTCGGCGCATTCGACGGCACATCAAGTTTTGATGACGCCCTATTCCCAGGCGTCTCCTTCACTGCTTTCGGCACGTGTACACCCGGTTTGGTTTGCGAAGACCTATTTGTTGGTCGCTTTCTGCCTTGAGAGAGCGTTGCCTGCCTTATCCGACGTGCAAGTTCGGTCGTATGGCGGTTAATGACAACTGTCGCGACACAGTGGAAGGATGCCGTCAGGCTGGTAGCAACAACCAACGTCGTCTTCTCGCCGACCTCGCCACCGAGCGGGTTCGCGACCGTCGATGGCGTGGCGCTCACGAGCCCGGGCGACATCGGCGTGCGCGTAATGCTCACCGCCCAAACGAGCGCTGCTGACAACGGAATTTGGGTCGTCGCCGCGGGAAATTGGACCCGCCCGACGAACGACGGCAACGGCGGCGTGAGCGAGCTCGACGCCGGCTCGACGGTCCTCGCCTACGACGGCGTGACGCACCGAGGCTCGGTGCTTCGCCAGATCGTGAAGAGCCCGGCGGGCTTTGCGAACTTG
>CAIXWQ010000501.1 GCA_903923175.1 uncultured delta proteobacterium | reverse complement strand
GGGCCGGCGCGCTCGAGCCACACCCCACCAGCACGGCGCCGAGCGGCGCGGCCCGCAGAAGCTTCCGCATCGTGACCTCCGGCGGCCACTCTACGGGGGCATGGTATTTGTTTCCAGCCTCAACCGTCGGTAAGGATTCCGCGCCGCGCCGGCGAAATCGCGCGCCCGAGCCGAGCCGTCCGGCCCGGCGTCAGGCCGGCGGCAGGCGCGTCCACAGGCGCGTGGCCTGCTCGCGCGCGTGGGCGCGGATGGCAGCGAGGTCGTCGCGAACCAGCGCGTGATCGCGCACCACGAGGTGCCCGCCGACCACGACGTGCTGCGGCTTCGCGTCGGCGACGCCGACCACCACGTCGCCGGCCGAGCCGGGGCCGATGCTGGCGTCGAACCGCGTGCCGAACAGCGTCGCGCAGAGCGCGTGGGCGCCGAGGCGTCGCGCGTGGAGCGCGGCGAGGTCACGCGTGTCGCCCTGCTTCGCCGCCTCCTGCGCGAGCGAGCTCGCCTCGGCCGCCATGTCGGCCGGGAAGCCGTCGGTGCCGAGGGCGACGTGCTCGCTCGCCCACAGCGCGCGCGGCCAGCCGACGCGGTTGTTCGCGTTCGAGCGCGGGTTCTGGACCAGCCACGCGCCGGCCGCGTCCGCGCGCCGCACGCTCGCCTCGTCCAGCCACACGCCGTGCGCGACGATCGACGTCGGCGGCAGGGCGTCGAGCGCGAGCAGCCGCTCCAGCGGCCCGTCGTACCCCCTCTTGCGCGCGTCCTCGACGTCGGCCTTCGCCTCCGCGACGTGGACGTGCACGCCGACCCCGAGCGCGCGCCCGAGCTCGCCGGCCTCGCGCAGCGTGTCGTCGGACACCGTGAACGACGCGTGCAAGCCGACCATCCCGCGCAGGCGCGGCGACTTGCGGTGCAGGCTCACGAAGCGCTCGCACTCGCGCAGGCCGCGCTTCGCCTCCTCGCGGCCGCCGTTGCGCTCGGTCGCGCCGTAGGCCACCACCAGGCGCGCGCCGAGCCGCTCGGCCTCCTCCGCGAGCACGTCGAGCGAGCCGTCGATGAAGGCCGGCGACTCGTGGTGATCGATCAGCGTGGTCGTGCCGGCGAGCAGCGCCTCGGCCACGTAGAGCCGCGCCGACGCCCGCAGCGCCGCCTCGTCGAGCGCGCGATCGAGCCGCCACCAGACGAGCTCGAGGATCTCCACGAAGCTCCGCGGCGTGCGCGGCGGCGACGGCATGCCGAGCGGCGCGAGCCCGCTGTAGAGGTGCGTGTGCGCGTTCACGCCGCCCGCGCGCACCTCGGCGCGCGGATCGGAGGCGGTCAGGAGATCGTCGATCACCGGAACGTGCTCCGATCGCCCTTCATGCGGCCGACGCTCATCGCCTTGGCCGCGGGCGAGTCCTTCATCGGCAGCGTGGTGCGCCGCACGCCGTCGAACTGCTCGAGCGCGCCCGCGACGGCGCCGGCGGTCGGCACGAGCCCGATCTCGCCGACCCCTTTCGCGCCGAACGGCCCCTCCGGCTCGTGCTCCTCGATCAGGATCACCTCGACCGTCGGCATGTCGCGCGCGCGCAGCACGCCGATGTCGCGCAGCTTGTGGCTCACCGGCATGCCGTCGACGCACGGCAGCTCTTCGGTGAGGGCGTAGCCGAGCCCCATGTGGATGGCCCCTTCGATCTGCCCGACGCACAGCGCAGGGTTCACCGCGCGCCCGACGTCGTGCGCGGCGACGAAGCGATCCACGCGCCCCTTGTCGTCGAGGATGCAGACCTGCGTCGCGTAGCCGAAGGCGGTGTGCGTCTTGATCTTCTTCACCCCCTCCTTGCCGAGCGGCGTGGTGTCGTCGATGACCTCGTCGGCGCCGAAGACCTGGCCCACGAGCGCCTCGAGCTTCTTCGCCGCGTCGACGTCGTTGCGGCCGGGGAGGGCGTCGAGCGCGACCTTCATCTTCTCGGCCGCGCTCTTCACGGCGCGCCCGGAGAAGAGCGTCGCGCGCGAGCCGGTGGTCTGCCCGCAGCCGAGCGCGAAGGTGGAGTCGACCTTGGGGCGGAAGACGGCGCCCGGCAGGCCGGTCACCTCGCTCGCGAACTGCGCGAGGATCGTGAGCAGCCCTTGCCCCATCTCGGTGTAGCCGTTGTAGAGCGAGACGCTCTGGTCCTTCTCGACCACGAGGCGGCACTTGCCCCACTCGGCGACGCCGTTGCCGATGCCGGAGTTCTTGAGGCCGCAGGCGATTCCGACGGCCTTTCCGGCCTTCTTCGCCTCGTAGTAGACGTCCTTCACCGCCTCGAGCGTGCGCTTCACGCCGACGGCCTTGTCGAGGATCTGCCCCGTCGAGAACACGTCGCCCACCACGAGCACGTTGCGCGCGCGGATCTCGTAGCCGTCGATGCCGACCTTCTTCGCGAGGAGATCGAGGCACCCCTCCATGGCGAACGAGGTCTGGTTCACGCCGAAGCCGCGCATCGCGCCGCAGGCGGGGTTGTTCGTGTAGGCGGCGACCGCCTCGATGTCGACGTGCCCGACGCGGTACGGCCCGCACGCGTGCCCGGCGGCGCGCTCGAGCACCTTGCCGCCGACCGAGGCGTACGCGCCCGAGTCGCCGATCAGCCGCGCCTTGACGGCGGTGAGCTTCCCCTCGGCGTCGCAGCCGACCGAGTACTCCATCCAGATCGGGTGGCGCTTGGGGTGCAGCCGCACCGACTCCTCGCGCGTGAGCCCGAGCCGCACCGGCTTGCCGCTCAGCCGCGCGAGCAGCGCCGTCTGCGCCTGCACGGACATGTCCTCTTTGCCGCCGAACGCGCCGCCGTTGGGCACGAGCTCGACGTAGAGGTCCTCCTCGGGCATCGCGAGCATGCGCGCGACCTGGCGCCGATCGTCGAAGATGCCTTGGCCCTGCGTGTACAGCGCCATCTTCCCGCCCTCGAGCGGCTCGGCGAGCGCGCACTCGGTCTCGAGGAAGAGGTGCTCGATGCGCTGGGTCTCCCAGTGCCCCGACACCACGTGCGCGCTCTTGGCGAGCGCGTCGTCGGCGTCGCCGCGGCGGATGACCGAGCGCTGCAGGACGTTGTCGTGCGCGGGGTTGACCCGCGGCGCGCCGGGCTGGATCGACACGTGCGGATCGAGCACCGCGGGGAGCTTGTCGAAGGTGGCCTCGATGAGCGCCACGGCCGCGCGCGCGATGCGCACGTCGTCGGCGGCGACGGCGGCGATCACGTCGCCCACGCAGCGCGCCTCCTCGCCGATCGCCACGAACGCCGGCCAGTCGTTGTAGAGCAGCCCGTTCCAGCGCTCGCCCGGCACGTCGGCGGCGGTGGCGATGGCGCGCACGCCGGGCAGGGCGCGGGCCTTCGAGACGTCGAGCGCGACGAGCTTCGCGCGCGCGTGCGGCGAGAGCAGCAGCGCGCCGTGGAGCATCCCTTCGCGCTTCATGTCGGCGACGTACGGGCGATCGCCGAGGGCGAGCTCGCGCGCCTTGTAGCGCTCGAACGACGCGCCGACGCGCGCGTCGGTGACGGGCTCGGGGATCGGCTCGCCGCGGCGGGCCTTCGCGATGAGCTCGATCGCGTCGATGATCTTCACGTACCCCGTGCAGCGGCACAGGTGGCCGTCGATCGCCTTGGCGATCTCGTCGCGGGTCGGGTTCGGGTTCTTGTCGATCAGGTGCTTCGCGCGCATCGCGATGCCCGGGATGCAGAAGCCGCACTGCAGCCCGGCCGCGGCCGCGAAGGCCTTCGCGGTGATGGTGCGCTCCTCCTCGGAGAGCCCCTCGAGCGTGATGATCGATTTCCCGTGCGCCTTCTCGGCGTCCATCGCGCAGCTGGTCTTCGGCTGGCCGTCGACCAGCACGAGGCAACACCCGCACTGCCCTTGGGGCTGGCAGCCGTCCTTGGGCGAGGTCACGTCGCAGCGCTCTCGCAGCGCGTCGAGGAGCGATTCGCCCGGCGCCACTTCGAGCCGCTTCGGCTCCCCGTTCAGCTTGATATCGACCGACATGGACGCGTGCCTCCTCGAGCGATGCGGAGCGCGGAGTCTACTCGCGGGCGCCCCGTCGCGCGCGTCGATCGCCACCGCGCGGGGGGTATTTTCTCGCGTCGAGAGCCTGAGCCGTGCGGTGTCCGGAGGGGCGCGCGGTATGCTCGCGCGATGTCTCGTCGCGCCGTCGCCCACTCCGCCTTGCTCCTCCTCTGCGCGCTGCCGGTCGCTTGCAGCGGCTCCGACGGCGGCGCGAGCGGGCCCGCGGACGCGAGCGTCGACACGGCGATCGCGGACGGGGCGGGCGGGGACACCGCCGACACCGCGCCGTCGTGCTCGGCCGCGACCTGCGCGGGACCCGGGAAATCCTGCCGCGACGGCGCCTGCGTCGACGACTGCCGCCCGACGAGCGCCGCGGCGTGTGCCGCCGGCACCGCGTGCGACTACACGGACGGCGCTTGCAAGGCCGCGTCGACGGCGTGCTTCCTGCCGGGCGCCTTCGAGGCCTGCGGGGCTCACCGCTGCGGCGCCGGGGCCGTCTGCGACGGCAAGGGCTCGTGCGTGGTCGCGACCGCCGGGTGCAGCGGGATCGAGTGCGACGCCGAAGGGCGCTGTTGGGGGACGGGCTGCGGCTGCGATCGTCCGGCCCCGCACTGCACGCCGGCCGCGCTCGATCGCCTGAACGGTGCGGATTTCGTCGGCTCGCTGGTGAACATGAGCGACAGCGAGGGGGCCTTCGATCTCGACTTCGACGAGATCTGCAACGCCTACGCCGTCACGATGATCTCCGGCCCCGACTACCTCCGGCAGCTCGCGCCCGACGGCACGCTCACCAGCTGGACGAGCACGACCAACCTCAACATGGGGCAGGTCGCCGTGCTGCGCGCGGTCGTCGGCGAGTTCCAGTCGATCGGCGACATCGCGGCGACGTACATCTGCTGCGCGACCTGCGGCTGCGTCGAGACCGGCATGGACGGGCGGCTCGGGGTCGTGCACCTCGACCGCACGAGCACCGCGCGCCCGCTGCCGAACGTGCTGCCCGCGAAGGCCTCGAGCGGCGCGGGGCCGTTCCACGACCCCTCGCTCGACACCGGCCCGTACGGCCTGACCTGGGGCGGCGACAAGGCCCTGTACGTCGGCAACGTCGACGCGAACGGCGACTTCGTGCGGATCGATCTGACGGCCACGCCGCCGTCGCGCACCACCCTCGCGAACTTCCCGGCGCGCATCACCGCGGCCACGCCGTACGATCCGACGCGCCTGCTGGTCGCGAGCGTCGGCGGCGACCTCTCGCTGATCGTGACGGCGGACGGCACCCTGTCGTCGTTCGGCAAGCTCCCCGGCGACGCCACCAGCCTCAAGCGTGACCGCTTCACCGGCCGCATCTACGCGGAGGTGAGCACGACGCCGCCGCAGATCGTCGAGATCAGCGCCGACGGGCTCCACACCTCGACGTTCCAGTCGCCGCCGCGCCTCGGCCGCATCGCGATCGCGCCCGACGGCTGGCTCTATCACGTGTCGGTCTTCCCGGCCTCGAACTGGAAGGCCAAGACCACCATCGTCCGCTGGCCGCTCCCCGCGACGCGGTAGCGGTTGGGACCTCGCGACCTCGGGACCTCCCCGGGCGACCCTGCATCGAAAGTCCCGAAGCCATGAAGATCGAAGTCTGGTCCGACGTCGTGTGCCCCTGGTGCTGGATCGGCGAGCGGCGGCTCGCGTCGGCGCTCGCGCGCTTCGACCACCGCGACGACGTGGAGGTCGTGTTCCACAGCTTCGAGCTCGATCCGAGCACGCCGCGCGACCTCGACGCGAAGACGACCGAGCACCTCGCGAAGAAGTACGGCCTCGGGCCGGCCCAGCTGGCCGCGATGCTCGACCGCGTGCGTGGCCTCGGCCGCGCCGAGGGGCTCGACATGAAGCTCGAGGCGACGCGCACGGCGAACACCTTCGACACGCACCGGCTGATCCACCTCGCCGCCGCGCATGGCGAGCAGCGGGCGATGGTCGATCGCCTGTTTCGCGCCTACTTCACGGACTGCGCGCGCGTGGGCGACCGCGCGCTGCTCGCCGCCCTCGCGGCGGAGATCGGGCTCGACGAGGCCGAGGTGACCGACGCGCTCGCCGGCGACCGCTTCGCCGACGCCGTCCGCGCCGACGAGGCCAAGGCGCGCGCGCTCGGCATCAGCGGCGTGCCGTTCTACCTCGTCGACGGCGCCATCGGCGTCTCGGGGGCGCAGCCGGCCGAGGTGCTGATCGACGTGCTCGCCAAGGCCTGGGCGAAGAACCCGACCCCGCGGGCGGCGCGCGTCGCCGATGCGGCCGCGACGCCGGGGGGCGCCTGCGACGACGGCAGCTGCGCGGTGTAGTCGGGGCGGTCCCGCTTTACCGGCGCGCGCGGGCGGCGGATTCTGGGCGGATGCGAGCCTGGTCGTGGGCGGCGGCGGTGCTCGTCGCGGGGTGTACGCCAGTCGCGCCCGCGTCGCGGGAGCCGCCCGCGGCTGCCGGCGCGGCGAGCGCGTCGAGCAGCGTCGCGACGGCCTCGGCCCACGCTTCGAGTGACGCGAGCGCGCCGAGCGCATCGAG
>CAIXWQ010000500.1 GCA_903923175.1 uncultured delta proteobacterium | reverse complement strand
GCGGTCCGCGCCGGCGGCGCGCTCGCGGCGTTCCGGGCGCGTCGCGGGTTCTGCTTTCGCGACCGCGTGCGCGAGCGCCTCGACGAGCTCGCTGCGCCACGCCGCGAGAGCGTCGAGGCCGCGCGCGAATGGGCAGAGCGCGCGATCGCTCGCCTGCGCGCGCTCGCGGCGCACCCGGGAGACGCCGCCCTGGCAGCCGAACCCGGCGCGTGACCGTCTCGCGAAGCCGTCGCTCGGGCGTTCCGGCGCTCCCGCGCGCTCCCGGACGCTCGGCGGGGCTCGCTCAGCGTTCGGCGGAGCCGAGCAGTCGCGCGATGCTCACGTCGAGATCGCCGCGCACCACCGCGGCGAGGCTCTCGACCTCCGCCAGCGAGAGGCCGAGCGTCGCGCGCAGGTGTGCGCGGATGCCGTCGAGGAGCTTGTCGCGCGCGGAGGCGAGCCACCGCGCGACGGTCGAGCGCCCGCACCCGTAGACGCGCGCCAGCCGATCGATGCCGACCTGCTCGACCAGGTTCATCCGGAGCAGGGTCCGCTCGCGATCGCTCAGCGTGCCGACCGAGGCGCGCAGCCCGTCCTCGAAGGCGCCGCGGTAGCGCTCGCGCACGAGCGCCAGATCCACCGCGCCGCCGACCGCGGCGCCGATCGTCGACTCGAGCGTCTCGCGCGGCTCGTTCTCCTTGCCGCGTCGGAGGTTGAGCGCGGTGCGCACGGCGACCGTCACCAGCCAGCGCCGCAGCGGCGTCCGCCCGGCGTAGTCGGCGATCTTCGGCGCGTCTCCCGCGACGAGCTTCACGCGCACCAGCTGCAGCGCGTCGTCGACGAACGCGGGGTTGCCGTCGACGCGCGCGACGGGGCGCGTCGCGTCCGCGCGCAGCAGGTCGTCGAGCGCGCGGATGGCCGGCACCGAGCCGGCGGCGCACGCGCAGGCGAGGAAGAAGTCGGCCGCGTGCTCCTCCGCGATCGGGCCGCCGTCGCGCGCGACCGCCTCGGCGCGGGCCGCGAACGTCGCCTCGTCGAGCGCGAGCGCAGGCCAAGCGGCGGCGCCGATCGCGAAGAGCGAGGCGAGCGAGGCGGATGAGGCGGATGGGGCGTCCATGCGGGCGTCACGATGGTGGGCGGCGCGCGGTCGGACAAGAGGGACGGTCGAGGGCTTGTCGTGTGGGGTGGTGTCGGCTACTTCGCCGCGTCCCGTTCCGAGAAGGAGCCCCATGCGCCCTGCGATCCGCATCGTTCGACTCACCGCTGCTTCCGTCCTGCTCGGCGCGCTCGGCGCGTGTGCCGTCGGCGTCGAGCACGACCCCGGCGCTGGCGAGGGCGCGGCCGCCGCGTCGGACGAGTCGCTCGTGGCGAAGGCGCCGGTGCGCTGCGCCCGTGGCTACTACCCGAACACCCTCACCGTGAATCCCCCGTGCGTACCGCGCTCCATCCGGTGGGGCACGGGCTCGCCCGACCCGTACACGCCCGACGCGCCCGAGGACGTGTGCGGCTCGTACCTGGTGCCGGTGCCCTCGGGCCTGCCCGCGAGCTGCTCGGTCGGCGTCGAGATCAACGGAATCCCGTTTTGGTCCTGCCCCGCCGACACCGTCGTGCCGCCGACGCTGGGTGCGGTGAGCACGACCGATGGGCAATGCCTCAACGCGCCTTCCGATGGGCAGTCGCTGCTGCTCAACGGCAGGACGTGCGAGCTCACGCAGGTGCTCACCAGCATCCACAGCAAGTGCGTCGGCAGCCCGGTTGCCGGCTACGTGCTCGTCGCCGATGGGATCTTCGACGAGGGCTGCGCGCTCTGCACGACCCCGCCGTGCAACGGCGGCTGCAACGGTCAGTGTGCGAGGCCGCGCTGGCCGTTCTGACGCGGCGAGCTGCCGCTCACGGGCACCGGAGCGTCCCTTCCACCGCGTGCGAGGCCACGCGGTAGAAGACGCCCGACTCCACGTCGCCCGCGGCGTGCCCCGACGCGTCGAGGCCGGGGCACACCAGGGCGAAGTCGCTCGGCGCCTCGCCGGTCGCGAGGTCGAAATCGAGGCCGGACGCGGCGCCGCGCAGGTCCACGTGCTCGCCGGCGCGCAGGGCGGCGATCCCCTCGAAGACCGGCATCGGCCCGACGTCGACGAGGCGGCCGGGCGGCACGAGCCTGCCGATCGCGCGCGCGATCGCGGGGCCGTCGACGACGCCCTCGCCGATCGCGAACGTCGCGTACGCGACGAGGAAGAAGCCGTCGTAGGTGCTCGAAGCGTTGAAGAACGGCGAGACGGGCTGCGCGTGCGTGGCGTTGTAGCGCAGCACGAAGCGCGCGATCGGCACGTCGCTCGAGACGGTCGTCACGGCGAAGACGCGGTGGCGACGCTCGGCGCTCGCGCCCAGGAATCCCGCGAAGCCCTCGGTGGTGTTGTCGCTCACGACGTAGGTCGGCGCGGCGTCCCCACGCGGCCAGCGGGCCTCCACCGCCTCCGCGAGCGGGACCATCACCGGCGCCTCGCCGGCGAGCACGACGAAGCTCGCGTGCGTGGCGACGATGCGGTCGGCGAGCGCCCCCAGCGCGTCGGCGCCCGGCGGCTCGAGAGGGAGCACGACCTCGGTGTAGCGCGCGCCGTTCTCCTTCGCCGTGCGCCCGTCGAAGACGAGGTTCCGATAGAACTCCTCGGCGAACCACTGCCCGGCCGCGGCGTCGTTGCGCGCGAGCGCGACGCGCACGTGCGCGGCCTGCGAGACGCGCGCCGAGACGCGTGACGAGCCCCGCGGCTCCAGCGCCTGATGGAGCATCCTCGCCGTGGCGGCGGCGGCGTCGTGCGCGCTGAAGGTGGTGCGAAAGACCAGCCGCGGCAGCTCGGCGGGCTGCGGCACGCGCGTGACGAGCGGGCTCTGCGTCAGCGTCGCGATCGACAGCACGCGCCGCGGTACGAGCAGCGTGCCGGCGAGCTCGGCGAGCTTCTGCCCGGAGCCGAAGCCCACGATCGCGGGCACGCCGACGTCGTCGACCAGGTGGCGCGCCGCGCGCATCGGGTCGGTCGTGTCGTCGCACGTGACGAGCGCGAGGCGCCGGACGCGGGCCCGGCGATCGGCGGCGTCGACCAGCGATCGCGTCGCGCTCGCGACGTCGCGTCGCGCGACGTCGAGCCCCTCGGCGTTCCTCGCGCCGAAGGCCGCGGCCTTCGGGCCCTTGGTCGGCAGCAGGGCGCCGATCCAGATCGTGTCGTCGGCGCCGAGATCGCCGGGGTCGAAGCTCGCGACGCAGTCCTCCGACGCGATCGGCACGCAGGCGCCGTCGCGCGGCCTGCACGCGTGCGGCGCGCCGCCGTGCGCCCTCGTGCACGCGGCCGGGCTGCACGTCGTCGTCGCGCGCGCGCCTGCGGCCGCCGAACTCGCCAAGGCGAGTGAGCCGAGCGAGCCGCGCAGGGGCGCGCG
>CAIXWQ010000499.1 GCA_903923175.1 uncultured delta proteobacterium | reverse complement strand
CGAGCGGCGATTGCTCACGCACCTCTGGCACCTGCGCCAGATGATGCCGGACGCCGCGCAAGACGCCGCGCGCGTCCCCGACGCGCCGCTCCTCGACGCGTGCGAGCACTCGACCGCGGTGGCGGCGACCGTCCGCAGCGCCCTCGTCGAGATGCGCCATGCGCACGGGCGCCTGAAATCCCGCTGAACGGGCACGCCGGCCCCGCGGGCTCACACGCACGCACACCCGTTTCGGTCGCCGAACATTGCGGCGCGTCGCGAGGGGTTTACCGTCCCGTAACGCGGTGCGACGGAGGCGCGGCGAATGCTTGCGTCAAGCCGCGAAGCAGCGTCGAGGACGGGGCCGTGCGCGCCGGGCGGACCACCGCCGGCGAGGAGAGCGCCATGCAACCGATCAAGAACGTCGTCGTACTGGGTGCGAACGGAACGATGGGATCCGGCGCCGCCGGCCTCTTCGCTGCGAGCGGGTACGACGTCGTCATGCTCGCGCGGGGGATCGACAAGGCGCACCAGGGGCTCGCCCGCGCGAAGGAGGCGGTCCGCTCCGACGTGCTCGGCAAGCGCATTCGTTGCGGCTCGTACGAACAAGATCTCGAGCGCGAGGTCGCCGCGGCCGATCTGATCTTCGAGGCCGTGTCCGAGGACATGGCGATCAAGGGCCCGTTCCTCGAGCGCATCGATCGTGCTCGGCGCAAGGGCTCGGTGGTGGCGACCGTCTCCAGCGGGCTGTCGATCGCCAAGATGGTCGAGGGGCGCAGCACGGACTTCCGCCGCCACTTCGTCGGCATGCACCTGTTCAACCCGCCGCACGTGATCGTCGGCACCGAGATGATCCCGGGGCCCGACACCGATCGCGAGCTCTTCTCGGGGCTGGTCGCGATGCTCGAGAAGCGGCTCGGCCGCATCGTGATCGAGTGCGCCGACCAGCCCGCCTTCGCGGGCAACCGCGTCGGCTTCAAGGTGCTCAACGAGTGCGCGCAGCTCGCCGAGCACCACGGCGTCGAGCTGGTCGACTACCTCGTCGGCCCGTACACCGGCCGCGCGCTCGCGCCGCTCGCCACCATCGATCTCGTCGGCTGGGACGTGCACCACGCGATCGTCGAGAACGTGCACGCGAACACGAAGGACGAGGCGCACGCCGCGTTCGCGATGCCCGCGTACATGGCGCGGCTGATGGACGACGGGCACCTCGGCAACAAGACCCCGGGCGAGGGCGGCTTCTACCGCCGCATGACCGACGCGAACGGCGCGAAGTTCAAGAGCGTGCTCGACGCGAAGACCTGCGGCTACTCTGAGGGGCCGGGCGCGCGGCTCAAGCTCGCGTTCGTCGAGGAGATCAAGGCGCTGCACGCCTCCGGCCGCTACGCCGAGGCGATGGCGAAGTTCCTGGTGGCCGAGGGGCCCGAGGCCGACCTCGCGCGCAAGGTGATCCTCGGGTACGTGAGCTACGGCCTGCACCGCGTGGGCCCCGGCGAGGTCGTACCTACGCCCGCGGGCGTCGATCGGATCATGGGCTACGGCTTCAACTGGGCGCCGCCGACCGTGCTCGTCGATCTCTGGGGCAAGCGCCAAACGCTCGCCGCACTCGAGCGCGCGGGCCTGCCCGTGCCGCGCGTGCTCTCGGCGCTGAAAGACGGCGAGCGCCTCTCCACGATCCCCAAGGCGACGATCGGTCGCTTCTTCTTCGGCAAGTGAAAGAGGTGAGCACCATGGCACCCAAGAAGTCTTCGCGACCGGTCCACCTCCTCGGCGGCTTCCAGACCGACTTCGCCCGCAACTGGAGCAAGGAGTCCAAGCACCTCGTCGCGCTCGTGCGCGAGGCGGTGCTCGGCGCGCTCGAGGCCACGCGCATCGAGCCGGGCGAGGTCGAGGTCGGGCACGTCGGCAACTTCGCCGCCGAGCTCTATTGCATGCAGGGTCACACCGGCGCGCTCATCGTCGACGTCGATCCGGCGTTCTCCGGCCTGCCGACGATCCGTCACGAGGCCGCGTGCGCCTCGGGCTCGCTCGCCGCGCTCGCCGCCGCCGCCGACATCGAGGCCGGCCGCTACGACCTCGCGCTGGTGCTCGGCGTCGAGATGATGAAGACGGTCGACTCCAAGAAGGGGGGCGACTTCCTCGGCACGGCCGCCTGGTACGACCGCGAGGCGAAGGGGATCGAGTTCCCGTTCCCGAAGCTCTTCGGCAAGCTCGGCGACGAGTACGACAAGCGCTACGGGCTCAAGGACGAGCACCTCGCGCGCATCTCGGCGGTCAACTACGCCAACGCCAAGCTGAACCCCAACGCGCAGACGCGCTCGTGGTTCATGAACTACGACCACGCGTGCTCCACCGGCCCGTTCAACGCGCACATCGGCGGCCGCATCAAGCTGACCGACTGCTCGCAGGTCACCGACGGCGCCGCGTGCGTGCTGCTCGCGTCGGCCGAGTTCGCCGCGAAGTGGGCCGCGCGCAACGGCAAGCAGCTCGCGAGCGTGCCGCGGATCCTCGGCTGGGGGCACGCCACCGCGCCGATGGAGTTCACCAAGAAGGTCGAGGAGAGCAAGGGCGATCGCTACGTCCTGCCGCAGACGCGCAAGGCCATCCTGGACGCGTTCGCGCGCGCGGGGCTCCCCGGCGTCGAGGCGATCGACTGCATCGAGACGCACGACTGCTTCACGACCAGCGAGTACATGGCCATCGACCACTTCGGCCTCACGGCGCCGGGCGAGTCGTGGAAGGCCGTCGAGGAGGGCGTGATCGAGATCGGCGGCAGGTGCCCGATCAACCCGAGCGGCGGGCTCATCGGCGCGGGGCACCCGGTCGGCGCGACCGGCACGCGCCAGCTCCTCGATGCGTACCTGCAGGTCGTCGGCGCGGCCGGCGATTACCAGGTCGCCAAGGCGCGCCGCGCCGCCACGCTCAACATCGGCGGCTCGGGCACGACGAGCGTCGTGCACGTCGTCGGTTTCGACTGAGGCGTCTTCCGGCTCCGCGCACGCGACGGCGCCGCTATACTCGCCGTCGCATGCGCGAATCGAATCGGAGCGGCACGATGGCCGCGGTCTCCGTGGCACCCCCGGCCTCTGCGCTCCGGCTCGAGGCCGCCGGCGCCACGGACATCGGAACGGGCCGCAAGCACAACGAGGACTCGATCCTCCTGCGCCCCGACCTGCAGCTCTACCTGCTCGCCGACGGCGCCGGCGGGCACAACGCCGGCAACGTGGCGAGCGCGCTCGCGACCACCGCCGTGGCGCACTACTTCGAGGAGCGCGGCCGCGTGCCCGAGGGGACGCCCGACTTCGACGCGTTCGGCCTCGCGCCCGAGGCGCGCGCGCTCGCGCGGGCCATCCAGCACGCGAACCGGGAGATCCTGCAGATCTCCAAGACGAGCGAGCGACACCAGGGGATGGGCACGACCGTCGTGGCCGCGCTCTTCGCGGCGAAGAGCGGGCTGCTGCACCTCGGCCACCTCGGCGACTCGCGCTGCTATCGCCTTCGCCACGGGCACATCGAGCAGCTCACCCACGATCACTCGCTGCTCAACGACGTCCTCGAGATGCGCCCGGACCTCGACGACGCCGTGCTCGCGAAGCTTCCGCGCCACGTCGTCACGCAGGCGCTGGGCATGGCAGACGCGGTGCGTCCGTCGGTGCGCACCTACGACGTGCTGCCGGGCGACCGCTACCTGCTCTGCTCCGACGGCCTCACCGAGACCCTCGAGATCGACGAGATCGGCGAGGCGCTCATGCTCGAGATGTCGCCCGAGGAGCACGCGCGGCTGTTCATCGCGATGGCGAACGAACGCAACGCCGGCGACAACATCGCCGCGGTCGTGATCGACTGCGCGCCCGCGGGCGACGGCAAGGCCAAGCCGCGGCCCGCCGTCCGCCGCCGCGCCCCGCGGGTGGCGGCGCCGCCCGCGCCCGTCATCGAGGCGTCGAACCCCGAGATCGTGCTCATGCCGACCGACGGCGACCCGTACGACGCGGAGGATCCGACCGGCAACATCCGCTTCGTCCCCGCGGAGAGCGCGAACCCGGAGATCCGCGACGCGCTGACGGGCCTCGTGCCGAAGCACGGGCGCGCCCAGGCCGAGGCGAAGAAGCCGAAGGGCTGAGCGCGCGAGCGCGCGCCGCTCAGGCCCACTCGCAGAGAAGATCGCCCGCGCTCGGCCCGAGCGCGCGGAGCTTCACCGTCCCCTGCACGCCGGAGAATTTCATCACGCCCTCGAGCACCCCCACGTGGTGCGGATCGATGAACGTGTGGATCTGCCGGAGCTTGGCGAGCGCGCTCCGCTCGCCGAGCGCTTCGATCTCGATCGTGCCGGGCTTCATGTGGATGGCGTAGCTCTTCGCCATCGCGCGCAGCGCCTCGAGCACCCCCTCCGCGCTGCCGAAGACGACGCGCCCGCTGAGCGAGCGCACGAGCGTCGCCGGCGCGCCGCGACCGAGCCTGCGGAGCCCGACCCGGATGGACGCCTGCGGCCAGAACGCCTGCGCGGCTTCGACCATGAGCCGCGCGTGCTCGCGCAGCGGGTAGGGCTTGAAGCCGAGGTAGCGCTCGCGGGCGGAGGGGAGCGCGAGGCCGCGCACCTTCGCCTCGTCGGCGACGGCGGCGAGGAACGTCCCGGTCAGCGTGGCCGCCTCCGGGATCGACGCGATCGCGCGCTCGGCGTCGAACGGCGCGTCCCAGATCGGTTCGCGGAACTCGTGCGGGCTCATGTGCGCGACCGGCGCGGGTCGGAGGCTGCGTGCCGCTCCACCGAGCGACCATACCGGATCGACCACGCGCCGCGGGAGTGGGGAACACGTCGAGCCCCGGCGCGCGCGACCGCTGCGTCGGAGAAGCGCTGCCGTCGTGCTCGGCGGCGAGGCTCCGACGTGTGACGCTCCGGACGTGCGACGCCGCGAGGCCCGAGTGACGAGAGGGACGACCCGCCGCGGCTGGCTGCTCGCGACGACGACGATGGCCGCCTCGCTCGCATGCGTCCGACGCGAGGAGCCGCACGCGCGAGCGAGCGCGTCCTCGAGCGACGCGGAGCCCTCGACGGACCCGCCCGACGCGCGCGCGCGGCTCGACGCGACCGCTCCGAGCGCCGCTCCGAGCGCCGCGCCTGCGCCGGACCCGGCCCCGTACCCCGCGACCGAGGCGAAGGAGCGGCTCGCGAACGACGAGCTCGACCTGCACGACTGGTCGCTGCCGGGAGACCGCAACCTCGCCGATCGCGCGGTCGTGCTCGTCCCGCGGCACCTCGCGCGCGGCGAGCGGGTGCCGCTGCTCATCGCGCTCCACGGGCTCGCGGAGACGGCCGATCCGGAGCTGGGCGCGTACGCGTGGGTGCGCCGCTACGGGCTCGGCGAGGGCTACGCGCACCTCCGTCGCCCCGCGTCGATCTCGGTCGATTCGCTCGGCAAGATGGCGACCGAGGCGCGCGTCGCGGAGCTGCGCGCGACGCTCGCCGAGGCGCCGTTCCGCGGGATGGTGATCGCCTGCCCGTACACGCCGAACCTCTGGCGCGCGAGCGTGGGCGTCGAGGCGGCGCTCGACGCGTACACGCGGTGGCTCTTCGAAGTCCTGCTGCCGCGCCTGCGCGCCGAGACGCCCGTGCAGGCGGGCCCGGCGCACCTCGGCGTCGACGGCGTCTCGCTCGGCGGCTACGCCTCGCTCGGGGTCGGCGCGCGGAGGTGGGCCGAGCTCGGCGCCGTCGGCTGCGTGCAGGCCGCCGTGTCGAGCGGCGAAGCGGAGCGCTGGGCGCAGGGGTTCGAGCGCGCCCGCGCCGCGTCGGGCGAGCGCCGGCTCCACGTGCTGACGAGCAGCGCCGACGCCTTCCGCGAGGGGAACGAGGCGCTCGATCGCGCGCTCACCAAGCACGCCGTGCCGCACGATTTCCGGCTCGCGATCGGGCCGCACGATCAGCCGTTCCTGCGCGGGCCCGGCAGCCTGGAGATGCTCCTCTGGCACGACCGCGCGCTCCGCTGAGCCGCCTCCGGCTCGACTGCCGCTCCCGGCTCCCCGCCGCTCGCCTTTCCCGAGTCCTTCCCAGCGGTTGCTCCCTTTGCTCCCGCCGCCCTTGCGCGCTGCACCGACTTCCCTCATATTGCCGACTGACCGGCCGGCCAGTCTGACCGAGCGGCCGACGACGGAGCCCCCTCGATGCACGCCATCTCGACGTCCAGCAACGCGATCGCCTTCAAGCGCCCGGAGGGGGGCGGCCAGGTCACGACGATCGTCGAGGCGGCCGAGGCCTGCTTCTCGCGCGGCGGCTACGCGGGCGCGTCGATGCGCGAGATCGCCGAGCGCGCCGGCGTCTCCAAGAGCCTGCTGCACTATCACTTCCAGTCGAAGGAGCACCTCTTCGTGGAGGTGCAGATCCGCTTCTACGAGCGCCTCGGCGCGCGCATCGCGGCCGCGGTCGCGCCGATCGTGTCGGGCGAGGCGCGCGGCCTCGCGGCCTTCGACGCGCTCTTCGAGGTGCTGCGCGACAGCAACGATCTCGCCATCCAGGCGGAGCTCTGGGCGGCCGCGCTCGCGAACGAGAAGCTCCGCGGGCACATCGTGCGGCTGCGGGAGTTCTTCCGGAAGATGCTGGTCGAGCGCATCGAGGAGATCCTCGGCGACGATCGCGATCGGCTGCCGATGTCGCCCGAGGCCGGCGCCGATCTCGTGTGGGCGACGCTCAACGGCCTCGGCATCGAGGCCGCGTTCGGCGAGCCCAAGGAACGCATCGAGCGCGCGATCGCGACGCTCCGCACGCTGACCGCCCTGGCGCTCGCGCAGCCGCGCATCGAGCGGGCCGAGGGCCTCGAACGAGCTCCGCGCAAGGCTGCGCACAACGGCGAGGGGAGATAGTCATGCACTTCGAGAAGCTCACGGTGAACAAGCGGGCCACGCAGATCAACGTCGACGTCGAGCGCGTGGCGAACGCGGCCGTGCGCACCTTCGACAAGGTGATGGGCAAGCTCCGCCTCGGCGGCCGGCGCGCGGCCTACGACGACGTGGCCTACGAGTTCCTCGGCGGCGCGCAGGACACGCTGCGCAAGAAGCACTACGACAAGTCGCTGCGCCTGCTCTGGAAGGCCGAGCACGCCGCGCCGTGGACGTCCTTCAAGGACGCGGGCGAGGCCGAGAAGGCGCTGCTCGGGATCGCCGAGCGCGGCCTCAACGACGCCGAGAAGTCGGCGCGCAGCCGCATCTCGAGCAAGGACTTCAAGGCGCTCCTCGACCGCGAGTACACGCTCGCCGAGAAGAAGGCGCTCGTGAAGATCCTCTCGAAGATCGGCCACGGCGAGGCCTACGCGTGGCTCGTCTCGGCCTCGATGCTCAACGAGGTGAAGAGCACCGGCGCGCGCGCCGCCGTCACGATGCAGGTGATGGAAGAGGCGAAGCACTTCGTGGTGCTGCGCGAGCTGATCCAGGCCTTCGACGTCGGGGTCCCGCGGCAGGCGGTCTGGGACTACCTGCTGCTCGAGGGGTGCCTGCGCGCGAAGGGGCTCAACCGCTTCTTCGGCATGAACGTGCTGGTCGAGACGATCGCGCTGAGCATCTTCGGCATGCTGAGCGACAAGCCGGGCCTCGAGGTGCTGCGCCTGTTCCACCTCGACGAATCGCGCCACACCGCCCTGCCGGACAACTACTTCCGCGAGTTCCCCATGACGGAGTGGCAGAAGAAGAGCCCGTCGGCGCGCCTCTCGCGGCTCGTGATGTCGCTGCCGGCGGTGCCGCTCGTCCTCTACCTCGAGCCCGAGCTCGCCGAGCTCGGCGTCGACGTCTTCGAGTTCGCGGGCTCGGTGCTGCGCAAGGCGGTGCACCTCGCCGAGCGCTCGGGGTTCCTGCTGCCGCTCCCGGGCAAGCCGATGCTCGCGATGTTCAACGCCATCTTCAACGCGTACTGCAAGGCGACGCGCGAGCACCACGAGTGGCGCGACTACATGGCCGCCGACACCACGGGCGGCGCCGCCGAGGCCGCGATCGAGCGCGAGATCTTCGGCACGCCGCAGGCCGCCGCGGCCGAGTGAGCGAGCGCGGGGTCAGTCGCGCCGCGTCGTGGGCGCGACGCGATCGAGCTTGCGGAGCCCAGGGAACAGGAGCGCGCAGGCGGCGACGACGATCACCGTCCCGACGCCGCCCGCCGCCGCCGCGGGGACCACGCCGAGCCAGGCGGCCGTGACCCCGGACTCCCACTCGCCGAGCTCGTTGGAAGCGCCGACGAACACGAGGTTCACCGCCGCGACGCGGCCGCGCATGTCGTCGGGCGTGCGCAGCTGCAGGAGCATCTGCCGCACGACGACGCTCACCATGTCGGAGGCGCCGAGCACCGCGAGCGTGACGAGCGAGAGCGCGAAGCTGCGCGACAGCGCGAACACGATGGTCGCGACGCCGAAGACGAGGACGCCGCCGAACATCCACGCGCCCGAGCGGCGCACGATCGGCCGGTGCGCGAGCCAGAACGCCGTGGCCCCCGCGCCGACCGCCGGGGCGCTGCGCAGCACGCCGAGGCCGAGCGGGCCGACGTGCAGGATCTCCGACGCGAAGATCGGCAGCAGCGCCGTCGCGCCGCCGAGGAGCACGGCGAAGAGATCGAGCGTGATCGAGCCGAGGATGTCGGCGTTGCGGAACACGTAGCGCACGCCGGCGAAGAGCCCCGCGAGCGAGGCCGGCGCGCGGCTCCCCTCCAGCGGGCGCGGCTTCAGGCCCGCGGCGAACCCGAACGCGGCGAGCAGCAGCACGGCGCTGGTGGCGAACACGGCCGGCGCGCCGCCGCTCAGCGCGTAGACGCCGCCGCCGAGCGCGGGGCCGAGGATGGTCGCGAGCTGCCAGGTGACGCTGTTCCAGGCCACGGCGTTGCCGAAGTGCTCGGTCGGCACGAGCGCGGGCAGGAGCGCCGAGGCGGCGGGGCCGGCGAAGGTGCGCGCGGTCCCCATGCAGAAGGCGATCACGAAGATCGGCCACACCGCGGGGACGTGCGCGCGCGCGAGGAAGAAGAGCGCGAGCGCGCACGCGGCGACGACCAGGTAGTAGCCGAGCACGATCCGCTTGCGGTTGAGGCGATCCGCGGTGTGCCCGGCGGCGAGCGAGAAGGCGAACGCGGGGACGAACGTGGCAGCGCCCACGTTGCCGAGCTGCAGCGGGCTCCGCGTGAGGTCGTAGACGTGCCAGCCGATCGCGACCGACAGCATCTGGTTGCCCACGATCGACGCGAGGCGCGCGAGCTGCCAGCGACGGAAGCTCGCGTGGCCGAACGCGGCGCGCGGCGGGACGACGACGGCGTGGCTCGCGGCGCCCATCGCCGTGCGGCTTAGCACGGCCTCGGCGGCTCCCGCGCAGGAGCTCGCTCAGCGCTTGGCGGACGCAGCCGGCGCCGGCGGCACCGCGGACGCGACGGAGACGACGCTCGGCCCCGCGTCGTGGAACGGGAGCTTGCCCGTCTCGACCCGGAGCAGCTGCGGCGTGACGGCGCGCACGTCGCCCGAGAACGCGCTGCGCTGCCAAGGCAGGGCGGGCGCGTGCAGCACGGGCCAGAGCTCGTAGATGCCCGGGCGGTCGAACGTCCCCTGCGGGCAGAACGAGTCGAGGCGCGTCTCGCCCGTCCACGCGGCGCCGGGCGCGAGGTGCACGACGAAGTCGACGATGGGCGCGGGCACGAGCCCTGGCTCGCAGCTCGTCCGCTCACCGCGCGGGCCGCGCACGACGACGCCGAGCACCTGCGGGCGCGCGTAGACCGTCTGCGCCGCGCCGGAGGTGTTGGTCACGACGATCGAGAGCTCGGCGTCCTTGCCGTCGTAGACCGAGCGAGCGCCGCCGCCGCGCGCGACCAGCGCAGGCTTCGGCGCGGCAGAGCTCGCGGTCGCGGCCGAGCTCGAGGCCGAGGCCGAGGCGACGCGCGGCGCGACTTCGATCGCGGGGGCGGCGAGCTCCTTGGCGGAGGCGATGCGCGGCCCGGCCGAGGCGCTCGAGGCGCTCGAGACGCCGAGAGCCGACGCGGAGGCCGAGACGAACGGCGCGAGCACGAACGGCGGCGAGAGCGCCCCTTTGCCCGCCGGCCAGCCGAGCGTCGCCGTCACGCGCGCCCCCGCGTCGAGCTTCGCGATCGCGTCGAGGCAGAAGAGCCGCGGATCGAAGCTCTCGCGGTAGCGCTGCCCGGGCTTGAGCACGAGCAAGCGCCCCTCGAGGCGCATGGACGCCGGCAGCTCGCACACCGTCGGCGGGGGCGGCTTCGGCGCAGCCTTCCCCTTCGGGGCCGAGGCCGAGGCGCTGCCGCTGGTGGCCGGGAGGGGACCGATCTCGAGGCGCAGCAGGCGCGCGTCGGCTTCGAGGCGGAGCGGCACCGCGCCGTCGTTGGAGACCTCGAGCGTCCACTTGTAGGGGTGGCTCGCGCTCCCGGCCGAAACGGCGAGCGTGGCCTCCGGCGGCGTGGCGGCGGGCTTCGGGGGCTCCTTCGCGGCGTGCACGGCCGATGCGGTACCGACGAGCAGGAGCGCGGAGGCGAGCGTGACGCGGAGCGGGCGGGGCATGGTTCCTCTCGAACAACGCTTCAGTACAGGAAGCCCATCCGGCGAGGAGCGTCGCTCCACCCCTTCTTGCTCCAGAGCCGCACGACCGCCTTCTTGCGGCACTCGGCGATGTCGAGCGTGCCGACCTCCGGCTCGCGCGAGTCGTGGGCCCAGGGCGAGACGCGGTTGTCGGAGAGGACGAAGATCTTCTCGGCCGGCACCTGCGTCTGCGCGAACGTCTGCATGCTCGGCGAGGTGTAGATGTCGTGGCGCGAGCTGCCGGCCTCTTCGCCCTGGCAGACGAGCTCGGTCGCCGCGCCGGCGGCGTCGTTGATCTTGCGCGGCATGGTGCTGCAGCCAGCGCCGGCGACGCGGTAGTTGTTGATGCGCAGGCCGGTCTCGCCGTACTCGATCTTGTCGCCGGGGAGGCCGAGCACGCGCGCCACCATGACCTTCGACTTGGGCGGATCGGCCGACGGATCGGGGCAGATCAGCAGATCGCCGATGTGCGGCTCGCCGCCACGCCACACGAGCACGAAGTCGCCGGGCTCGAGGTTCGGCGCGTTGGCCCAGCTGCGAGGGTCGTTCGCCTCGTCCGGGACGGTGTAGAACTCGATGAAGAAATACCGGAGAACGCCGAGGACCGCGCCGAGCACGACGACCGTCCAGAGCGTCCACCGCATCCAGGGCTTCACGTCGCGAGCCTACCACATGGCCCGCGCCAGCGGCCGCGCCACCGTCGCCTTCAGGGCCCGTCGACGAGCAGCTCCACCACCGTCGTCGTCCCCTCGCCGAGACGCGAACGGAGCGAGATCGCGCCGCCGTGCTGCTCGAGGATCTTCCGCACGATCGACAGCCCGAGGCCCGTGCCGCCCGGCTTGGTGGTGAAGAACGGATCGAAGAGGCGCGGCAGGTCGTCGGCGGCGATCCCCTGGCCGGTGTCGCGGATCTCGACGAGGACGCGGGCGCCCTCCGCGCGGGCCGAGAGCTCGATCTCGCCGCCGTCGGGGGTCGCCTCCATCGCGTTCACCACGAGGTTCACGAACACCTGGCGCAGCTTCTCGCGATCGCCGCGCACCGAGAGCCTGCGCGACGGCGGCGCGCGGCGGATGGTGACGCCCCGCTGCGCGGCCTCCTCGGCGTGCAACTCGACGACCGCGTCGAGCAGATCGTCGAGCGGCAGCGACTCGCGCGCGAGGCCGCGCGGGCGCGCGAGCTCGAGGAACTCGGTGAGCAGCCGGCCGAGCCGCTTGATCTCGCCCATCACGATCTGCGCGCGATCGCGCATCGAGCCGCGCTGCGCCTCGTCGGAGACGTGGCGCTCGATCCCGCGCGCCAGCATCGTGAGCTGCAGCACCGCGGCGTTGAGCGGGTTGCGGATCTCGTGGGCCAGGCCGAGCGCCAGCGTCCCCATCGTCGAGAGCGCCTCGGCGTTGGCCGCGCGGCGCTCGAGAGCGCGACGCTCGGTCACGTCGACGCCGATGCCGAACACGAGCCCGGGCCCGTCGGCGTGCCCCTCGGCGTCGGCCGAGAGGTTCCAGCGGATGAGCCGCGCGCCGTCTCCGTGCGCCGGCGTCCCGCCGCCCGCGGCGAGCGGCGGCGCGGACCCGACCCCGAGCAGGGACGCCTCGAGCTCGCTCGGCCCTCGCCCAGCCGCGACCGAGGCGACCGCCTCGCGGAAGCGCGCGCGATCGGCGGGCGCGATCCAGTGCGCGGCGAGCTCGACCGCCCCGGCGCGCTCGGGCGAGGCCCCGG
>CAIXWQ010000498.1 GCA_903923175.1 uncultured delta proteobacterium | reverse complement strand
GGACGCAGGTTGCGAGAGGGGGGCGGGAGCTTCGTCGGCCACGGTGCGGAGGCGACGCTAACTGATGTCTCGCCCCTCGTGGAGCCGGGCGTTCGTGGGCCGGCGGACGCGCGCGCCGGACGGGTCCCGGCGCTGCCAGGGCGCTCGCCCGGGCTGGCAGGGGATTCGCAGGCCTGCGTCGGGTCGACGGCCGCGCCTCCCCTCGCCGCGCGATCGCCGCCCCCGCCCGCTCGCCACGAACGCTCGGAATCGCGCCCGTCGCGGCGCAAGATCGCGAGGGAGTCGCGCAGCGAGCGCGCGTTGAATGAACGCCCCCCCTCCACCGTCCACCTGCGGGTCCCTCTCCATGAACGCTCCGACCTACCCCGTCGCTTCCCGCTCCCGGCACCTGGGCCGGGTCGGCCGCGCTGGTCTGGCGCTCGCCGTCCTCGCCGTCGGCAGCGCCCCGTTCGGCTGCATCATCGTCGACAACAGCACGCCGAGCTCGCAGTACTCGCCCGAGGATCTCGAGGTCACGCAGCCGTCGTCGCCCGCGATCGACGCGCACTTCGATCAGGTGTTCCACAACGTGGCGTGCACGCCGGGCTACGCGGGCGGCATCTCCACCTGGAGCGTCGCCGTCGACGGCACCACGCAGAGCAGCGGCGAGGTCGGCTGCCAGGAGTCGCCCGGCAACCCGTTCATCGTCTCGCTCGAGAACCTCCGCGGCGACACCGAGTACACCCTCACCGCGACCGGCTACACCGCCGGCCACCAGAGTTGCTACGTCGCGGCCTGCACCGCGCACACGATGCCGGGCGCGCATGCCGTGCTCCCGACCTGCTCCGTCACCAAGACTTGCTGACGCCCACGGCGGGATCGGGACATCCGTCCCCACCGCTCGGGCCCTGTGAAGAGCTGTTCGATCTACACACTTCGCGCGTGAAGTCGGATACCTTCGCGCCGAAACGCGACGTCTTCGTCCGCCCGTGGCGGTGGACCCATCTCGAGGAGGATCCTTCATGCGTCATTCCGTTCGCATCGGCACCACGGCTCTCGGTCTCGCGCTCGCGACCCTCACCGCTTGGGCGACCTTCGGCGCCTCCGGCTGCGTGGTCACCAGCGACACGACCGACTCGGGGACCACGGGCGACGACACGGGCACGCCGCAGCCGGAGACGTCGCCGGGCAACGGCTCGATCCGCATCAAGTCGACCTCGCTCGTCGGCACGGGCACCGCGGAGATCGTCACCGGCTTCGGCGGCGGCTCGACCTACGCCGACCTGACGGCGAGCAAGATCGCCTACGCGAAGGCGGTCGTGAACGAGACGAGCGCCGCCTTCCCCGCCATCATCGGCGTCGACGCGGCGGGCGCGGCCGTCGACGGCGTGCTCACCAACGTCGTTCCGGGCACCTACTCGATGCTCGTGAAGGGCTACCTCCGCGGCGTCGTCGGCGACCTCGACGTGACGCCGGACACGGCGATCCTCATCGCGCAGACGACCTGCTCCGCCGTCGTCGCGGCCGACACCGAGACGATCGCCACCTGTACGCCCCTGTCGCTCACCGACGCGGCGGGCAACACGTACATCAAGGGGATCATCTTCCCGTCCGACTTCGTCGGGCCGAGCGGCGGCGCGGCGTACGCGCTCACCACCTCGGGCAAGGACATGGACGTCTGGCGCGCGCGCACCCCGACCTCGGGCGCCGCGGCCGCCTCGGTCACCGACAGCGACCCGGCCGGCGTGATCTTCATCGACGAGGCGAAGTTCAAGTCGACCGAGAGCACCTCGGCGCGCGAGACGGCGTGGAGCATCTCGATCGAGCCGAAGTCGGCCTCGGTGAACGCCTGCACGACGGCGCCGGGCTGCAAGGTCACGCGCAAGAACGCCGCGGGCGACGCGCTGGATCTCGTCTTCGTCGACCCGACGAGCGGCGACCACGCGAACTGCATCGTCACTGCCGCAACCACCGGCGGCAACTGCTTCCAGCCCTGAGCTGAACGCGGCCAATCGGCCGCGACCGTCGACGGCCGCTCCGCGCCACGTGCGTCGAGCGGCCGTCTGCGTTAACACCATCGGATGCCCCGTCGCGGCGACGACGACTTCGGACCCGGCCCTGGCTACCAGGTGGCCGTCCCTCGGCTCACGCCGGCGGTGAAGTGGATGCTCGTCGCGATGGCGGCGCTGCTGGTGGTCGAGCTGATCGACTTCAACTGGCTTCCGCGCTCGCTCAACGTCGCGCCGCACCTCGCGCTCGTGCCGCGCAGCGTGCTGCACCTGCAGCTCTGGCGGCTGGTGAGCTACCCGTTGCTGCTGGTCGGGCCGGGCGACATGGGCGCGCTCGGGCCGCTGTTCTGGGGCGTGCTCGTCTTCTGGATGTTCGGCGGGCCGCTCGAAGAGGCGCTCGGCGCCTCGCGCTTCGGGCTCTTCCTGCTCGGGTGCGTGCTGGCGCCGGCGCTCGTCTCGGTGCTCGTCGCCGCCTTCCACCCGGTCTTCTTCACCGTGCCGGTGTACGGCCTCGAGCCGCTGTCGCTCGCGATCACGGCCGCCTGGGGGACACGCTTCCCGCACCAGAAGCTCTTCTTCCCGCCGATCAGCGGCCGCACCATGGTGCTCGCGCTGCTCGGGCTGCAGCTCGTGTACGTGCTCATGCGCGCGCCGCACGAGAGCGTCGCGATCTCGATCGCGTCGATCGCCACCGGCTACGGCCTGATGCGCTACTGGGACCGCATCGACGACTGGCTCGATCGGATGCGCCAGAAGCGCGTGCGCGCGCGCAAGGCCAAGGGGCTGTCGGTCATCCAGGGCGGGCGCGATCCGAAGAAGATCGACAAGCGCTTCCTCAATTGAACAATTGAACTCGAAATCGTGTGAGATCGTGCACGTGACGATGCCGCCCCTCCGCGCGCGCTCGCGACTCGCGTTCTCGGCGCTCGCGGCGTTCCTCGCCGGCGCGGGCGCCGCCTCGACGCTCGCCTGCTCCCCCTCGGGCGCGCACGATCGCTTCGCCGACGCGGCCGGCCCCGGGCCGGAGGCGGGCGACGACGACGGCGGCGACGGCGCCCCGAGCGACGCGCCGCTCGCGCTCGACGGCGACCCGAGCGTGGGCGGCCCCTGCCTCGACGACGGCCAGTGCAAGCTCGCCGGCGTGACCTGCGCGAGCTGGGTCTGCGACAAGGCCATCGGGCGCTGCCGCGGGACGGCCGACGACACCCGCTGCGACGACGGAATCTACTGCAACGGCCGCGAGACCTGCGACGTGCGCACCGGCTGTCGGCCGGGCCCGGTGGTCGACTGCTCGACCGGCGACAGCTGCTCGATCGACGCCTGCGTGGAGGCGACGCACGCCTGCACGCACGCGCCGCGCGACGCCGACGGCGACCACGATCCGACCACGGCGTGCGGTGGCGGCGACTGCGACGATCGCGATCCGACGGTGAATTCCAAGGTCGCTGAGGTCTGCGGCAACCACGTGGACGACAACTGCAACGGCGCCGTCGACGAGTCGCCGTGCGTGTCGCCCAAGAGCTCGACCTGCGACGACGCGCAGATCGTGAGCGCCTCGGGCTCGCTCTCGGTCTCGCTCGACGCGACGACGCGCACCGTCGCCGCGAGCTGCGCCTCGCCGACCGACTACCCGCGCCAGATCGTCCTCGCCATCCAGGTGCCGGCGGGCGGCGCGCAGGACGTGGACATCGTCGCGGCCCCGAAGGGGGGCGCGCGCGTCGCGCTGGCGGCCGGCCTGGTGTGCGGCGACGGCGCCACCGAGAGCCACTGCGAGACGCAGGCCTCCGGCAGCCCGTCGGTGCGCATGCGGCTGCGCGCGCTGCCGCCGGGCATCTACCCCGTCTACGTCTTCGGGACCGCCGAGGCGAACGTCGATCTGCGCATCATCTTCAGCGCGCCGACCGCCCCGGCGACCAACCTGACCTGCGCGCGCGCGACGCCGCTGCTGGACGGCACCACGACGAGCTTCGGCGGCACGGTGCAGCTCGTCGACAGCGGCGCGCTGCCGAGCGCGTGCAGCAGCGGCGTGGGCCCGCTCGTCTACCGCGTCGACCTCCCCGCGAGCCTCGGGCCGCGGGATCTCCGCGTCCGGGCGACGCCGGACGTCATCGGCGTCACGACCATCCTCGGCCTGCGCGACGCGGGGTGCGTCTCGGCGGCCAACGAGCTGCGCTGCGGCAACGGCGTCCCCGGCGATCTGTTCGTGCGCGCGCTGCCGCCCGGCACCTACTACGTCACGCTCGCCGCCGGCGCGCCCAGCGACGTCACCCTCGACGCCTCGCTCTCGCCGCCGACCGTCGCCCCCGCCGACGCCTCGTGCGCGACGGCCCCGGCGATCGCGCGCGACGCGACGACCATCGCCGATCTCGGCGCCAACGACGACTCGATCGCGGCGTCGTGCGTCTGGCCCTCGCCGCCGCCTGCGTACGGCTCGCCGCCGCTGATGGCGGCCGCGGCCTACGACCTCGAGTTCGCGGTCGACTCCGATCTGCTGGTGGTGGCGCGGCCGACCGGCAGCGACGCGATCGGCGTGGGGCTCGCGACCTCGGCGTGCACGACGATGACGTACGGCTGCGCGTCGGGCTACCCGATGCGCCTCTCGCGCCGCGCCCTCGCCGCCGGTAGCTACCGCCTGGTCGTCGAGAGCACCAAGCGCAGCCTCGTCTCGCTCTCGACGTTCGTGCGCCCGGCCGCCACGCTCGGCCCGGTCGGCGCCGACGGCTGCGGCGCCGCGCCGGTCGTCATCCCGAGCGCGGGCGGGCTCTTCAGCGGCGACACCACCGGCAAGTCGGCGAAGATCGACCTGTCGTGCGACGCCGGCGGGCAGCCGAAGGGGGGCGCCCCCGAGGTCATCTACCGCCTCGATCTCGCCGCGAAGTCACGCGTCGTGCTCGACGCCTCAGGCTCCGCGTACAGCACGCTCGTGAGCGTGCGCGCCGGCGCGACGTGCCCGGGGGTCGAGGTCGACAACGGCTGCGCCGCGGGCTTCGTCGCCGGCAACGCGTTCCTCGATCTGTTGCTCGACTCGGGGACGTACTGGGTCGTCGTCGACGGCTACGCGCTCGCCGCGGGGAGCTACCGCCTCGACGTGCGCGTGGCCGCTCCGTAGTCGCGCCGCACGCGCGGCTCAGCGCGCGGGAAAGATCCCGCGCGCTTCACGGCCCACCGGGGCGGTCGGCACCGCCCCGCCCCGCCTCCGTGAATCCGCCGGGGCCCCACCCCACCGGAGAGACTGTTCCGCAGTCTCTCAGCCGCCGTCGCCCGCGACCGTCGCGTCGCCGGCCTCGGTCGCGTCGGTCGCGTCGGTCGCGTCCGAGTCTCCGGTCGCATCGGTCACGTCGGCCGCGGCGTCTCCATCGGCCGCCGCCGTGTCGGCGCTCCCGGTGTCCGCGCCCGAGGTGTCGGGCACACCGCCGCCGGCGTCGGAGGCCGCGTCGACGAACAGGCCGATGGCGGTGTCCTCGGGGATCGCGGCGTCACCGCCGGGGCCGGGGATGCCGCTGTCGGGCTGCGCGGGGTCGTCCGGCTTCGGACCGATCACGCAACCGGAGGCCCCGAGGAAGGCGAGCCCGAGAACCAGGTGGATCGCGCGCTTGGAGCTCATCCCGCCGCTCCTTCGGAGGCGCCGTCGGTGGCCGCTCCGCCTTCGGTCGTCGAGGGGTCGGCGTCGTCGCCGGAAGCGTCGCCGCCGACGTCCGGAGCGTCGCCCGCGTCGCCCGTGTCGCTCGCGTCGCTCGCATCCAGCGCGGCGTCGGGGATGGCGCCGGGCGCGGCGTCGCTCGCTGCGCCCGTGTCGCCGGGGACCGCGCCCACGTCCATGGCGAACGCGGAGTCCTCGCCGCCATCGGGCGCCGCGTTCGTGTCGCCGCCGGTGAGCGGATCGTCCGGCTTCGGCCCGATCACGCAGGCCCCGACCGCGCCGATCACGAGCGCGAGGGTCGCGAGGACGAGCGCGCGGAAGGCGACGGGGCGGCTCACCCGCCCTCCGCCGCGGCGTCACCGAGCGTCGGGTCGCCGCTCGCGCTCGCATCGGGGCTCGCATCGGGGCTCGCATCGGCGCTCGCGTCGGACCGCGCATCCGTGGCCGCCTCCGGCGACGCGTCGTCGCTCGGGCACCCGCCGTCCGCCGCGGCGTCGGCCGCGGCGTCCTGCGAGGCGTCGCACCCCACGCCGCTGCCGTTGGGCCCGGTATCGGCGCTCGCGTCGGTCGCCGGCGGCTCGACGGTCGCGTCCGTGAGCGCGGTGTCCCCCGAGTAGTCGCCAGCGCCGTCGCCCGCCTGCTTGTCGGCGTCGACGCCGTCGTAGCCCGGGGCGGCAGGATCGTCGGGCTTCGGCCCGATCACGCACGCAGCCGCAGAGAGCGCGAGCGCGAGCGC
>CAIXWQ010000497.1 GCA_903923175.1 uncultured delta proteobacterium | reverse complement strand
GTCGCAGACGTCGCGCGCGGCGCGGTCGGGGTCGAAGCCCGCCTGCGCGGCGGTGGGAGCGCTCTGCGGGGGCGACGTGGGGGCCGTCACGCTCGAGGGCGCGCGCGCCGACGTCGCTGCGCCGAGCGCGCTCGAGAGCTCGCGCTCACGGCAGCCCGCGACGCAGCCCGCGACCAGGACGAAGTGCCACCGCGCGCGCATCCAGCGCCGTACCTTAGCGAGTCGGCGCGGCTCGTGCCGCCCCCGTGCGGCGCCGTCGTCCCACCTCGTGAAGGGGCCGGGGTATGCCGCGGATCGCCGTGATTTCCGGCCGCCGCCGCGCGGGGTCGAGGCGCGCCCAAGAACCCCTCCCGGCCCGCGCGCGGATGCGCTACCCCCGCGCCCGTGACCGAAGCAGCCCTCCGCCGCACCCCCCTCTTCGACGCACACAAGCGGCTCGGTGGCCGCATGGTTCCCTTCGCGGGCTGGGAGATGCCCGTGCAGTACAGCGGGCTCGTCGACGAGCACCACGCCGTGCGCAAGGCCGCCGGCCTCTTCGACGTCTCGCACATGGGCGAGCTCGATCTGCGCGGCGAGCACGCGATCGCGGTGGTGAACTACCTCGTCACGAACGACATCTCGAAGCTCGAGGACGGCCACGCGATCTACACGCTGTGCTGCAACCCCGAGGGGGGCGTGCACGACGACCTGATCGTCTACAAGGCCGCGCACGACCGCGTGCTCGTCGTCTGCAACGGCGCCAACCGCGACAAGATCGTCGGCGTGTTCGCCAAGGCGGCGAAGGACCACTGCGAGTTCGTCGACCGCACCGACGAGACGGCGCTCATCGCGCTGCAGGGGCCCAAGGCGTGGGACATCCTCGCCAAGGCCGGCGACGTGAGCGCGCTCGCGAAGAAGCCCGCCTACAGCTTCGACGAGGCGCGCCTCTTCAACGTCGACTGCACCGTCGCGCGCACCGGCTACACCGGCGAGGACGGCTGCGAGATCTTCATGCCGTGGGGCGAGGCCGAGAAGGTCTGGAACGCGCTGCTCGAGATCGGCAAGGAGCACGGGCTCAAGCCCTGCGGCCTCGGCTGCCGCGACACGCTCCGCCTCGAGTGCAAGATGCCGCTCTACGGGCAGGAGCTCGCCGAGGACATCAACCCGCTCGAGGCCGCGCTCTCGTGGGCCGTGAAGTTCGACAAGGGCGACTTCGTCGGCCGCGCCGCGCTGCTCGCCGCGAAGGAGAAGGGGCTGTCGCGCAAGCTGGTGGGCCTCGAGATGGTCGGCCGCGGCATCGCCCGGCACGGCTACGATCTGCGCGGCGCCGAGGGCGGCGAGAAGATCGGCTTCGTGACCAGCGGCTCGCCGAGCCCGACGCTCGGCAAGAACATCGGCCTCGGCTACGTGCCCGCCGACAAGTCGGCGATCGGCCAGAAGCTGTTCGTCGACTGCCGAGGCAAGGATGTCGAAGCGGTCGTCGTCAAGACGCCGTTCTACAAGCGCGCCGGACGCTGAGAGCGTTCCGGACCCCGTTCTTCGAGGAGGATGAGATGGCGAGCGTGAACGTCCCCGACGGCCTGCGGTACACCAAAGATCACGAGTGGGCGAAGAACGAGGCAGGCAAGGTGCGCGTCGGCGTCACGGCGTTCGCCGTCGAGCAGCTCGGCGACATCACGCTGGTCGAGCTCCCCAAGGTCGGCACCAAGGTCGAGGCCGGCAAGACCTTCGGCACCGTCGAGAGCGTCAAGACGCTCAGCGATCTCTACGCGCCGCTCAGCGGCACGGTGGTCGCGGTCAACGACGACCTCGCGTCGCACCCCGAGTACGTGAACGACGGCGCGTACGACAAGGGCTGGATGGTCGTGATCGAGGCGAGCGACGCCTCGCAGCTCGACGCGCTGCTCGATCCCGAGGCGTACAAGAAGCACCTCGCCGAATCGGATCACTGATCCAACCGCGGGCTGGCAAGCCGCGAGCGCGAGCGAGCGGGCACGCACAGCATGCCCCCTCCCCGACGGTCGCGGCTTGCTGCGATTGACTCCGAACCCCAGGTCCACGCCATGCGCTATCTCCCGCACACGCCCGCCGAGATCACCGAGATGCTCGCGAAGATCGGCGTCGACTCGATCGACGCGCTCTTCGCGCCGATCCCCGCGGCGAGCCGCCTCGGCCGACCGCTGGCGATCGAGCCGGCGCTCGACGAGCCCTCGCTGATGCGCCACCTCGGCGAGCTCGACGCGAAGAACACCGCGCAGGGCGCGCTGTCGTTCCTGGGATGCGGGATCTACGCGCACCACGTGCCGCCGACCGTCGACCAGCTCCTGCTGCGCGGCGAGTTCCTCACGGCCTACACGCCGTACCAGGCCGAGGTCGCGCAGGGGACGCTGCAGGCGATCTTCGAGTTCCAGACGGTCGTCTCGGAGCTCTTCGGGCTGCCGACCGCGAACGCCTCGATGTACGACGGCGCCAGCGCCGCCGCCGAGGCCGTGCTCATGGCCCGCCGCGTGACCAAGCGCACCAAGGTGGTGCTCTCCGACGCGCTGCACCCCGAGTACGCGCAGACCATCCTCACGTACCTGCAGGGGCTCGACCCCGCGTCGGACGAGGCCCCCGCCTCGACGTCGAGCGCCAAGAAGGGGCGCGTCATCCGCCTCGCGACGGTCGCCCAGGTCGGCACGCTCGCCGACGGTCGGACCGACCTCGCGGCGCTCGAGAAGGCGCTCGCGGGCGGAGACGTCGCGTGCGTCGTCGTCGGCGATCCGAACGTCTTCGGCGTGCTCGAGGACGTGGCCGCGATCTCCGCGATCGCCCACAAGCACGGCGCGCTCTGCGTGACGGCCACGCCCGAGCCGGTCGCCTACGCCGTCGTCGACAGCCCCGGCGCGCGCGGCGTCGACATCGCGGTCGGCGAGGGGCAGCCGCTCGGCATCCCGCCGCAGCTCGGCGGCCCCGGCTGCGGTCTCTTCGCGTGCCGCGAGGGGCGCGAGTATCTCACGACCATCCCGGGGCGCCTGGTGGGCGAGACGGTCGATACGCGCGGCAAGCGCGGCTACGTGCTCACGCTCTCGACCCGCGAGCAGCACATCCGCCGCGAGCGCGCGACGTCGAACATCTGCACCAACCACTCGCTGATGGCGCTCGCCATCACCATCCGCATGTGCCTGCTGGGCAAGGCGGGCTTCATCGAGCTCGGCAACCAGTGCCTGTCGCGCGCGGAGTACCTCAAGGGGCGCATCGCCGCGCTCGAGGGCTACGAGCTGCCGTACGCGGGGCCTACGTTCAACGAGTTCGTCGTCCGTCGCAAGCGCGGCG
>CAIXWQ010000496.1 GCA_903923175.1 uncultured delta proteobacterium | reverse complement strand
TTGCTGTCCGGCCTCCAGTCGCTCTTGACCCGCCACAAGCTGTTGCTGTCCGGCCTCCAGTCGCTCCTGACCCGCCACAAGGTGGTCGAGCTTCGCGTCCATCCTTCCAAGCCTGCGAAGCGTTACTAGTCCGAAGCCAACCGTGGCACCGACGTTGATGACGCTCGCGACACTGCCGACGAGAGAGAGCACACTCCCGGCCTTGCCCAACAGAGAGCCCAGCTTCGCCGGCGACGATGGCTCAGGTGCTGCCTCCCGCAACCACCCGATAACTCTGCCCGCTTTAGGCGTGTTGTCAGCCCACTGAACGACGCCGCCTCTGCGAATCATGTCGCCCCTTAGGAGTCCGGCAGCGATCCGAGGGGGCACGTCGAAGTGCGTCGAGATCTTCATGGCCAAGACACCGTACAATTAAGCGCTGCGTCCAGAGGGCGAGGCTCGCCGTCCTCCGCGAATGCGAACCGAATCACGGCCGCCGTCCTTTCACGGCGTCCCCCGTGCTGCGCTGCTTCTTGGCCGGGATGGCGTGCTCCTTGGCGAGCGAACGCAATGCCATCCTGAAGATCTCGGATTGCGACCGTATGCCAAGGACCGCCTGAAGATCATGGAGGACGCCGAGGTCTTCGGCGGACATACGAACTGCGACCTGCTTGACGTCTACCACTGTCATTCGTTTGGTATACATCACCCCCGGCGGAATCGCAACCGAGGCCCACTTCGGCACCGATTCTGCGACACCACGCCGGTATTCGCGACCGGCCACCCGCTCACGCAACCGAGGCCCGAGCCTCGCCATCAGTACTGCCCCGCCTCGTTTTCCAGCAACTCCCCGAACTCGGCTCTGGCGCACGCGCGGACCCTGCGGCCGATCGCCTCGTCGAAGTCGCACATTCTGCTGACGTAGCGGCGTGTCGACCTTGACCGGCAACCACGAGGGGTTCTCGGCGACGAGCCGCTTCGCGAAGGCCACGGCCTTCGCGAGGGCGTCGGCCCAGTTGGTCGCACGGCCGTCGTCCTGACTCCTGACGCCGAGGCAGGTAGTTGTAGATGAACGTCCAGATCACGAACTTGACCCATGAGGGGTCGAGGGGGATGGGGCGGTGCCGTTTGCGCTTCCCATGCCCTCAGTACGGAGGCGGCGGCGTTCGCATCAACGGCGGCCAGGACGGCACCTTCTCAGGGGAGCGATCGGCGAAGTGGGTCAGCTCTTGCAGAGCTTCTCGTAGACTGCCGCGAGCTTCTCAGCGTCCGTCAGCTCCGCGTGTTGAGACCTGACCTGCGTGAGCCACCAGAGATCCCTGCTCAGGTCAGGCATCTGGCGGTTGTCGATCGGGCGGGCCAATAGGATCCCGAGCGCTTCCACCTCGGTGAGCCACTCCGAGAGACCAACCGCGCAGGGAGAGTTCGGCACCTGCCCGATTTCGATCCGCTCGGCCGGTTGCGAGGTGTCTCCGCCGGGAAAGATGGCTAGGATCGGCGCAGGCGAGACCCACGAGAACGTGTCCCACCGCCCGACCAGGTGGTCGGTCTGGTGATGTTGCTTGAGCCTTGCGCCAATACCGCCGTCCTCGGACTTCCCCACGTAGACAACTGAGTCTGCCCGGTACAGGACGTAGATTCCGGGGACGTTCCAGACGTTGACTGTCTGCTTCACCTTCTGCGCCTCAGGAAGTCGCCCCTTCGACGCCGGCGTCTCAAGTCTGCCCGCGTAATAGCCCGGCAGCTCGGTGTTGAGCGTTCGCCCCGGAGATCCCCAGCCGACCAGCTCGGGGCTCCAGTTCGCGCCGGCACACAGGATCATCGCCATGCAGGCGACTGTAGGCGTTCCTTGCTCGATGCTCAACGAGAGACGGCTCGGCTGGCGGCCCCCAGTCACCTCGTTAGTCACCGGCCTCCGCACGGACGACGACGCGCAGGTCGTGATCGACATCGAGGCGTCCGTCCACCTCTCCAGCGGCGAGCCCGGCGTCGACCCCGGAACCGCTGGGGCCGGCCGGTCGACGCCGTCGCCGAGGACGACGGAAGCCCTCGGTCCTCCTGTGTGGCGACCGAGGGCCTTTGGCCCGTGCCCGTTGATCGTCTACGCCCTTAGCGGTGCGTTCGCGAAGTGACCGGCCAGCTCCCTTACGAGCCCTGCGACATCCGGGCGTTCCTCGGCGATCGCCTCAAGATCTGCGTGGGCAGCCGTGCTCTGCACGAGCTGCGACCACCCCCCGCCCTCTTCGAGCACGTTCCAGATGTAGAAGACGACGCCGAACTTGAGGTCCACCTCTTCCCAGTGTGCGGTATCGACGAACTCGTTGGGCCAGATCTCGTCGAGCAGGCTGTGAGCGATGCGCTTGACCTTCTCCGTCATCGTCTGGTCGTCGGAATCGAAGGCGGTGGCCTCGACCGCCCTGTCC
>CAIXWQ010000495.1 GCA_903923175.1 uncultured delta proteobacterium | reverse complement strand
TCGAGGAGCTCGGCGACGCGACGAGCTGGCTCTTCGAGCTGAAGTACGACGGCTACCGTGCCCAGACCGCCAAGGTGCGCGACGACGTGCGCCTGCTGAGCCGCGAGCGGCAGGACTGGACGGACCGCTTCGCCGCGATCGCGGGCGCCGTGCGGGCGCTGCCGGTGCTGGAGTGCGTGCTCGACGGCGAGGTGTGCGCGGTCGACGCGCAGGGGATCCCGTCCTTCGAGCGGCTGCAGCGCTGGGCGGCCGGCGATGCGCGCGACAAGCACGACACGCGCGACACGCGTGTCGCCTACGCGGTGTTCGATCTGCTCTGGCTCGACGGCCACGATCTGCGCGCGCTCCCGCTCGAACGGCGCCGCGGCCTGCTCGCGTCGTTGCTCGCGCCGGTGCGGGCCGTCGGAGCGACGGGGGTGAGCAGCGCGAACGGCGCGACGGGCGCGGCGCGCGAGCGACCTCGTGGGCGCGCGGGCCTGGAGCGCGGCGGCGGTGCGAGCCCCGTCGCGCCCGCGGGCGTGTCGGCGGCGCCTTCCGACGCGTCCCCACTCATGCTGTCCGCGGCGCTCGACGCGACGCCTCGCGCGAGCGACGCCGACGCGTTCGTGCCCGTGCGCTCGATGCTGCGCGCGGTCTGCGCCGCGGGGCTCGAGGGGCTCGTCGCCAAGCGCCGCGGCTCGCAGTACCAGGCCGGGCGCACGGGCGACTGGCTCGAGCTCGAGTGCGCGCTGCGGCGGTCGTTCGGGCTCGTCGGCCACGCGTCAGCGGCGCCGCCGCCGCCACCACGCGCACGTGCGCCCGAGCCACCGCTCTCGCACCCGACGAGGCTCCTGTTTCCCCGGGACGGCCTGACGAAGGGCGCGATCGCGGACTACTACGACGCGGTCGCCGACGCGCTGCTGCCGCACCTCGCGGGTCGCCCGCTGTCGTTCGAGCGCTGGCCGCACGGGATCGACGGCGAGGCGTGGTTCCAGGAGCACGCGCTCGGGGCGCTCCCCGACGCGGTGCGCACCATCGAGGTCGACGGCCGCCGCCACGTCGTGGCGGAGAGCCGCGCGGCGCTCCGCTGGCTCGCCGACCTCTCGGCGCTCACGCTGCACGGGTGGCTGAGCCACGTCCCGCCCGACGCCGACGCGCCCGACGCGCCCGACGCGCCCGACGCGATCGCAGCCGAGCTCGCGCGCCCCGACTACGTCGTCTTCGATCTCGATCCCGGCGACGGACCGTTCGCCGACCTGCTCGCGGTCGCCGAGGCGCTGCACCGCGCGCTCGACGACCTCGCCCTCGCGAGCGTGCTCAAGACGAGCGGGCGGCGCGGACTCCACGTGCTCGTGCCGCTCGCGCGCGTGCACGACTTCGCGCAGACGCGGCGCTTCGCCCGCCAGATGGGCCGCGCGCTCGCGCGCCACCTGCCGGGGCTCGCCACCGTCGAGCGGACGATCGCCCGGCGCGGCGGGCGCATCTACGTCGATTGCCTGCAGAGCGGCCGACGCAAGACGATCGTCGCGCCGTACTCCGTGCGCGCGCTCGACGGGGCGCCGGTGTCGACCCCGCTGCGGTGGAGCGAGCTCGGCCCGCGGCTCGATCCGTCCGCGTTCACCGTGCGCACGGTGCTGCAGCGCCTGGAGAAATGGGGCGATCTCTTCGCCGACGCGCTGCGCGGCACCGCGCTGCTGCCGGCCGTCGACGCGCATGCGACCGACGCGCGCGGCCCCGGCTGATCAGGAGCCCGTCGCGGTTCGAACGCAGGTCGTGTAGGTCGAGCAGTCCTGCGAGAGGCACCCCGCCGCCGAGTTCAGCGTGGCGTCGTCGAACGACTTCACGATCTCCTCGCAGCTCGCCTGCGTCTCGCTCCCCGCCTGGCCGCACGCGGTGTCCTTGGCGACCGCCTGGGTGCAGAAGCTCTGCGCCGCCGAGCCCGGCGAGATCGCGGCCGAGGCCTGGTCCTGGCAGCTCGTCATCGCGGTGCCGGAATTCCAGGCCGCGCAGGTCGCGGAGGTCACGCAGCTCGTGGCCTTGGTGGTCCAGTCGCTGCGCAGGTGCGCGAGGCGCGGCCCGTACGTCGAGGCGCAGCCGCTCTCGCAGCTCGAAAGCACGATCGACGAGTCGCACTTCTGCTGCGCGGTGCACGCGGCGGTGCAGAACTGCGTCGTCCCCTGGGTGCCGGTCGTGGTGCCGTTGCCGCCCGTGAGCGGCTGGATGTCGCAGCCGGCCCCGAAGAGCGTCAGCGCGAAGAGCGCGCGCGCGACGCGGGCGAACCAGGGGGCGGATGGCTGGAGCATGGGCGCATCGAAAGCGAGCGGCGTGCCGGCGTCGAGCACCGAGGCCTCAGGCGCCCATCAGGTGCGCGGCGAGGAAGTCGACCGCGCGGTCCTCGGCCCAGCGACGCGGGTCCCACGGCGGGCCGCTCACGAAGGCCACGTGGCCGCCCGCCGGCGAGACGAGCGCGGTCACGTGCGGGTTGCCCTGCAGCGTCGCGATCGGCAGCGTCGGCCCGGGCACGAACGGATCGTCCTCGGCGGAGATGGCGAGGAGCGGCCGCCGCACGCCGGGCAGGTGAGGCCCCGAGCTGGCGCGCGCGTAGTAGTCGTCGGCGCCGGTGAACCCGTGGAGCGGCGCGGTGACGGCGTCGTCGTACGCGCGCAGCGAGCGCAGGCGACGCAGGCGCGCCTCGTCGAGGGCGCCCGGGAAGCGGCGCGCCTTCGCCAGCGCCTTCGGCACCAGCGTGCGCAGGAAGCGCGTGCGGTATACGCGGGCCAGCGCGCCCGGGCCGTCGAGGGCCTCGCAGCAGCCGGCGAGCTGGAACGGCACCGAGATCACCGCCGCCGCCTGCACGCGCTCGGGGACGTCGGCGCCGCGCTCTCCCAGGTACTTGGCGACGACGTTGCCCCCGAGCGAGAAGCCGACCAGGCCGAGCCGCCGCGCCGGGCGCTCGTCGATCAGCCGCTCGACGGCGTGCGCGAGGTCGGTCGTCTCGCCCGAGTGGTACAGGCGCGGCAAGCGGTTGAGCTCGCCCGAGCAGCCGCGGAAATTGAGCGCCACGGCGGCGAGCCCGCGGGCGTGCGCGCGCGCCATCACGCCGAGCACGTAGCCCGACCGCGAAGACCCCTCGAGCCCGTGGCAGATCACCAGCAGCGGCGCGTCGGGGTCGCGAACGGGGAGGCGATCGACGTCGAGGAAATCGCCGTCGGCGAGCTCCCAGCGCTCGCGCCGCGGCGAGAGGCGCGACGGCAGCCGCACGAGGCTCGCGGCGATCGTCATCAAGTGGCGGTTCGGCAGCCAGCGCGCCGGCGCGAAGTGGCCGCCGCGTTCCGTCGTGGTCATTCACGGTCGGATGCGCCGAAGCCCGGGTACGCCTCAGCGCGCCCGGACGCGAGCGGCGCGGGCCCCCCATCCCCGCGCACGCCAGCGTCGTCAGGGGCAGCTCACTGGCAGGTCGCGCCGTTCCAGCACTTCGAGCCCGGGCAAGCGCACTCCTGGATCATGTGGCTCGACGTCGGGCTGCAGGTGCAGGCGCCGACGCCGCACAGGCTGACGAAGTCGCCGTTCGACGCGCAGCAGCTCTGCGTCTGCACGGTGCCGCCCGCCGCGACGCACGCGGCCGCGTGCCCGCCGTCGGCCGCGTCGGCGAGCGCGTCGCCGGTGCCCGTGTCGGTGGGGGAGGCGTCGGCGTCCGCCACCTTGGAGTCGGCGGTCGCCGTGTCGCCGGTCGCCGTGTCGCCGGTCGCCGCGTCGCCGGTCGCCGTGTCGCCGGTCGCCGTGTCGCCGGTCGCGGTGTCGGCGGTCGCCGCGTCGCCGGTCGCCGTGTCGCCGGTCGCCGTGTCGCCGGTCGCCGCGTCGCTGCCGGCGTCGTCGGCCGTCCCGCCGCTCGAGGAGCTGGAGCAGGCGACCATGGACGAGAGCGCCGAGAGCGCGCCGACCGAGATCAGGCCGACGAAGAGTTTGCGGTAAATCATGCTGTGTTCTCCAGGAAAAGGAAGGTGCCGACGGCGGCGCGGCGAAGCTAGCACGCGCGCGCGCCTCAAGCTGCGTCGAGCCGAACGATCTCGGCGGTCGGCACGCCGCGATCGATGGTGAGCTTGGCGAGGCTGATCGGCAGCGAGAAGCGACGCGGACCGGCGCTGCCGGGGTCGAGGTAGAGCGTCCGACCGACGCGCTCGATGGCCGCGCGGTGCGAGTGCCCGCTGATCACCACGTCCGCGTCGGCGGCCTCGGCGCGCAGGTCGCCGCGATCGTGGAGCACGTGCACGCGCAGCCCGCCGATCTCGAGATCGAGCGTGCGAGGGAGCGTGCGCCCGAACGGGTCGTGATCGTTGTTGCCGCGCACGGCGTCGACGCGCGCGAGGAGCGAGAGGGCCTCGAGGATGCCCCGCCCGCACACGTCGCCCGCATGCACGATGCGATCGACGCCACGCAGTGCCTCGAGCGCCTCCGGGCGAAGGAGCCCGTGGGTGTCGGAGATGACGCCGAGGACGACCACCGCGGGAGCTTTGCACGGCGCGGGCGCGGGAAAAAATAACCCGATCACAGCCGCGCGAGCGCCTCGTGGATGGACCGCGCGAGCTCCGCGGCAGCTTCGCCCGGCCGCGCTTCGTCCCCCGCTGCTCCCCCGACGCGCTCGGCCCGGGCGCGCGCGACCGTGTCGGCGACCGACCGGCCGAGCCGTCGCGCGACGCCCCGCGCGATGCGCTGGACGGCGGACAGCCGAGGGCGCGACGCCGGGAGGCCCAGCGCCGCGAGCGC
>CAIXWQ010000494.1 GCA_903923175.1 uncultured delta proteobacterium | reverse complement strand
GTGCGGACATCGATCATCACGAGCAGGAGCTGCTCGAGCAGCAAGCGTGCGTCCGCGTCGTACGTGCGTGCGACCGTCTGCCCGTTTCGCCGCTCGACGCTCGCCGGTCGCACGAGCCCCTGTTCGTCGGCGCCCCCGATCGCGACCGGAGCCGAGGTCTGAGCGGTGCCCGTGGCCTGCGCGCCGACGACGCCGGAGTTCGGCGACAACGCGACGACGACCGCAGGATCCGCAGCAGCGGCAGCCGTACTCGCCGCCTTCACGGCCGCCGCGCTCACACCATCGGTGAGCTGCACGAATCCCTTGCGAGCAACCACATCCATCGTCGGCATCTGGTTCGCGCCGTCGGTGATCGCCACGTAGCCGCGTCGCGTGGTCGCATCCATCGCCGGCATCGCGAAGGTGCCATCGGTGACCCGCACGCCGTACCAGGTCGAGAGCGTATTCGCGCCCGCCGGCCTGGTTACGATGCCGGTCGCGCTCGCGCTCGCGGGGCTCGCCGTCGCGTGTGGCACCGGCTATGCGCTCGCGAGGTCGACAAGCGTCTCGACGGCCACGCGCGTAGACTCGAGCGCGTCGCGGAGCGACGGGTCGACGAGGTTGATCCCGAGCGCCCCCTTGCCGTTGATCGGGTCGACGTCGACGACGATGGGGTTGGTGTCGTTGTCGCTGATCTGAATCGAGAGCGGGTTGAGCGGCGTGTGGACATCATACGTTGCGAGCGCGTCGACGGGCGCGAGGTCAGGCGCGACAGGCTGCACCACGTCTGCGGTCGCGCCGTCTCCGCCGCCGTCAACGAGCACCACCGGGAGTGGGTTCGTCGCCGTGACGGGCCCCCCGTCGACGCCATGCGGGCCCACGTAGATCTTGCTCGCGGGGATCTTGACGCCGCCGCCGACGTCCTCGGCGCGCGCGACGTCCCCGCCGCCGACGGCTGGGTTCAGCTGAATATTGTCGGCCACGGATCAGCCTCCGGTCACGCGGGGAAAGTTTCGGTGTACGAGGCGACCGAGGCGATCGCGCCCGCGGCGAGCGTCGTGACGGTGAAATTCAGGTTGCAGCCGCTCGCGCCCGCACTGCCGTCGCGAATCGCGACGTGCGATGCGTCGGTGAGTCGGTACCACGTGGGATTTCCGCCCGTCGTGATCGCCGCGCTCCCGATGCCGCCCGTCGTGATCGCCGCGACGCCGCCCGACGACGCGGAGAACGGCGTCGACGACAGCGGAAGCCTCACGAGGAGGTTCTGCGTCGTGACCGCCGTATCCGCGTCGGCTGGCTGCACGCCGTCGTAGACGTCAACGAATCCGCTGGCGGCGCTCGCGAGAATCAGGTCCAGGCCGGCGTTGCGGTAGGCGACGGCCAGCTTGGCGTTGACGCTCACATCGCCTCGATCTTCTGCAGCGCCACCGCCGCGGGGCCAGGCTCCGGCATCGAAGCCTCGACGGCCGCTGCGACGTGCGTCGGGAGGCTGCCGTCAGCCTTTGCCCCCGCAACGAGCGCCGCAATCTCAGGGTAGAGCTTCAGGGCGAGGCCCAGGATCGTGACCGCGATTTCCTCAGCCATCGAGTCCCCCATCGGCGGCATCGAGCG
>CAIXWQ010000493.1 GCA_903923175.1 uncultured delta proteobacterium | reverse complement strand
CTCCAGGCGCGCGCCGGTCGAGCGCTCTCGACGCTCTTCCTCCGCACGACGCAGGGTGACTTCGAGCCCGCCCGGCAGCTCGATTCGGAGCGGGTCGATCGCGCTTGGCTCGCGACGTTGGTCGAGCAGGTGCCCGCCCTCGATCTCGAGGCGTTCCTGCTCTTCCTCGGCGTGTCGCCCGCCGCCGGACTCATCCTGGTCGAGGGGGGCGAATCCGGCGTCGTCAGCCCGCGCGTGCGACCGCCGGCGCTTCTCGACGCGGACGGCGCGGCGCGGTTCGACCTAGAACTCGTCGTCCAGGAAGCTGAGAGCTCGTTGCAGGAGCGGCTACTCGCTGCATGGCCGCAGCTCGAGCGCGCAATGGCCGCGGAGAGCGCGGGCCGGCGGACGCGCATCATCGATGCACTGAGCGAGCGCGCATGGGTATCGGTCGATACAGTAGGCCTGCAGCTACCGTATGGCCTTCGCGCGAACCCGGCCTTCGTTGCCCCTCGCGACGTCGTCTTGGTCTCTCGCGTCGACCGACGACGCGCCGTCGTCTTCAGTTGGGAGGTTCAAGACACACCGCTCCGCGAGCTCCTGACGTCGAGCCGGGCGATCCTCGGGTTCGAGGATCGCGAACTCGAACGCGATGGGGCCGCCAGAGCGCTCCGGCTCCTCACGCATCTTCGGTCTCTCGACCTCGGCGTGGTGGAGTCCACGCCGCTCGCGCGTCAGGCCTTCATCGAGCTCTTTCAGAATCTCCTCGACGCGATCGCGCGACACGCACCGGCCGAGACGAGGCCAGCGTTGCTCACCTACGCGCCATCTGACGAGGAGCTGTCGTTCGGTGAGCGCCCGCTGTGCTGGACGACCTCGGACGAGGCCGCCTGCATCACGAAGGACAACCCCGACCGAGAGTGGGCGCGACGCTTCTTCCCCAAAGTACCTCTCGTGACCGCGACGCTCGGCAGCGAGGTGGTGCAAAGGCTGGCCAGCCTTCGTGGTCGCGCCGCCAGCGTCGTGTCGCGCGTCGCGGCTACCGAGAGCGCGGCGCGGTCCGGGGACACCGAGGTGCGCCGGAAGCTCGAGCGGCTCCTGCCAGGCCTGCTCGCCCTCGCGGAAGCCTCGCGCCAGCTCCCGGGTGGCATCAAGCTCGAGGAGTCCCTGGAGCGCTGGCGCAGCCTCCAGATTCGCCGAGTCTCGAACGTCTGGCACGACATCGAGCTCGCGACCGGTCCCGGGGCGAAGCCGCTGCGCGAGACCTGGCTCTTCGACACAGTGGGCGACGTCGTGTTCGATGACGCCGCGACCATCCTCTATGACATGGACGACACGAGCGACGCGCACCCACCGCTGCGGTCCTTTGCGGAGGCGCTCGCGCGGGCGATCCCTGGCACTCCGCTCGTCGCGGGCACCTTCGCCCTCGCGCTGGCCGAAGCGGACGCCGATGGAGCAGATGCCGAGCACGGCGAAGCGCTCGCTCGCTTCGGGGCCCACTTGCTGAAACAGGGCGCGCTTCGACTGGCGCAAACGTACGAGCGGGAGCTCCATCCGCTGGACGCTCGACAGCTCCTTCTGCTTCGCAGCGCAGTCGACACCGCACTCGCGGCGCTTGGCCTTGGCCTCCGCCCGCGCCATCCCGAGTTCGCTACGCTACCCGGTCGGCTCGGCGTCGAGGATCTGGAGCTCGAGCGGCTCGTGGATCCGACTATCACGGAGGCGCAAGTGAACGAGGCGCTCTCGCGCGCGACGTTGCCGACCGAGGTCGCGCGGTTCGTGCCGAAGCTCGCCTGTCGGGAGAGGAACCGGCAGCTCTGGACCAAGTGGAT
>CAIXWQ010000492.1 GCA_903923175.1 uncultured delta proteobacterium | reverse complement strand
GTTGAGCCCCGCCTTGCCGTTGCGCGCGAACGCCGGCCAGTAGCGCGCCGCGGGGGCCTCCCAGTCGAGCAGGCCGCGCTCGGCGAGGCGATGCAGCGCCATCGCGGCAAAGCCCTTGGTGACCGAGAAGACGACCAGCCGCGTGTCGAGCCCCCACGCGCGCGCGCGCGCCACGTCGGCCAGCCCCCCGGCGAGATCCACGACGAGCGCGCCGCGGTGGTAGACGGCGAGCCCCGCGCCGATCTCCTCGCCGCCCGCGAGGTGCGCCGCGAACCGCTCGGCGACCGGGCCGAACCCCTCCGCGTAGCGCCCGAGCGCGGGCCAAGGGGCCGCGTACGCGAGCTGCGTCGCGTCACCCCTGGACCCCACGCCGGACGCCCCGCCGGACGTCGCGCACTCCTCGCCCCTCGCGCCGCTCGGTCGGCTCATCTCGGAAGATGGTAGCGCGGCGCTCCGGCACGCGCGCGAACGCCAGGGTCAGCCGGCCGCCCCCGCTCCGCCCGCAGGCTCGGCCGCGCCGCGATCGCACGCGAGCGCCGCGGCGAGGGCCGCGGGCAGGGCGGCGAGCAGGAGCACCCCGCCGAGCGCGCCGAGCGTGAGGGCGAGCGAGAAGAGGTGGAGCACGGGGAGGTAGAGCGACGCGGCGAAGACGACGCCGAGCAGCGCGAGCCACGGACGCTTGGCGAGGTCCGCCGCGACCAGCGCGAGCAGCGCGACGAGCAGCGGCGCGGAGAACAGGAACGTCCCTCCGGGGAGCGCGGCGTGCACGACCGCGAGGAGCAGGAGCTGCAGCCCGATCGCGCCGAGCAACGGCGAGCGGTCGCCCGCGCGCCGCGCAGGGTCTCGAGCGACGCGCCCCGCGAGCGCGTACGCCGCGCCCCAGACGCCGAGGACGAGCGCCCACGTCACGAGCCGCTCGTGCGGCACGTTCGGCAGGTACGTGAGCTTCCACTCGAGCCCCATGAGCTTCGCCGCCGCGAGGCTCACGCCGAGCCCGACCGCGAGGCTCGCGAGCGCGCCGCCGAGCCACACCCCGAGCCAGCGCAGCGAGGCGCCGGGCGTGGCCCTCCCCGCGGCGAGCTCACGCCGGGCCCAGACTCCGCACGCCGCCGCGAGCAGCGCCGCGAAGGCCGCGTCCCACTCGCCGGGCCAGGCGACGAACACGCCCGGGAGCCAGCTGAAATAGACCATGTCCTGCGTCGAGGCGAAGACCCCCTTGCCGGCGTAGCGCGCGTCGCGCGCGTAGGCCTGCACCACCGGGAGCGCCTGCTCGCCGTAGTGCTGCAGCGACGCGAGCGACACGTTCGCCGGCTCGTCGCGCGGCGTGTGGTAGTACGAGAGGTCGTCGAGCACCGCGAAATTGAGCCCGGCGAACCCGCTGCGGACGAACCAGGTGAAGTCGGTGCCGTTGGGCATCCGGCGGTAGACGTCGACCGCGAACGAGTAGGCGAACGGTCGCCGCGCCGCCTCGTAGAGCTGGAGGGTCGCGAGGTTGCCTGTGCCGGTCTCGAACATCACTGCTGGCCCCTTCACGCCGCGGGCCTCCAGGTTCACGACGAAGTTCACGTCGCGATACGCTGCGAGGTTCTGCTGCAGCTCCGCGCGCGCGCCGAGCAGACCGGTCTCCTCGGCGTCGGTGAAGAGGAAGCGGACGCCATTCACGCGCGGCTCCTTCGACGCGACGAGCACGCGCGCGATCTCGAGCATCGTCGAGACGCCGTAGCCGTCGTCGGCCGCGCCGCGCGAGCCGTCCTGCTCGGCCGCCCGCTTCTTGGGCGACGAGTCGTAGTGCGACACGAGCAGGAGCGAGGAGCCGGAGGTTCCGGGGAGCGACGCGCCGAGGTTCTCGAGCGGGTAGCTACGCCCGAACTTGTCGGTGACGGGCGGGTAGCGCGTGGTCGTGACCTCGAGGCCGAGCGCGGTCAGCCGCTCTCGGATGTACGCGCGCACCGGCACGAGGCTCGCCTGGTCCCACACGGCGTGGGGCGCGCGCGCGATCGCCTCGATGTCGCCGAACGCGCGTCGCGCGGAGAACCCACCCGCGGGCGCTGCGTCGGCGACGCCTGTCCCCTCGGCGGCGAGCGGCGTCGGCAGCGAGAGGGCGTAGAGGCCGAGCACGACACCGAGGGCCAGCGCGAGCGCGGCGAGCAGGTGCTTCTTCATCGGGGATCGGCTCCAAGGCTCCTCGGCGCAACGCGGACGGCGCGCGGGGGGCGCAGGCTGCACGCCGCGCTCCCCCGCCGCGCCTCCGCGCGCTCGATGGCCGAGCCGCGGGCGAGCGCCTGCGCTCAGAGTGCGGGATAGATCGCGCGCTCTTGACTGCCCACCGGGGCGGTCGGCCCCGCCCCGCCCCGCCGAATGCGATTCGTCGGGGCCAAACCCCACCGGAGAGACTGTTTCACAGTCTCTCAGGCCTTGGCGGCCTTCTTCTCCTTCTTCTTCTTCTGCTTCTCCTTGGTGGTGAGCTTCTCGGCGTTGTTCTTCTTCTTCGGCTCTTGACCCTTGGCCATCGCGAGACCCCTTTCGGAAGAGGCTCCGGCGAAGCGGATCGGGCGCACCCTGCGCTCGAGCCCCACGCGGAGCGCGTCGTGAACCGATCCTAACCTTCGCAGCCGGCGGTGGGGGCAAGAAGCTCGCGCCCTCGCGATCCGACGGACGCCCGACGGAGGCCCGGCCGACGCCCGACCGACGCCCGACCGACGCCCGGCCGACGCCCGGCTTCAGCCGCCGATCACCAGCGCCGCGTTGTGCCCGCCGAAGCCCGCCGACAGCTTGAGCGCCACGCGCTTGCCCATCGCGCGCTCCGCGGTGGCGACGTCGAGCTCGGCGAAGACGGCGTCCTTCGCGTCGAGGTTGATCGACGGGTGGATCACCGCGTCGCGCACGCTGCACACCGTCGCGACCGTCTCCACGGCGCCGGCGCCGCCGAGCAGGTGCCCGAGGATCGACTTGGTCGCGCTCACCGGCACGTCGCGCAGCGAGGCGCCCAGCGCGCGCTCCATCGCGCGCAGCTCGGCCACGTCGCCGGCCTGGGTGCTGGTCGCGTGCGGGTTCACGTAGCCGAGGTCACCGGGGGCGATCTCGGCGCGACGCAGCGCGCGATCGATGGCGAGGGCGAGCCCTCCGCCGTCGTCCGGCGGCCGCACCAGGTGCGAGGCGTCGCTGCTGGAGCCCCAGCCGAGGAGCGTCGCGAGCACCTTGGCGCCGCGCGCCCGCGCGTGCTCCTCCGCCTCGATCACCAGCGCGCCGGCCCCCTCGCCGATCACGAAGCCGGTGCGCCCCACGTCGTACGGCCGCGAGGCGCGCTTCGGATCGCCCTCGAACGAGCGCGCCAGCGCGCGCGCGTTGCCGAAGCCGGCCAGGCAGCTCGGGTAGAGCGCCGCCTCGCCGCCGCCGACGACCATCGCGTCGGCGTCGCCCGACTCGACCAGCAGCGCCGCGGCCACCAGCGCGTGCATCGCGGTCGCGCACGCGCTCGCCATCGTCCACGAGGGGCCGCGGAAGCCGTAGCGGATCGAGACGAGCGCGGTCGCCGCGTTCGGCATCGCGGTCGGGATGAAGTACGGCGACACGGTGCGCACGCCCCGCTCGTGCACCTTCTCGAAGTTGCGCTCGAGGATCTCGACCGGCCCCTGCCCGGTCCCCAGGATGACCCCGACGCGATCGGCGGCGTCGGCCGGCAGCGACGCGAGCCCGGCCTCGATCACGGCCTGCTCGCCCGCGGCGCAGAGCATCTGCGTGACGCGGCCGTGCATGTCGCGCTCCTTCGCCGTGAGCGCGCTCGACTCGGGGACCTCGCGCACGATCGCGGCGACGTCGGTCCGCAGCTTGTCGATGGGGAACAGGTCGATCAGCGAGACCCCGCTCCGCCCGGCGCGCAGCGCGCCCCAGAAGGTCGCGACGTCGTTCCCGACCGGGGACACGACGCCGAGACCGGTGACCACGACGCGACGCGCGACTCTCGCCATGCGCCGCTCCTAGCATTTCTCGCCGGCCATTACCCCGTCCGGGGATACGCCCGCGCTGCCGGGTCTCCGCGGCCGCCGCGGGGCGCCCCGCGCACCACGCAAACTGCGCAAGCTTTTACGCAGCGCCGCGAGTTGCGCGAGCGAGCTTCCTCCAATATGGCGTAGCCGTCGCAGATTCCGCGCCTGGCGCAAGACGTGCGTCTGATGCGGGCGACCGGTCCCCGGAGGAGTGCGTTCGCGTGCAGACCATCGTCGAAGCCATGGCCGCCGCTGCCGTCGAGGGGACGCGCGGGCACACCTTCCTCCGCTCGGACGGCACCGAGCGCACGCTGTCGTTCGCCGAGCTCGATCGCGAGGCGCGGCGCGTGGGCGCGGGGCTGCGCGCGCTCGGGCTCGCGCCGGGCGAGCGCGTGGCGCTGGTCATCCCCGATCCGGAGACGTTCGTGCTCGCGTTCCTCGGCGCGATGACGGTCGGCCTGGTGCCGGTGCCGATGTACCCGCCGCCGTCCCTTTCGAAGCTCGACGCCTACGCCGAGACGCTGCTGCACGTGCTGCGCGCGGCCGGAGCCTCGCTGCTGGTCGCGCCCCACGCGCAGCTCGAGATGCTGGCGCCCCTGATGGACGAACTGGCGTCGCACGACACGGCGGGCGCGCGGCCGCGCGCCATCGACGCCGAGGCCATCCCGCGGGCCGACGCGCTCGAGCACGCCGTCTCGCCCGACGACATCGCGCTGCTGCAGTTCACCAGCGGCAGCACGTCGGCGCCGAAGGGGGTGACCATCACCCACCGCCAGCTCGCGGCCAACGCGCACGCCATCATGCACGACGGCCTCGGCGCCCACGGCGATCGCGACGTCGGCGTCTCGTGGCTGCCGCTCTATCACGACATGGGGCTCATCGGCTTCGTGGTCGCGCCGTTCTTCTGCCGCGTGCCGGTGGTGTTCATCCCGACGTCGACCTTCGTGCGGCGGCCGACGGTGTGGCTCAAGACCATCCACGAGCGCCGCGGCACCATCACCTTCGCGCCGAACTTCGCCTTCGCGCTCGCCACGCGCTCGATCCAGGACCGCCACATGACGGGCTGGGATCTCTCGTGCCTGCGCGTGGCCGGCTGCGGCGCCGAGCCGATCAGCGCCGAGGTGATGCAGGCCTTCGGCGCCAAGTTCGCGAGCGTCGGCTTCGACGTGCGCGCGATCATGCCGGCCTACGGCATGGCCGAGGCGACGCTGGCGGTCACGTTCGGCAAGCCGGGCGCGGAGCTCCACGTCGACCGCGTGTGCGCGGCGGAGCTGAAAGCGGGGCGCGCGGAGCCGCTCACGCCTGGCGCGACGAACGGCACGTCGAGCGTCGACGTCGTCGCCTGCGGCCGCCCGCTCGCGGGCTTCGCGGTCGAGGTGCGCGACGAGGCCGGGAGCGTCGCGCCGCCGCGCGTCGTCGGCGAGATCTGGGTGCGCGGCCCGAGCCTCGCGTCGGGCTACTACGGCGACGCCGAGCGCACCGCCGCGACGTTCCAGCACGGCTGGCTGCGCACCGGCGACCTCGGCTACGCGGCGGACGGCGCGCTCTTCGTGTCCGGCCGCGCCAAGGACCTCATCATCATCAACGGCCGCAACTACCTTCCCCAGGACCTCGAGGCCCTCGCCTCGCGCGTCGACGGCGTGCGGTTCGGACAGGTGGTGGCGATCGGCGTGCCGATGGGCGCCGAGGGCGAGCCGCGCGCCGAGGGGCTCGTGATCGTCGCCGAGACGGCCCGCTCGCTGGAGGAGCAGGCCGCGCTGCGCAGCGCGATCGCGGCCAAGGTGTACGAGGCGACCGGCCTCGTCGCGAGCGAGATCGTGTTCATCCAGCGCGGCACGCTCCCCAAGACCTCGAGCGGCAAGGTGCGCCGCGGCGAGACGCGGGCGCGCTTCGAGGACGGCACGCTCGAGCTCGCGCGCGGCGGCGGGGCCTCGATCCCACCGGGATCGACGGCTGGGCTCGCCGCCGAAGAGTGAAGCGCGCGCGACGAACGAGTACACGGGCGGCGAGACGCGAAGCGACGTACCGACGCACCGACGGCAGCAGGACCATAGGGAGAACGCGATGGGTTCGGATCAAAAGCAGGTCGAGGTCTCGTACGACGTCTCCAACGAGTTCTTCCGGCTGTGGCTCGACGAGGCGATGTTCTACACGTCCGCCGTCTACGAGAGCGCGGACCAGAGCCTCGAGGCGGCGCAGCGCAACAAGATGCGCATCCTCTGCGACTTCGCCGGCGTCGACGCGACCTCGCGCGTGCTCGACATCGGCTGCGGCTGGGGCGCGGCGATCGAGTACGTCGCGCGCGAGCACGCGTCGAAGGCCATCCACGGCGTGACGCTCAGCCGCGCGCAGATGGACGAGATCAACCGCCGCGCGATCCCGGGCGTCGAGGCGATGGTGCAGGACTTCCGCACCTACCAGCCGACCGAGAAGTACTCCTCGATCATCTCGATCTGCATGATCGATCACCTCTGCTCGCCGGCCGAGGCCCGCCAGGGCAAGGCGATCGACATCTACCGCGAGTACTTCAAGCGCGCGTGGGAGATGAGCACGCCGGGCGCGAAGTTCGGCCTGCAGGCCATCCTCCGCAACCGCGTGCCGCGCGACAAACACGATCTGACCGAGACCTACTGGGTCACCCACGAGATCTTCCCGGGCGGCCTCAACCCGCGACTCGAGGAGCTGATCACCGCGGTGAACCCGTACTGGGAGGTCGTGGAGGTGCACACGCGCCGCGACGACTACCGCCGCACCACGCACGAGTGGCGCCGCCGGCTGCGCGCCAACGAGGCGAAGATCCGCAGCGAGTTCGGCGACCAGGTGTACGTCGACTACGACCGCTATCTGAGCTGCTGCGTGAACAACTTCGAGAAGCACTACAGCTCGCTCGCGCAGCTGCGGCTCCACCGGATCGACCAGTAAGCCCGCGATTCGCTCCACCGCCACGTTCTCGCTACGAAAGACGCAAGGAAACGCACCCGATGGCCGACACGTCCAACCTGCTCGCCCTGTTCCGCGAAGTCGTCGAAGAGGTCGACAAGAAGAAGCTCCCCGACGTCACCGAGAAGAGCGTCATCGCCGATCTCGGGATCGACTCGCTCTCGACGATGCAGATCATCGGCGAGCTCGAGAACCGCCTCGACATCATGATCCCCGACGATCAGCTCGTGAAGCTCGAGACGGTGGGCGATCTGCTCGCGGTGGTCGAGCGCTGCGCCGCGAAGAAGGGGTGAGACGATGGCGATGCTCGGCCACGAAGGGGAGCGCGATCCGGTCGACACCCGCCTCGCGCTGAAGCTGTACGAAGAGTACAAGACCTTCTTCAAGAACGCCGAGCGCACGAGGCGCTGGAACGTCTTCGACGACATCCCGTGGGACAAGATCCGCAAGGACGTCCCCGAGGAGCTGGCGCTCGTCGTCGAGACGTTCTGCGCGGTCGAGGCCTACCTGCCGGACTACGTCTCCGGCGGCCTCGCGCTGGTGCGGCCGTACATGGGCTCGCTCTGGTTCCAGACCAACTGGGGCTACGAGGAGAGCAAGCACGCGCTCTCGCTGCAGGAATTCCTGCTCCAGAGCGGCGCGCGCACCGACGAGCAGATGGTCGATCTGCAGAACAAGCTGTGGGCCGGCCAGCGCTGGACGCCGCTGTTCCAGACCGGCCGGCAGATGACCATCTACGGCGCCATCCAGGAGCAGGCGACGTTCGTGTTCTACGTGCGCCAGCGCGAGCGCGCGAAGGAGCTCGGCCACGAGACGCTCGCGACGATCTTCGACTTCATCGCCCGCGACGAGGTCGCGCACGCGCACTTCTACGAGGGCGTGGTCAAGGTGTTGCTCGAGCAGGATCGCGAGGGGACCCTGCGCGACATCGCGACGGTGACGCGCGACTTCAAGATGCCGGCGTACGACCTGGTGCCCGACTACGACGAGCGCGTGCTCGTGATGCGCGAGCTCGCGGGCATGGATCGCGACATGTTCTTCCAGAAGGTCTACTTCCCGGTGCTCAAGGCGATCGGGATCGGCCGCAACGACGTCGTGCAGGCGATGGCGCGGCAGCGTCGCGAAGCGCAGCCCTCGGCGGAGTAGCCGCGCGCGCCGCCCGCCCCGCGGGGCTGGAAGATCGTGCAGAATGGGGGCGCCCGGATGCCCCTCCTGTTCGTCGGCGACTTCCTCTTCGACCTCGAAGAGTGCCCCGCGGACCTCGCGCAGCTCGGCGAGCGGTTCCGAGCCGAGGGCCGGCGCGTCGTGCTGAACCTGGAGGGGCCGCTCGTCGGCGCGCGCCCCCTCCGCGGTCGCGACATCATCCTCGGGCAGAGCGAGTCGCTCGTGCCGGCGCTGCGGACGCTGAACACCGTCGCCGCCGATCTCGCGAACAACCACATCCTCGACTGGGGTGCGGACGGCCTCGCGCGGACGCTCGCGGCGCTCGACGAGGCCGGGATCGCGCACTTCGGCGCGGGGATGGATCGCGACGCCGCGTGCCGGCTTCAGATCGTCGTCGAGGCGGGCCGACGGGTCGGGTTGCTCGGCTTCGGCTGGAGCGTCGAGGAGAGCGTCCCCGCGACGGCGCGGCGCCCGGGCGTGGCCCCGCTGGTGCCCGCGCGCGTCCTCGCCGCGATCCGCGCGAGCCGGCCGCGCGTGGACTTCCTCGTCGTCTGCTTCCACTGGGGCTACGAGTTCGAGCGGCTCCCCTTGCCTGCGCATCGAGAGCTCGCCCGACAGGCCGTCGACTGCGGCGCCGACCTGATCCTCGGCCACCATCCGCACGTCGTGCAGGCGATCGAGACCTGGCGGCAGAAGCGCATCTTCTACAGCCTCGGGAACTTCTTCTTCGGCTCGCGGAGGGACGACTTCCTCACGCTCAACCCGATCGCCGCGCGCCACAGCCAGACCGGCCTCGGCGTCGCGCTCTCGTTCGAGCCGACGCTCTCGGTCGAGCCGGTCTTCTTCGAGTACGAGGGCGGCCGCACGCAGCTGCGCGCCGCGCCCGCCGCGCTCGAGGACCTCTCGGCGCTCTCGAGCGAGGCGTACGACGCCTGGTTCGCCGCCCGGCGCACGATCGGCTGGCGGCCGACGCTCCGCGCAGGAAGGCTCCAGCGCCCGCTGAACGCGCTCCGGCTCGCGGGGTTCGACGCGCGGGTCCGCCTCTCGAAGCTCGCGCGGGCGGTCGGGCTCCAGGCGCCGCTGCGGCGGCTTGCCGCGGCGCTCCGCGGACGCGCGCGCGGCGGTGGGGGCCGGTGACGCTCGGGGCC
>CAIXWQ010000491.1 GCA_903923175.1 uncultured delta proteobacterium | reverse complement strand
GGAGCCTGCCGCGCCGGTCGCCGAGGCGCCGGCCCAGGGCGCGCCCGTCGTCGCGCCCGTCGTCGCGAGCGGCGCCTCTGCCGAAGAGGCTGCTCCCGCCGTGGAAGCTGCGCGCTAAACCTAATCCCGGAAAGTCCGTACAAGCACGGGAGCGCGCGAATCGTCCGTGGGCGGGTTCCAGCTTGGACGCGCGCGCCTGGTCGCGTGGAGCCTTCGGCTAAAGCTGCCGGCGTTGGGGCCGTCTCCCCTTTGCATGGCCGTGGACGACGAGGACGAGGCCGAGTGCACGTTGGTCGCGAGCCGCGACGAGCTCTCCGCGCTCCGCACGCAGCTCAAGGCCAAGGCGCGGCGCCCCACGCTCACCGTGCTCGCCGGGATGAACGCCGTCGGCCGGACGACCTCGCTCGCCGGCGACGTCGTCGTCGGCAGGCACCACGCGGCCGGCTTCTCGCTCGACGAAGAGGGGATCTCGCGGCGTCACGCCGGCTTTCGCGTCCTCGCGGACGGCTCGGTGCTCGTGCGTGACCTCGCGTCCACCAACGGCACCTTCGTGAACGGCGAGCGCGTGCAGGAGGCCGTGCTACGCGACGGCGACAAGATCCAGCTCGGGAGCGTGGCGATCCTCGGCTTCTCGTTCCAGGACGAGCTCGACGAGGAGCACCAGCGGCGCCTCTACGACTCGGCGACGCGCGACGCGCTGACGCGCGCCTACAACCGCAAGCACTTCGCCGACGTGCTGCCACGCGAGATCGCCTTCGCGCGCCGCCACAAGCGCCCGCTCAGCGTGGCGATGTTCGACATCGACCACTTCAAGAAGATCAACGACGGCCACGGCCACCCCGCCGGCGATCACGTGCTGGTCACCCTCGTGCAGAAGGTCGCCGCCGCGGTGCGCGCCGAGGACGTCTTCGCCCGCATCGGCGGCGAGGAGTTCGTGCTGGTGCTCCGCGATCTCGACCTTACCCACGGCCTGCAGTGCGCCGAGCGCCTGCGCGCGCTCGTGCAGACGACGCAGTTCGCGTTCGAGGGGCGGCTCATCCCCGTGACGATCAGCGTCGGCGTCGCGCAGCTCGACGACGGGTGCTCGAACGAGCAAGAGATCGTGGCCGCGGCGGATCGCGCGCTGTACGCGGCGAAGCACGGCGGCCGCAACCGCGTCGAGGCCTCGAGACACGCCGCGTGAGCCGCCGCTGCGCGCGTGCGCAGCGATGGGCGCGCGGCCTCGGGCGCGTGCACGGCTCGACCGTGGCGCCTGCATCGCGGGATGCCCCTGGGGGCTGTGGGTGACCTGCGTGACGTCGAGGGGCGTCGATGCGCGTCGACGCGCGCGACCGAGCGGCTCGCGCGTGCAGGCGACGGTCGGCCGACGCGCGAGATGCGCGCCGCTTCGCGCGTCACACGCCCGGTCGGTATCTCGCCTCGTGCGCGCCAACGCAGTGCGCAAGCTTCGCGCACGCCGATTCACACCTAGCGGCGATGCGTTTCGCGACTTAGGGTACGCGCGCCCCGATGACTGCGAGCATGTGCTCGCGTGTCCGGGAAGAGAGCTCGAAGGGAGCGCATCATGTCCAAGGCTGTCGAATCATTCATGGCGGAACTCATCGCCAAGAACCCGGCGGAGCCGCAGTTCCACCAGGCCGTCCGAGAAGTCGTCGAATCCGTGATGCCGATCGTGGAAACGACTCCGGCCTACCGACAGGCGAAGATCCTCGAGCGCATGGTGGAGCCCGAGCGCGTGATCATGTTCCGAGTCCCCTGGGTCGACGACAAGGGGCAGGTCCAGGTCAACAAGGGCTTCCGCGTGCAGCTCAACAGCGCGATCGGCCCGTACAAAGGCGGCCTCCGCTTCCACTCCACCGTCACGCTCGGCGTGCTCAAGTTCCTCGGCTTCGAGCAGACGTTCAAGAACGCGCTCACCGGTCTGCCCATGGGCGGCGGCAAGGGCGGCAGCGACTTCGACGTTCGCGGCAAGAGCGACAACGAGGTCATGCGCTTCTGCCAGGCGTTCATGTCCGAGCTGTTCCGCCACATCGGCGCCGACACGGACGTCCCCGCGGGCGACCTCGGTGTGGGCGGTCGCGAGATTGGCTATCTCTTCGGGATGTACAAGAAGCTCCGCAACGAGTTCACCGGCGTGCTGACCGGCAAGGGGCTCGCGTGGGGCGGCTCGCTGATCCGCACCGAGGCCACCGGCTACGGCACGGTCTACTTCACCGAGGAGATGTTCAACCTCCGCGGCGACTCGCTCAAGGGCAAGACCTGCATCGTCTCGGGCGCCGGCAACGTCGCGCTGTACGCGGTCGAGAAGGCCACCCAGCTCGGCGCCAAGGTCGTCGCGATCTGCGACTACGACGGCACCGTGCACGACCCGGCCGGCATCGACGTCGAGAAGCTCGAGTTCACCAAGGACCTCGTCTTCAACCGCCGCGGCAGCCTCAAGGAGTACGTCGCGAAGTACCCGGGCGTGACCTTCATCGAGAAGGCGCAGCCCTGGTCGATCCCGTGCGACGTCGCGTTCCCCTGCGCCGCCGAGAACACGCTCAACGGCGACGACGCGCGCACGCTGATCAAGAACGGCGTGAAGGCCGTGGTCGAAGGCGCCAACATGCCGAGCACGCCCGAGGCGATCGAGGCGTTCATCGCCGCGAAGATCCTCTTCGCGCCGGGCAAGGCGTCGAACGCGGGCGGCGTCGCGACCTCGGGCCTCGAGATGGCGCAGAACGCGATGCACCTCTCGTGGACGCGCGAGGAAGTGGACATGCGCCTGCACCAGATCATGCGCAACATCCACCAGACCTGCCTCGATGTCGGCAAAGAGGGCGACTACGTGAACTACCAGGTCGGCGCCAACCGCGCGGGCTTCCTCAAGGTCGCCAACTCGATGCTGGCGCAAGGCGTGGTCTGAGAGACGATTCCCCCGGGCTGAAGCCCGGGGCACCGACGGCAGCGTAAGCCCGACTGCGTCGGGCTCCTCGGCAGAGCTTCGGGATCGCAATCCCGGATGACCTTCGAGGAGCCCGCGCAGCGGGCTTACGGCGTTTTCGGTGCCCCGGCGCTTCAGCCCGGGGGCATGATTGCGCCCGATGACGAGCGCTCCGAGCGTCCCTCCGAAGCCGATCTCCGTCCCTCCGCAGGCCGCGCGCGGCGCCCCCTGGGACGCGGTGTTCCACGACCTGATGCCCAATCGCGTGCGCGAGGTGCTGCTCGTCAGCTCGCACTACGACGCGTTCATCCTCGAAGAGGACGGCCGCCTCACCGATCGGATCTTCACCGAGTACTCGGAGCTGAACCTCTCGAACGCGCCGCGCATCACGCACGTCGCCTCGGGCGCGCGCGCGATGGAGATGATCGCGGAGCGCCGCTTCGATCTCGTGATGACGATGGTCCGCATCTCGGACACCGACGCGAACACCTTCGGCAAGCGCGTGAAGGCGCACTACCCGGGGTTGCCGGTCGTGCTGCTCGTGCGCACCGAGGCCGATCTCGTGCAGTTCGGCTCCGCGGGGCTCGACCGCGCCGCCGTCGATCACGTGTTCTGCTGGACCGGCGACGCGCGCATCCTCATCGCGATCATCAAGCTCGTCGAGGACGGCCTCAACATCGCGCACGACCTCCAGGCGGGCGTGCGCGCGATCATCGTGGTCGAGGACTCGGTCCGGCGGTACTCGTCGTTCCTCAGCATCCTCTACACGGAGCTGATGAAGCAGTCGGAGTCGCTCGTCGCCGAGGGGCTCAACGATCTGCACCGCATGGTGCGCATGCGCGCGCGCCCCAAGGTGCTCCTCGCGACCTCGTACGAGGACGCGATGGCGCACTTCGATCGCTACCAGGAGGCGATCATCGCGGTCATCAGCGACGTGCGCTTCCCGCGCCACGGGCAAGAAGACGCGCAGGCGGGCTTCGATCTCGTCCTGGAGATGCGCGGCAAGCTCCCCGACCTCGCGGTGCTCATGCAGTCGGCGGAGCAGTCGAACGCGGGGCGCGCGCAGCAGGCGGGCCTCCGCTACGCCGACAAGAACTCGCCGCAGCTGCTCAAGGAGATCCGCGACTTCGTGAAGGAGTCGCTCGGGTTCGGCGAGTTCGTGTTCCGGCTGCCGGATCGCACCGAGGTCGGCCGCGCGCGCCACGCCTACGAGCTCGAGCAGCTGCTCAAGACGGTGCCCGCCGAGTCGATCGCCTACCACGCGAGCCGCGACCACTTCTCGCACTGGCTCACGGCGCGCTGCCTCTTCGACATCGCCAACAAGATCCGCCCGAAGAAGGCGGCCGACTTCGGCGGACCCGAGGCGATCCGGAAGTTCCTGGTCGAGGCGCTCGCCGAGGAGCGCACGCGCCTTCAGGAGGGCTCGATCTCCGACTGGAGCGCGAAGCCCGACGCCTCCACCGCCGCGCAGTTCATCCGCCTCGGCAAGGGCTCGATCGGCGGCAAGGCGCGCGGGCTCGCGTTCGTCGGCTCGCTCATCGCGCGCCACGGGCTCGCCGAGCGCTTCCCGGGGCTCTCCATCCGCGTGCCGTACTCGGTGGTGGTGCCGACCGACGAGTTCGATCGCTTCATGGAGGCGCACAAGATCCAGACGAGCGGCGGCGCCTCGCAGAAGGAGATCCACGCGCGCTTCATGTCCGCGCGCCTCTCCGACGATCTTCGCCACAAACTGCGTCGCACCGCGGCGACCCTGCACGGGCCGCTCGCCGTGCGCTCGTCGAGCCTGCTCGAGGACTCGCAGCTGCAGCCGTTCGCCGGCATCTACTCGACCATCATGCTCCCCAACAACCACTTCGATCCGGAGGAGCGGTTCGGGCAGCTGTGCCGCGCGGTGAAGGCGGTCTGGGCCTCGACGTACTCGGACGACGCGCGCTCCTACATCTCGCGCACGCAGTACTCGGTCGAGGAAGAGAAGATGGCCGTGCTGATCCAGGAGATCGTCGGCCAGACGCACGGCAACGAGCAGCGCTTCTACCCGCACATCGGCGGGGTCGCCGTCTCGTACAACTACTACCCGATCGGCCACCAGAAGGCGGAGGACGGTCTCGCCTACGTCGCGCTCGGCCTCGGCCAGCAGATCGTGCAGGGCGGGGCGGGGCTGCAGTTCTCGCCGGGCGAGCCCTCGGTGCTGCCGCAGTTCGGCTCCGCCCAGGACTACCTCCGCTACACGCAGAAGCGCTTCTACGCGCTCGATCTCACGCAGCTCGCGCCCGACTTCAACACCGCTGGCGCGACGCGCGAGTTCGATCTGAAGACCGCGGAGGAGGACGGCACGCTGAGCCTCGTCGGCAGCGTCTACGCCCCCGACGACGACGTCATCCGCGACGATCTCGGCACCCCCGGGCCGCGCGTGGTGTCGTTCCACAACATCCTGCGCTGGGACGCGCTGCCGCTGGCCGCGGCGCTCAAGGAGCTGCTCGCGCTCTTCCGCGAGGGGCTCGGCTGCCCGGTCGAGATCGAGTTCGCCGTCGACGCGGGCGACTACGGCCGCACGGTGCCGAACGGCCGCGCGCGCCGCGAGCCGTGCCTGTACGTGCTGCAGGTCCGGCCGCAGGCGACGCAGGCGCTCGAGGGGGTCGTCGAGACGGAGGGCTTCGACGAGTCGCGTGTCTTCTGCAAGACCGACCGCTCGCTCGGGCACGGCATCATCGAGGGGATCCGCGACGTGGTGTACGTGAAGCGCTCCGACCTCAAGGCCACCGAGACCCCCGGGGTCGCGGAGCAGGTCGGCGCGCTCAACGCGAAGCTGATGGGCGAGAAGACTCCCTACCTGCTGGTGGGCCCGGGGCGCTGGGGCTCGAGCGATCCGCGCCTCGGCGTGCCGGTGAAGTGGGCGCAGATCGCCGGCGCGCGCGTGATCGTCGAGACGACGTTCCAGGACCGCGAGGTCGAGCCGTCGCAGGCGGCGCACTTCTTCCACAACGTCACCTCGTTCCGCATCGGCTACCTCACCATCTCGAACGTCGATCGCCGCGACGCCGAGCACCGCCGCAGCCTCGACGCCGCGTGGATCGAGGCCCAGCCGGTCGTGACCGACCTCGGCGAGGTGCGGCACGTGCGGCTCGAGAAGCCGCTCCGCATCCTGCTGGACGGCCGCGCGAGCACGGCGACGATCTTGAAGTCGGAGTAGCCGCGTCGCGCGGCGTCGGCCGCGCGCGCCTCACGGCGTGGCGAGCGGCTCGACCCCGAGCGGCGAGGGCGCGCCCGCCTTGCCGAAGCTCGGGTCGCGCAGCGCGCGCAGCAGCCCGAGCATCGCCATCATCGCGTGCTGAACGTCGTCGATGCGCACGACGTCGGTCCACGGATCGCCGTGCACGCCGCCGAGCGCGGTGCCCGGGGCGCGCGCCGCGTAGGTGCCGTCCTCGTCGAGCTGGGCCGCGAGCACGAAGCTCGTCGCGCGGCGCGCGTGCTCGAGCAGGCGGCCATCGTCGAGCCCGAGGTGACGCGCCAGCGCGACCGACGCCGTCAGCGCCTCGGACATCGTCGCGGTGGGCGAGGCGCGCGGCGCGGTCGTCCACGCGCCGCCGCTCGCGCGCGCGTCGGCCTCGTCCTCGTCCCACTCGCGCGAAGAAGCCTCGGCGATCGTGAAGGCGCGCGCGGCGAAGGAGGCGTCGCGCGTCGCGCGGAACAGCTCGGTGAGCGAGAGCGCGAGCCAGTAGTCGCGCCCGGCCTCGCGCGGGTGCTCGTACGGCGTCGCGAGGCGATGACGCCCGGCGCGCACCAGCGCGTCGAGCCAGCGCGGATCGCGATCGAGCTCGTAGAGCCGCATCAGGCCGAGCATCGCCTCGCCGTGGTAGTAGAGGACGTACGACCACGGCGTCGGCGCGCCGCCCTCGAAGAACGGCTCGAAATGCCCGTCCGGCGCGAGCTGACGCACGAGGAAGCTCCCCATCGCGCGCAGGCGCGCGAGTCGCTGGGGCGAGCGCGTGACGGCCGCGTGCTTCGCGAGCGCGACCAGCGCGAGGCCCGTCCCGCCGATCGGCGAGAGCGCGTTCGTGTCGCTCGGCAGCCAGGCGATCTCCTCGCTCGCGACGCCCCGCGCGCGCAGCTGCCGGTCGAGCCAGTCGAGCGCGCGCTCGGCGGCCGCGAGGTGGCGCGGATCACGCAGCTCCTCGTACGCCTCCAGCAGCGCGTCGGCCGCGCCGGCGTGGCGGATGACGTTGTAGTCGTCGTCGATCGGGGCGTCGCGTCGCGGATCGTAGAGGTACGCGAAGCGACCGTCGTCGCCGAGCGCGCGCGCGAGGTAGTCGGCGCCGAGCCGCACGCGCCGGCGGAGCAAGGCCACGTCGAGGCTCGCGGGCGGGGGGCGCGGCGGGCGACCGCGCACGAGCGGCACGGTGACCCCTGCGCTCGCCCCCTCGACGACCGCGGCGGTCGAGAAGCGCAGCCGCCGGCAGCCGTCGGACGTCCCGTGCAGGCGCGACGTGACGAGCGACGCGAAGCGCTCGCGGTTCAGCGTCGGCTCGCCGTCGTCGTCGGTGATCAGCCCGCGCGTCACCAGCTCGCCGGGCGACACCCAGCCGAGCCGCCCGTCGGCGCACGCGACCGCGAAGCCCGACGCGCCGAGCTCGCCGAGCGTCGGCTCGGCCGTCGCCTCGCTGCGGGCGATCACCACGTCGAGCGCGAGCCGCGCACGCGATGCGTTCGACGCGCCCGGCGCGCGACCTCGGAGCTCGCGCGCGGCGCTGCCGAGCG
>CAIXWQ010000490.1 GCA_903923175.1 uncultured delta proteobacterium | reverse complement strand
TGCGCATTCCACCCATCGTGAGCAGCCGTTCCACTCCATCGTGACCGGGCGTTCCAGCCCATCGTGATCGGAGCGAAGCGACGCTGGTCTGGTCAGGGTTTGATCTCGGACTTCTCCTTGCGGCGTGACGGGCCCTTCAGGGCGACGCGATGAGCATTGTGCAGGATCCGATCGCAGATCGCATCGGCGAGGGTGGGATCGGCGAGGTGGTCGTGCCAGGCGTCCGGCGGAAGCTGGCTGGTCATGATCGTGGATCGGCTTCCGTAACGGTCTTCGAGAATCTCAAGCAGGTCGCGGCGGTCGGCGTCGCGAGGAGCGGCGAGGCCCCAATCGTCGATGACGAGAACGTCAACGCGCGCCAGCTTCTGGAGCAGACGCGGGTAGGAGCCGTCAGCGCGTGAGAGGGCGAGCTCGTCGAACAGACGCGGCGCCCGCCGGTAGATTGCGCGGTGGCCTCGCCGACACGCTTGGTGCGCGAGCGCGCACGCGACGTAGGTCTTGCCGACGCCGGTCGCGCCGGTGATGACGACGTTGAGGTGGTCGTCGATCCACTGGCAGGAGGCGAGCTGTCGCACGACGGCCTTCTCGAGGCCGCGCACCGCGGCTGTCTCGAGGCCTTCGACCGACGCTTGGGAGATGCGGAGCTTGGCCGCCTTGAGGTGTCGGGTGAGGCGCTTGTTGTCGCGGGCGACGAACTCCGCGTCGACGAGCAGACCGAGTCGGTCGTCGAAAGCGAGCGCCTGCGCTTCGGCGCTCCGTTGTTGCTCCTGCCACGTGGCGGCCATCGCCGTGAGGCGGAGGGTGTGGAGCTTGTCGAGGGTGGGCGAGTTGAGCATCGAATTTCCGATCAGTGGTAGTAGCCGCGCCCCCGGATGTTTTCGTGCTCGACGGGTGTGCCGCCGGCCTTCTCTTCCGCGAGGGGCACGCGGTCGAGACCGTGCTTGAGGATCGACTCGACGTGTCGGTACGAGCGCGCTTGGGCGCCGAGCGCGCGACCGCAGGCGGCCTCGAGTCGCTCGATGCCGTAGCGCTTGCCGAGGCGAATGATGCCGAGGCATGAGCGGTAGCCCTGCTCCGGGTGCGTGCGCTCCTCGAGGATGAGGCCGACGAGGGCGACGGTGCTTTTGCCGATGGTGGCGGCCCACGACTGCATGCGGGAGGGCGACCACTCGGCGTGCTTCTGGTGCGCCTTCGGCATGTGCTCGGGCTTGGTCGTGTGCCGCCCTCGCACGAAGCTGCGAACGTGCGAGGTGTGGCGCTCGCCGCGGATGAACACCTCCACGATGCGGTCGGTGAATCGGACGTCGACGCGCTCGTGAATGAACGAGTGGTCGACGCTGTAGAAGTGACCGGTGATCTCGATGTGGTAGTCGACGTGCACCGTGGCGAGCTTCCAGGTCGCGAACTCGAAGCGGTCGACAGGGAGTGGGCGCAGCGCCGCGCGCTCGATCGACTCGAAGAGCGCGCGGCGGCTCGCGCCGTACCCGCGCATCTGGCGGTCGTTGAGCTCCGCCAGCAGCTCCGCGATGCGCGCATTGAGCGTGGCGAGCGAGAAGAACGTCTCGTGGCGCAACCGCGCCAGGATCCACCGCTGCGCGACGAGCACGGCGACTTCGACCTTGGCCTTGTCGCGCGGGTGCTTGGGCCTCGCGGGCAACACCGTGGTGCCGTAGTGCCTCGCGAGCTCCTCGTAGGTGCGCTGCACCTCGGGCTCGTAGAGGCACGCGCGCGTGACGCCGCTCTTGAGCTGGTCGGGAACGATCGCGCCGGTCACACCGCCGTAGAACTCGAGCGCGCGGACGTGGCTCGCGATCCAGTCCTCCCCGCGCTGCGTGGGCGTCGCCTCGGCGTACGTGAGATTGGACGCGCCGAGGGCGGCGACGAACAGCTCGACCTCGATCGACTGGCCGGTCGCCGGGTCGACGACGTGCGGCCGCTTGCCCGAGTAGTCGACGAAGAGCTTGGCGCCGGCCTCGTGAACCTGGCGCATCGACGGCCGCTGTCGTGCGAGCCAGTCGCTGTAGATCGTGCAGAACCGCGAGTAGCGGTAGCCGTTGGGCTCCAGACTTCGTTCCGCCGAAGCCGGCAGTCGGCGCGCGCCGCCTGAATTTGGGCGCGTCGGGTGGCGGGCGGCGTTCGACTGATCTTGGCGGCGGTTGCGTTGCCGGCCAGCTCGATCATGTGATGCTGGCGAATGCGTAG
>CAIXWQ010000489.1 GCA_903923175.1 uncultured delta proteobacterium | reverse complement strand
GCACGAGCAGCACCTCGGCCGACGCGGGCAACGCGAGGGCGAGCTCCTCGAGCCGGGCGCGCGCGCGCGGCAGCGCCCCCGCGGCGACGTCGAGGTCGACGAGCATCAGCGCGGGCTCGAGCGCGCTCGGATCGATCTGCACCGCGCGCTCGAGGTCGGCGCGCGCCTCGGCCAGCACCGAGGCGTCGCGCGGGCCCAACAGCCGGCACTGCGCACGCGCGGTGTGCGCGAGCTCGAGATCGGGCGCCACGCGGAGCGCGTCGCCGAAGGCGAACATCGCCGCCTCGCGCTTGCCGAGCCGGCACAGCGCGAGGCCGTAGCGCGCCTGGAGCTCGGGCGCGTCGGGATCCTCGTCGCGCGCCTTCCGGAGCCACTCCGCGGACGCGGCGAAGTCCCCACGTCGTTCGGCGAGCGAGGCTTCGAGCGACGCCGCGTACGCGTCGGGCGAGACGTACCGCTCCACCCGCGGGCGGCCGTCGTGCACGCGCACGACGTCGTACGACCCACCACACGCCGCGAGCGTACCCGCCGAGGCGAGCACGAGCATGAGCGCGGGCGCTGACGAAAGGACGCTGCCGATCCGCACCCGCCGACGGGTAGCACGATCGCGCCACCCCCGCCGAGCCGCGACCACCTCGACCGCCGATGTGCGCGTCTGTGCCGCAAAAATAGCCATCAAATCAGTTCCGGCGTGGCCGGCCCGTCCTGCAAGATGGGCCTCCCTCGAGGGGGCGGTCGGGAACCGCGCTCTTGGGGCAGCGACACGTACGTGCAGTCGAGCGACGGCGGGGGGGGACGTCCAGACACCTTGAAAACCACGAAAGGTAGGCCCCCCGCATGAAGCGAATCGGCTCTCTTCTCGCTCTGTTCACCCTCGTCGCAGGCTGCGCTGCCAACACCGATCCCACGTCGGAGCAGACCGGCTCCACCGCGAGCGCGGAGAAGCGCTGCGAGAAGATCGACTCCGCCGAGGACTTCCTCGCGTCGACGGCGCGCCCGATGGTGATCGGTCACGAAGGCGCGGGCGAGAACTTCGGCGCCGACCCGACCAAGCCGATCCACGACACCGTCGCCTCCGTGACGCTCGCCTACGATCAGGGCGCGTCGGTGGTCGAGGTCGACGCGGTGCTCACGAAGGACGGCTACGCGGTCGCGAACCACGACTTCGACTTCCTCGCGGACCACACCTGCATCAACACGTACACGCTCGCCCAGCTCCAGGCGAAGGCGCCGTACATCCCGAAGCTCGAGGACGTCCTGAAGATCGCCCACAAGAAGCAGGGCGTGATGATCGTCGAGCTGAAGACGCCGTCGCCGATGTGCGATCCGGGCGACGCGTCCGAGTCGGCCGTGGTCTCGCGCGTCGTGAAGGCGATCCGCGACACCGGCACCGACAAGCGCGTCATCTTCGACGGGTTCTCGCCGGCGATGCTCTACCTCGCCAAGCAGCTCGCCCCCGAGATCCCGCGCGAGCTCGATCTCGATCTGCTGCAGCTCATGACGCCGGATCAGGTGCAGGCCAACACAGGCCTCACCGTCACCAAGATCGACAAGGCGCTCAACCTCGGCCTGCAGTGGGCGAACGTCGGCCCGATCTACCGCCTCCCCGGCTACACGTCCGTGAACCAGTTCTTCTACGCGGCCACCGTGGTCGGCGCGAAGATCGTCGGCGCCGAGAAGGACTTCATCGGCTTCAGCGAGAGCAGCGCGCCCGGCAGCGTCGCGCAGTTCGTGGGCGCCGCGCACTCGCTCGGCTTCAAGGCCTTCGCCGATCCGGCGAAGACCGTGGCGGAGTTCGGCTGGTACGCCTCGTTCGGCTTCGACGCCGCGTACTGCGACGACATCCCCGCGAGCCTCGCGCTGCAGCCGAAGCTCTAGCGCCCCCCCTCCCTCGGTCCCGCCGAGGAGCCCACCACCCTCGGTCCCTCCCCCCGCACTCGGGGGGAGGGAAGCGAGAATGGACGCTAGAACGACTTCAGATCGCTCAGAATCCGCTTGCTGATCACGACCCGTTGCACCTGCCCGGTGCCCTCGAAGATGTCGTACACCTTGATGTCGCGGAACCACTTCTCGAGGAGCTGATCCTCCTTCGCGATGGTCCCTTCGGCGCCGACGATCTCGATCGCCTCGACGCAGGCCTTCACCGCCGCCTGCGCCGCGGCCGCCTTCGACATCGAGGCCTCCTTGGCGTTCGGCTGGCCCACGTCGGCCATGTACGCGGCGCGCCAGGTGAGCATCCGCGCGGCCTCGAGCCGCCGGTGCATGCGCGCGAGCCGCTCCACGATCGCCGCGTAGCGCGCGATGGGGCGCCCGAGCATGTAGCGGTCCTTCACCGCGTCGCGCGCGTGCTCGTACGCCGCGCGGCCGATGCCGATCGCCATCGACGCCACCAGCGGCCGCGTGGCGTCGAACGTCTTCATCGCGGTCTGGAAGCCGCTGCTCTTCGCCGCGTAGGACTCCTCGCCGCCGAGGAGGCAGGCGGCCGGCACGCGGCAGTCCTCGAGCACGAGCTCCGCGGTCTCCGACGCGCGCAACCCGAGCTTGTCCTCGATCTTGCCGACCGAGAACCCGGGCGTCCCCTTCTCGACCACGAACGCGCGGTGACCGGCGCGCCCGAGCGCGGGGTCCACGGTCGCGAAGATCACGACCCACACCGCCCGCGCGCCGTTCGTGATGTAGCACTTGCGGCCGTTGATCACCCAGCCATCGCCGTCCTTGCGGCAGCGCGCCTGGATGCCGGCGACGTCGCTCCCCGCGGCAGGTTCGGTGAGGCCGTAGGCGCCCCACGCGAGCTTCCCCTGCTTCTCGAGGTCCTTGATCATCCCGAAGTACTTCGCCTTCTGCGCCGCGGTGCCGCTGCCGCGGATCGGCGGTCCGCCGAGGCCCGGCCCGGGGAGGCAGAGCAGCAGCGAGGCGTCGGCCCACGCGAGCTCCTCGGCGCCCACCAGCGACGTGCGGTTCATCTGCGAGGGCTTGTCGAGCGACGGCGGCTCGCGCTTCACGTCCTCGAACGCGGCGGTCACGTCCTCGTCGCTGCCGCGCATCGAGCCGGCCATCGCGACGAAGCGCTGGAGGAAGTCCTCCGGCACGCGGTGCTCGCGATCCATCTGCAGGCTCATCGGCCGGATCACGAATTTGCCGAGCTGGGTCAGCGCGTCCTTCATGTCGCGCTGCTTCTTCGTGAGCTCGAATTCCATGGTGCTACCTCGGCTCCTCGGTCGCGCGGTTCGCTGAAGTCACGTGAAGATCGGCTGGATTTCGGGCGTCGGCAGCACCGTGCTCGCATCGAGCGGCGCGCCGAGGGCGAGCGCCGCGAAGAGCTGGTCGCTGGTGGTCGCGCTCGGAGCCAGCAGCGCGAGCTGGCGCGCATCGCGGAAGAACTTCTCCGCGAGCACGTCGCGCACGTAGCCCGCACCGCCGTGGATCTGGATGCCGTCCTCGCCGCACCGGAGCGCGACCTCGCTCGCCTCCGCGAAGGCCTCCGCGCACCGCGCGACGACCTCGAGCGGGCCGCCCGCCTTCTTCGTCGCGCGCTCGGCCTCCGTGTCCAGCGTCCACGCCGCGCGCCACACGAGGCCACGCGCGCCGTCGACGTCCATGAGCCGGTCGGCGAGCAGGAACGCGATCGACTGGAAGTGCCCGATCGGCTTGCCGAAGGCCTTGCGCTCGTCGGCGAACGCGCGCGCGAGCTCGAACGCAGCGCGCCCGACGCCGACCGCGCGCGCCGCCGCGACCAGCGACTGACGCGCGAACATGCGCAGGGTCGCGAGCCGGAAGCTCTCCCCGCCGAGCAGCCGATCGGCGTCGGCCACGCGCACGTCGTCGAGCGTGAGCTCGCCGAACGCGGCGGCGTCGAGCCCCACCGTGTCGTACCGCGCGCCGGCGCGGAGGCCGGCCGCGCCCGCGTCGACGACGAACGCGCCGATGCCGTCCCAGCCGGCCGCCTCGTCGACCTGCGCGAAGACGACGTACGTCGACGCGCGCCCCGCGCCGAGCACGTACGACTTCTTGCCGCTCAACACCCAGGCGTCTCCGTCGCGCCTCGCGACCGTCGAGAACCCCGGCCGCTCGCGACACGGGCGCGCTTCCGACCACGCGAGCGCGCCCACGCGCGTCGCGTCGCTCGCGAAGGGCGTGAAGAACCGCGCGCGCTGCGCCTCGTCGGCGAGCTCCACCAGCGCGTGCGCGAGGTGCCCCGGCCCCGGGATGGCGTAGGCCGCCCCGGCGTCACCGAAGCCGAGCTCCTCCTCGACGAGCACCGCGGTGCGCGCCGAGACCCCCGCCCCGCCGTGCGCCTCCGGCGTCGCGAGCCCGCCGAGCCCGAGCTCGACCAGGCCCTCGCGCAGATCGTCGGGGAGCGCGCGCGCCGCCTCGACCTCGCGCACGCGCGGTCGGAGCTTCGACTTCACGAAGTCCGCGACGGTGTCGCGCATCATCCGCTGCTCTTCGGTCGGCTCGAACGTGATCATCGGCAACTCCTTCGCACACGAAACGATACCGCATCCGTGAGTGAGTCGTCATTCACCGGTGCGCCTGCGCCGCGTCGCGGCATGGCCTTTTCGCGCCCGAAAAGGTAGGAGCCCGTCCCCATGCGCTTCGTCACCTACCGCGACGGCGGCCACCTCCGACACGGCTTCCTGGTCACGACCGCCCACGGCGACCAGATCGTCGATCTCGCCAACGCCCTGCTCGCGCACGAGCGAGAGCTGCACGCTCACCCGAGCGTCGCCGACCTCGCCGCGAAGTTCGGCGCCGATCTCGTCGGCTTCATCGAGCGTCAGGACGTGGCGATGCCGGTCGCGCGCGCGCTCGAGGCTCGCGCGAAGGCCTTCGAGCTCCCCCTCGCCGTCGACGGCCGCCCGCTCGTGCGACCGCTCGCCGGCACCATGCTCTGCGCGCCGATCCCGCGCCCGCCCTCGATGCGCGACGGCTACGCCTTCCGCCAGCACGTGGAGACGGCGCGTCGCAACCGCGGCCTGCCGATGATCGCGGAGTTCGATCAGTTCCCCGTCTTCTACTTCACCAACCACCACGGCGTGGTCGGCCCCGGCCCGGTGCCGGTCATGCCGCTGCACCTCGACAAGCTCGATTTCGAGCTCGAGGCGGCCATCGTCGTCGGCCGGCGCGGGCGCAACCTGAAGGCCGCGGAGGCCGACGCGCACGTCTTCGGCCTCACGATCATGAACGACCTCTCCGCCCGCACGCTGCAGATGGAGGAGATGAAGCTCTCGCTCGGCCCCGCCAAGGGCAAGGACTTCGCGACCAGCCTCGGCCCCTGGCTCGTGACGCTCGACGAGCTCGCGGGCTGCACGAAGCAGACGCCGAACGGCAACGTCTACGACCTGCGCATGCGCGCCTTCGTGAACGACGTGCAGGTCTCCGACGGCAACGTCGCGCAGATGAACTGGACGTTCGCCCAGATCCTCGAGCGGGCGAGCTACGGCGTCGACCTCTGGCCGGGCGACGTCATCGGCTCGGGCACGGTCGGCACCGGCTGCTTCCTCGAGCTCAACGGCTCGAAGATCACCCACGATCAGTGGCTGCAGCTCGGTGACGAGATCGACCTCGAGATCGACGGCCTCGGCCGGCTCGAGAACACCATCGTCGCGGAGACGTGAACGAGACGAGAGAGCTTACCGCAGAAGGTCAGAAGCCGAGACGTAGAGAGAGGGGGATCGATCCCCAGAGCCTCGCGTTCTCTCGCCTTCTCCCCTTCTAGCCTTCTGTTCGATTCTCTCGTCGCGCCCGCTCTCGCGGCACGCGCGGACTACGCGCCGTGCAGCGCCCGCGCGAGCGCTGCGTACCCGCGCTCGCCGCCGTCGCCGCGCTCGGTCGGCAGCCCCGCGGGCTTCCACCCGGGCTCCACGTTCCCGCCGAACGCGTCGCGCGCGCCTTCGAAGCCGGCGCGCTGATCGACCAGGTTCGCGTAGCCGCGCTGCTGGAGCATCTGCAGCGCGCGCAGCGAGCGGCCACCGGAGCGACAGCCGAGGACGAGCTGCGCGTCCTTCGCGAAGCTCGCCTCGACGACCGCGACGAAGTCCGGGTTCGGCGTCATGCCGGTCGGACCCATGTGCATGAGCGGGACGTTGAACGCCCCCGCGGGGTGCTCGTCGGCGAATTCGGGCTCGCTGCGGACGTCGAGGAACGTCCACCCCTGCTCGACCAACTGCTGCGCTTCCGCGGGCGACACGCGTTTCGGCTGGCTCATGGCGCGAGCCGTATCACAGATTGAAATTGGCGCCGAAGCCCGAGGTCAGCTCGAACTGGAACGCCTTGCCGTCGCCGCTCTGGTCGGCCACGCCCGTCGCGCTGACGCTGCCGCTGCCGCTCATCGAGAAGGCGACGCCGGGGGCCACGCGGAAGAAGACGTTGTCGGTGACCTGATAGATGAACGCCGCGTCGAGCTCGGCGAGCCAGACCGACACGCTCTGCTTCGCGCTGCCGCCGGCGGCGTCGTTGTAGAAGCTCTTGTTCGAGCCGTAGAAGTAGCCAAGGGCGGCGCGCGGCCAGATCGAGATGCGGTCGTTGATGCGGAAGAAGTAGCCGATGCGCGGCATGATCGTGAACGACACGGTGGTCGGCAGATCCCCCTTCTGCTCGGGGTTCTTGGTGACCGAGCCGTTGGTCGCCGTCACGGTGGTGTTCTCGGTGTAGCCGCCGAAGGTCGTGTCCGCGGCGAAGAGCCCGCCGACCGACACGTTCGGCGCGAAGAAGTAGTCGATGCTCGGCGCGAGCCAGATCGAGGTCCCGCTGATCGATCGCTCGGTGGTGGTGATCGAGCCGCCGCTGATCTGCGGCGCGAGCGGCGTGGTGAACGAGTTGTACGCGACGCCGAGCGGCCCGTAGTAGCTGACGCCGCCGCCGAGACGGCCGCGGAAGCCGGAGACCTGGTCGATCACGAACGTCCCGGTGTCGCCCAGGTCGTGGATCGGCGCGGCGCCCGGAGCGGCGGCGGCCGGAGCGGGGGTCGCGAGCGGCGCGGGCGCCGGAGCCGGAGCCGGAGCCGGAG
>CAIXWQ010000488.1 GCA_903923175.1 uncultured delta proteobacterium | reverse complement strand
GGCCTCGCGGGCGGGCCGGCGCATTCAACGGCGAAAGAAGGCGCCGCCGCCGACGATCGCGAAGGTCGACTGCTCGGTCTGCGGCGGCCGCGTGCTCGTCCCGCTCGACGGAAAGCCCGGCGTCTGCGGCTTCTGTGGGTGCCCGGTCGACGCTCCAGGCTCGACGACGCCGCGCGGTGACCCTCCGCGAACGGGCGCGCCGCCGCAGTTCTCGTCGTTCTTCCCACCGCAGCCGAGCGCGCTCCGATCGCTCTCGGGCGAGCCCTCGTCGCCGAACGCGGAGCGCGACCTGGAGACCGTGCTGCTCCGACGCGGCCCGAGCCCCGCCATGGTCCTGCTCGGCGTGATCATCGTCATCGGGCTGATCATCGCGGTCATCAGCGTCGCGGTCGCGCTGTCGCGGTAGCCCTCCCGATGGCGCCCTGTGGCGCGCGGCGGCGCTACCTCGCCTCGTCGGCGAGCGCCTGGAGCGCGAGCGCCCCGAGGCACAATGCTCCGGCGCCGACGAGCAGCACGTGCGGCGCACGCACGATGGCGCCGAGCCCCTGATCGAGGAGCGCGCCGAGAGCGACGCCGTCGCTCGGCCCGACGCCGAGGAACGCGAGGGCGGCGTCCGAGACCAGCAGGGCGGCCGCGGTGGTCCCCAGCTGCGCGCGCGCGGTCGGCAGCGCCGCGGGGAGGGCGTGCCGGAAGAGCACGCGCGCGCGCGAGCCGCCGAGCGCACGCGCAGCCTCCACGTACGCGAGCCCGCGCACCACGCGGATCTCGGCGAGCGCGAGCCGCGCGAACGGGGCCCACGCCGTCAGCGAGAGGACGAGCGCGACGTGCACGCGGGTCGGGTGGGGGACCGCGGCGAGGATCCCGAGCGCGAGCACGAACGAAGGGAACGCCTGCACGGCGTCGCACGCACGTGAGAGCGTGACCTCGAGTCGCCCGCCGGCGAGCGCCGCCGCCCCGCCGAGCGTCGTGCCGATCAGCAGCGCCACCAGCGCGACGACCGACGCGAGCCACAAGCTGCGGAGGAGCGCCTCGCTGGCGAGCGCGAGCAGATCGACGCCGCCGTCGCCGCAGCCGAGCGGGTGGCCGAACGACGGGCGCGCGAGCTCGAGCCCGAGGTCGAGCCGGCGCGGATCGGCGCTGCGGGCGAGCCGCGCGATCGCAGCGGCGGCGATCAGCAGGAGCGGGAAGGCGAGCTTGCGCAAGACGTCCGGCCCCCCGCCTTCACCGCGCCCGCGGGTCGACCGCCGAGTGCAGCCACGCGCCGACCCCTTGCGCGGCGACGAACAGCGCCGCGGACGCGATCACCGTCGCCTGGAGCACCGGGAGGTCGCGCGCGGCCAGCGCCTCGGCCAGCAGCGTCCCGAGCCCGCGGCGCTCGAGCACGCGCTCGAGCACGATCGCGCCGCCGAGCAGCGCGCCGAGCTGCGCGGCGACGACGGTCACGATCGGGCCCACGCACACGGGCAGCGCGTGGACGAGCCACACCGCGACCTCGCTCCGACCCTTGGCGCGGGCCACCTGGAGGAACTGCGCCTGCGCAGCCTCCCGCAGCGACGCGCGCGCGATGCGCCCGACGGCGGCGCCGAGGGGGATGGCGAGCAGCCCCGCCGCAAAGAGCAGCCCCGCGGCCCCGGCGTCGGGATCGGCGGGAAGGGGCACCAGGCGAAATCGCACCGCGAGCAGCCACGTCGCGGCCGGCGCGAAGGCGAGCAGCGGCACCGAGGCCGCGAGGCCGATCGCGCGATCGGCGACGCTCCGCAGCGCCCCGCGACCTCCGACCGCCAGCAGCGCGGCGACGAGCCCGCAGACCGCGCCGAGCGCGACCGCGACCGTGGCGAGCAGCGCGGTCGAGGGGAGCGCGTCGCCGACGAGGCGGAAGGCGTCGAGCCCCGCGTGCCGGAGCGAAGCGCCCGCGCGACCGTGCAGCAGCTCGCCGAGGAAGCGCAGGTACTGACGCCCGAGCGACTCGTCGAGGTGCAGCGCGTGGCGCAGGGCCGCGCGCTCGGCCTCGCCGGCCTCCTCGCCCAGCACCAGCGCGGCCGGATCGCCGGGCAAGAGCCGGAAGGCGAAGAACACGACCGTCGCGACCCCCAGCACCGTCGTGAGCGCCGCGCCGAGCGCTTGCGCTGCCCGGCCGACCGCCCGGAGCGGGCGCGGAAACGCCGTCGGCGCCTCCACCCCCGTGGTGGTCACGGCAAACAGACGCTGTCGTGCACCGGACTGACGTCGAGGATGCGCGCGTCGCGATCCGACGGGAGGACGCAGGCGTACCCCGAGCGGCAGTCGCTCGGCTTGCCGCACGGAGCGAGGCAGAAGCGGCGCGCGAACCGAGTCGAGTCCGGGTGGATCTCGACGCAGACGGAGTCGTTCGGGCACTGCCCCGACTCGCAGCCGAAGACGGTGCAGTAACCGCCAGGCATCGACGTGTCGCAGAGGCGATCGCCGAGCGTGCTGCAGTCGGTCGAGAGCGTGCACGCATCGCCGATCTGCGGCTTGCACCCCGACGTGCCAGCGAGGGCGAGCACCGCGAAGACCGCGAGCGTGACGATTTTGCTCGTGAGCGACGCTCGCATGCGCGGGGCACCGTAGGCGACGCGCGCGCCAAGTCAAGGCCACGCGGGCCGATCCGGCGCGTGCGGGCGCGATTGACCCGGCTCCTCGGCGGCCCTAGACGAAGCTGCGATTTCGCGGGGATCCATCGAGGGCAACGGCCCTCCGCCCCCCGCGCCCGACCCGGAGAACCATGGCTACTCACATCACTTCCGAGTGCATCAACTGTGGCGCGTGTGAGCCCGAGTGCCCGAACAGCGCGATCAGCCAGGGCGACGAGGTCTACGTGATCGACCCCGACCGCTGCACCGAGTGCGTCGGCTTCTTCGACCACGAGGAGTGCCAGGCGGTGTGTCCGGTCGAGTGCTGCCTGCCCGATCCGGGCCGCACCGAGACCGAAGACGCGCTGGTCAAGCGCGCCGTCGAGCTCCACCCCGACGACGCCGAGCTCAAGGCCCGCGTCACCTCGGGCGAGTACCCCTCGCGCTTCCGCAAGTAGTCGCGCGAAGAACCCGAACTCGATGACGCGAGCGGCCCGAAGGACGCCTGTGCGCAGGCTGATCGTCGCGACCGCTCGCGTCGTGTCCGTGGCGCTGGCCGGCGCGCTCGCGGGCTGCGCCGCCGCGAGCCCCTTGCTCGTGGAGCCGCGCGCCCCGGCCGTCGGTGACATGCGCGCGACGGTCGGCGGCGCCGCCATCGTCCCCTTCGCGGGCGACAACGGCGCGATCGTGGCGGCGCGCAACGCCGGCACCGGCCCGGACGCGGCGGCGAAGAACGCGGCAGGCCTCACCGAGTCGACGCTCATCCATCCCGGAATCGCGCCGGTGGTGCGCGCGCAGGTCGGCGTCACGCCACAGCTCGAGGCGTCGCTTCGTTATGGCGGCCGCGACCTCGGCGTCGGCGGTCGATGGTTCTTCTTCGAATCGCGCACCGAGCAGGGCGGGGCGACCACGCTCTCGGTCGGGCTCGAGGGGCGGATGCTGCTCAAGGCCCGGCAGGACGACGGCCTCGTCCCGGCGAGCGGCGCCGATCGCGGCGGCGGCGCGACCGTGCCGCTGATCGTGGCCTGGCAGAGCGACGCGGGGCTCGTCTCGGCCTACTTCGGCGCGCTCTTCGGCTTCGACTACGCCAAAGCCACCGCGACCGAGGGCACGCCGGACTCGTTCCGTCGCTACTTCGGCGCGGGCACGGTCGGCATCGGCGTGGGCTTCCGGCGCGTGCGCGCGATCGTCGAGCTCGGCCTCGAGCGCGACTTCGCCCACGCTGAGCTCACGGGCACGCCCGGCCAGAGCGTCGATCTGCGGCTCTGGAGCCTGACGCCGGCGTTCGCGCTGTCGATCCGGCTCTGAGCGCCGGGCCGCCGCTCAGTCGCGCCGGCGCAGGCTCGCGACGAAGTACGCGTCGGTCCCGTGCAGGTGCGTGAGGAGTCGCCCCTGTGTGGCCCCTTCACCAAAGAGCGCGACCGCGATCGGCGCGTCGAAGGGGGCCGGCTCGAGCGACGGGCTCACGTCGAGGACGGCCCGCACGACCGACTCGGCCTCGTCGCGCAGCACGGAGCAGACGGCGTAGAGCAGCCGCCCGCCGGGCTTCACCACCTCCGCGGCGTGCGTCAGGATCTTCGTCTGGAGCGCGGCGAGCGAAGGGAGATCGGCGGGCTGACGCCGCGTCTGGATCTCCGGGCGACGCCGGATCGTGCCGGTGCCCGAGCACGGCGCGTCGACGAGCACGCGATCGAAGCTCCTCTCGGCAAGGTCACCGGCGCCGAGCGCCCAGTCGATGGCGTGGGTCGCGGGGGCCGGGAGCCCGAGACGCGCGAACTCGGCGACGAGGCGCCCGAGCTTCTCCGGGTGGACGTCGGAGACCTCGAGCGCCCCCGCGGGCTCGGCGCCGGCGCGCCCGAACGCGATGCGCTCGGCGAGCAGCGAGGACTTGTTGCCGCGCCCCGCGCACGCGTCGAGGACGCGATCGCCCGGCCGCGCGCCGAGCAGCTCGGCGACGAGCTGGGAGCCCTCTTCCTGGATGGTCCAATCGCCGCTCGAGAAGCCTTCGAGCGCCTGCGGATCGCCGGCGGCACGCACGCGGATCGCCAGCGGCGCGAAGGCGCCGGGCGTCACCTCAGCCCCCGGGTTCGCCGCGCGGAGGCGCTCGATCCAGCGGTCGCGCACGAGCGCTTCGTCTTCGCCGCGGGCGCGCACGCGCAGATTGGTCGGCGGCGGGTGCGGCCCAGCGATCAGGAGCGCCTCGGTGGCGTCGTCCCCGATCGAGCGCTCGAGGGCGCGGCGGAGCCAGGGCGCGGTGGCGTCGCGGAAGGCCTGCGGCGGGCGCGGCAACGGCGCGGTCTCGGCGGTGCGCGCGACCTGCCGGAGCGCACCGTTGGCGAAGCCCGAGATCGCGCGCCCGCGCAGCATGCGGATGGCCTCGACCGCCTCGGAGACCGCGGCGAACGCGGGGATCCGCGTGAAGTGGATCTGATACGCCGCCACGAGCACGAGCGCGCGCGTCTTGGCGTCGAGCGTCGCGATGCCACGCGGCGTCGCCGCGATCACCGAGCGCTCGATGAGCGGCAGGAGCCGCAGCGTGCCGTACACGAGCTCGGTGGTCAGCGCGCGATCGCGCGGCGACAGCTGCACCGCGCGACGTAGCTCGTGATCGAGCACGGCGGCCGCGAACGCACCGTCGCGCTCGACCCGCGCGATGACCTCGGCCGCGACGTTGCGCGCGGTGACCGGAAGCGCCGAACGCCTGCGTCCGCCACCGCCACCTCCGCCACCATCCCCGCCGCCCCGTCGCGGATGCGACACCGGCGCTACGCGGAGCGGAGGCGCTTCGAGGATGCGCGGGCGCGAGCTCGGCGCACCGCTCGATTCGGGGGGAGCAGAAGCGGCGGGCTCCGCGCGTCGCGGCGGCTCGGGCGCGCGCGGCTCCGCGGACGACCGCGCCTCGGCCGGGGGGGCCGCGGGTGTGCGGCGTGCGCGCGTGACCTCGACCTCGACGCGCCTGCCAGCGTGCTGCGGCTTCTGGCCCCCGCGTCGTCCGTCATCCGCCGGCATCATCGACCTCGTCGCGACGCAACCGTGCCCGTGCGCATCGCGGCCGGAGGCATAGCGCACGCGCGACCGTGGGGGGAGGGCGCCGCGCGCCTCAACGGGAGACGCTCCGGAACGGCCTGAACAAGCCGTCCCAGTGTCGTCCGATGTCGTTGCGGAGCGCGATCGCCATCATCGCGACGAGGAGCACCAGCCCGACGAACGTCATCACCGCGCGCGCGCGCATCGGCAGCGGCCGCCGGGTGACCCCTTCGATCGCGAAGAAGAGCAGCTGCCCGCCGTCGAGGATCGGGATCGGGAGCAGGTTGAGCAGGCCGAGGTTCGCGGAGACGAGGGCCATGACCCAGACGAAGTCGCGGGCGCCCCGCGCGCCGGCGCGACCGGCGGCGTCGTAGATCGCGATCGGGCCGGAGATGGCCTCGACCGAGATCTTCCCCTGGAAGAGCCGCACGCCGCTCACGGCGAGGTACTCGAGCAGGCTGCCGGTCTCCACGAACGCGAGCTTGATCGCGCGACCGACGTCGGCGTCCGCCTCCTCGAGCGGCGAGGGGAGCGTGGGCGTCCAGTGCGTGGTCCGGAAGACGTAGCGCTCGACCGCAGCGCCACCGCCGTCGGTCCACTCCTCCTTGCGCACGCGGAAGAGCCCCGTCATCGGCCGGCCGGCGCGGACCCACGCGACCTCGCGCGTGCGATCGCCGCCGAGGACGAGCTCCTCGACGAACGCCTGCCACGACCGCACCGCGACGCCGTCGAGGCGCTCGATGCGATCGCCGCGGCGCAGCCCCATGCGATCCTCGGACGACCCCTCGGGGACGCTGGCGACGTAGAGGTCGGCGTTCTCGATCCCGGCGCGCTCGAGGCCGCGGCCGTCGACGGCGAGGGCCGACTCCGGCGCCAGGACGGCGACGCGCGCCTCGAGGACGGCCGCCTCGGCCAGCGGTGTCTGCGCCTCGCCCTCGGCGGTGGTCGGCCAGGGCACCGCGCGCGGGCGCATGAAGTTGATCGGCACCGCCGAGCCGAGGTTGTCGCGCAGCCGACGCTCCACGTCCGAGAAGCGCGGCGTCGCCACGCCGCCCACGTGGGTGATGACGTCGAACGTCCGCAGCCCCGCGCGATACGCCGGCGAGCTCGCGTCGCGCACGCCGATGGCGGCCGCGAGCTGCGCAGGTCCGATCCCGAGGCGACCGACGGTGGCCGTCCCGCCGAGCTCCTTGGGCTCGCTCGCGGCCCGCGGCACCACCGCGACGTCGAGGTAGTCCTCCTTGCCGCGCGGCTGCCCTGGGAGCGGATCGCCCTGCGGGCGCGCGATGCGCAGGTGGAGCTTCTTGCCCGGGCTCGCGACGATCTTCGCCTGCAGGTCGGCGTAGGTGTCGATCTCGGCGCCGTCGACCTCGACGACCATGTCACCGGGGCGCAGCACCCCCTCCGCCGGCGAGCCCGCCAGCACCATCCCGATGATCGGCGAGACCGAGCGCGTGGGCGCGAGGAACACCGCGAAGAACAGGAACACGGGGGCGATCAGGTTCATCGCCGGCCCCGCCAGCGCGATCACGACGCGCTTCCAGATGGCCTGCGCCTGCAGCGTCCGGCCGACGTCCTCCTCGCGCAGCGCCCCTTCGTCGGCGCTCGCGTCGGCCTCCTCGGCCGCCTTGCCGCGCGCATGCGCGTGCCCGGGCTGCGGCTCCTCGAGCAGTCGCACGAAGCCACCGAACGGGAGCAGCGCGAGGCGGTAGTGCGTCTCGCGGCCGCGCAGCTGGAGCAGCGTGGGGCCGAAGCCGATCGAGAAGGTGAGCACCTTCACCCCGAACACTCGCGCGGCGGCGAAGTGCCCGAGCTCGTGCACGAGCACGAGCGCACCGACCAGCAGGACGAAGTAGAGGAGGTCCACGTGCGCGCCCTCGCGCGGCTCCGCGAGCGCGCCGAACCGTGGCCTATACCACGGTCGCGCTGGCGCCCAGGCATGGCTTGCGCGCGCCTCGATCCTGCTTACCTGTTTCGCATGACCCCGATCCAGATCCTTCGCGTCGGCGTCGGCAGCCGTGCCGTGCCGGTGCCGATCTACCGGGTCGCCTTCGCCGGCGGCGCCGACTCGAGCGCCAGCCCCGGCGGCTTCTTCACGAACGGCGAGAGCGAGCTCGGCATCGCGCTCGACGCGCGCCTCGACTCGGACGCAGCCCAGCAGCTCATCGCGCGAGAGATCGAGCGCAACCTCCCGGCGCTCGAGGCCTTCGCGCGACGCTCGGGCGGCGGCGAACGTAGGTCGCACGCGTCCTGAAGAGCCGTCGACGGCTGGCGCGCGCCTCGTAGCGAGCTCGGCCGGCGAACAAAGCAGCGACGCCGGAGCCCGCGAAGGCCCCGGCGTCGTCGCGTCAGGCGCGCGTACGGCTCACGCGTCGTAGTAGAGGAAGAACTCGTACGGCGTCGGCCGCAGGCGGACCGGGTCGATCTCCTCGGCGCGCTTGTAGTCGCACCAGGTCTCGATGACGTCCTTCGTGAACACGTCGCCCTTGAGCAGGAAGGCGTGATCCTTCTCGAGCGCGTCGATCGACTCGGCGAGCGAGCCCGGCATGCTCGGCACGTCTTTGCGCTCCTCCGGCGAGAGCGCGTAGATGTTCTTGTCCATCGGATCGCCGGGGTGGATCTTGTTCTGGATGCCGTCGAGGCCGGCCATCATCATCGCGGCGAACGCGAGGTAGCCGTTGCAGGTCGGATCCGGGAAACGGACCTCGACGCGCTTGGCCTTCGGGCTCGGCGAGAACATCGGGATGCGGAGCGCCGCCGAGCGATTGCGCGACGAGTACGCGAGGTTGACCGGCGCCTCGTAGCCCGGGACGAGCCTTCGGTAGCTGTTCGTCGTCGGGTTGGTGATCGCCGCGAGCGACTTCGCGTGCTTGATGATGCCGCCGATGTAATAGAGCGCCATCTCGCTCAGGCCGGCGTAGCCGTCACCGGAGAAGAGCGGCTTGCCGCCCATCCACAGCGACTGGTGCACGTGCATGCCGCTGCCGTTGTCGCCGAAGATCGGCTTCGGCATGAAGGTCGCCGTCTTGCCGGCCTTCAGCGCGGTGTTGCGCACCACGTATTTGAACCACATCAGCTGGTCGGCCATCTTGACCAGCGAGTTGAACTTCATGTCGATCTCGCACTGGCCGGCCGTCGCGACCTCGTGGTGCGACGTCTCGACCTCGATGCCGACCCTCGCGAGGTTCAGGCACATCTCGGTGCGCAGATCCATCAGCGAGTCGACCGGCGAGACGGGGAAGTAGCCCTCCTTCGGGCGGACCTTGTAGCCGAGACCGCCGGGCTTGTCGGAGTTCCAGTGCCCCTCGGACGAGTCGAGGAAGTAGAACGACTCGTTCTGCTTCGAGGCGAAGCGGACGGTGTCGAACACGAAGAATTCGGCCTCGGGGCCGCAGTAACACGTGTCGCCGATGCCGGTCTGCTTGAGGTACGCCTCGGCCTTCTTGGCGATGAAGCGCGGATCGCGCGGGTACGTCTGCTTCGAGATCGGGTCGTAGATGTTGCAGATCAGGCTCAGCGTCGGCTGCGCCATGAACGGGTCCATCTGCGCCGTGGTCGCGTCGGGGACGATGAGCATGTCCGACGCGTTGATCGGCTGGAACCCGCGGATCGACGACCCGTCGAACCCGAAGCCGTCCTCGAAGCTCGACTCCTCGAGGCGGTGGATCGGCACGGAGGTGTGCTGCCACGTGCCGAGGAAGTCGACGAACTTCAGGTCGACCATGACGGCGCCGTTCTTCTTCGCGTACTCGAGGGCTTCTTTGCCAGTCATCGTGGGGCTTGCCTCCGTCGGGAACTACTAAACTGCAAAATCAGATGGCGTCGCGGCCGCGCTCGCCGGTGCGGATGCGGACCGCTTCGTCGACGGGCGACGCGAAGATCTTCCCGTCGCCGATCCGGCCGGTCTTCGCGGCCTTCTCGATGGCTTCGATCACCGCGTGGACCATCTCGTCGGGGACGACGACCTCGACCTTCACTTTGGGTACGAAATCGACCACGTACGCCGAGCCGCGGTAGACCTCCTTCTTCCCGCCGGTGCGGCCGAAGCCCTTGACCTCGGTCACCGTCATGCCCTGCACGCCGACCTCGGTGAGGGCGTCCTTCACCTCGTCGAGCTTGAACGGCTTGATGATCGCCTCGACCTTCTTCATCGGCTCCTCTGGGTCGCTCGGTCTCGAATCGGCGAGGGGGCCCATGCCGCCCTGCGTCGTGCTCGCGAGGGGTGTAGTCACACTTGGTTTCGGGAAGGTTTCAACGCACGGGGCTCGGCGCCACCGGCACGGCGCTCGCGTCCGGCACCGGGCCGAACCGAGGCTCGGTGCTTCGAGCGGCTGGCAGGCGTTTGGCATGGGGGCGGTGGTTGGGCTTGAGCGGAGCGGGCCGCGCTGGTACCCGAAGGCGGCATGCCCCGGTCCGTTCGTGTCGGCTCCGTCGTGTTCCCCGCGCTCCTCGCCGCCCTGCTGGCGCTCGCCGGCTGCGGAAAGGCCGCGCGTGAGTGGCGCGCGGACGACCACGATCAGGAGCCCAGCGGTGGCGCCGGCGCGGGCGCCAACCCCGGCCAGGGCGCGGCGGCCGCACCCGGGAGCGCGGCGCCGGGCGACGACATGGCCTCGCTGGTCGACTCGGCGTGGCAGAGCAAGTGCCAGAAGTGCCACGGCCCGCAGGGGCACGGCGACGGCCCCTCGGGGCCGATGGTGAGCGCCGCCGATCTGTCGGATCCGAAGCTCCAGGACGCCTTCACCGACGACCAGCTCGCGGTGATCATCGTGAACGGCAAGGGGCGCATGCCGGCCTTCAACGACGTGCCGCCGGAGCTGGTCGGCGGGCTCGTGCGCAAGGTCCGGGGCTTTCGCGGCCGGTAGGTCGAGGCGGCGATGAGCGACGAGCACGAGGCGCTGGCGGCCGCGCGCGTCGGGCGGGTGCTCGACGGCAAGTGGCGGCTCGAGCGCCTTCTGGGCGTGGGCGGGATGGCCGCGGTCTACGAGGGGCTGCACCGCAACGCCGCGCGCGGTGCGGTGAAGATCCTCCACCCGGAGTACGCGGCCGATCCGGAGGTGCGCGAGCGCTTCCTGCGCGAGGGGTACGCCGCCAACCGCGTCGAGCACCCGAGCGCGGTGCGCGTGATGGACGACGACGTCGTGCGCGAGGGCGAGGACGCCGGCGCGGCCTTCCTGGTGATGGAGCTGCTCGACGGCGAGTCGCTCTTCGGGCGCATGCAGCGCCTCGGGCACGCACTGCCGGACGCAGACGTCCTCGCGATCGCGGAGACCGTGCTGGACGTGCTCACCGCCGCGCACGCCAACGGCGTCATCCACCGCGATCTGAAGCCCGACAACGTGTTCCTCGTCGGCCCGCGCGAGCTCCCGGTCGACCAGCTCCTGGTCAAGGTGCTCGACTTCGGCATCGCGCGCGTGAGCGAGGCCGCGGGCAAGACGCGCGCAGGGACGATGCTCGGCACGCTCTCGTACATGCCGCCCGAGCAGGCGCGCGGCGCGTCGGATCTCGATGGCCGCGCGGATCTCTACGCGCTCGGCGCGACCATGTTCCGCGCGCTCACCGGCCGGCGCGTGCACGACGCCAAGGGGAACGAGCTGCTCACGCGCGTGGCGACG